>CACXFM010000173.1 GCA_902766955.1 uncultured Lachnospiraceae bacterium | reverse complement strand
GTGTGAAAAAACAAAATCATAGCCCTTGATCCTTCTTTGTTTTTCAGGCTATGCTTTTTTCACAGTCCCTTTTGATTTAGTGCTTTGCCGTCTTAACGGGCAACGAAGGAATTCGTGTTTCACAAGGAAGTAGCTGCCCGCACCCCTCGATGGGCGGCGAAGGGATTCATGATTCACATGGTAGTAGCTGCCCGCCGCCTCGATGCGCGGCGAAGGAACAGGAGCAAACTCAGATAGTAGCTGCCCGCTGCCTCGGATGGGCGGCGAAGGAATTCGAACTTCACAAGGAAGTAGCTGCCCGCCACCTCGGATGCGCGGCGAAGGAACAGGGGCAAACTCAGATAGCAGCTGCCCGTCGAAACAAATGATACGTAAGTGGGGAAGGGCGTGTGAAAAAACTTTCGTTTTTTCACACGCCCTTCCCCTATGTTTATCTTTCAGTCACTAAAATCAATACTTTCTCGCGATGTCGCGTCCGGCCTTGACTTCTTCCCATGCCGCGCGTGCGCTTGCACTCTCGGATGTGTCAGCCATGCCGACATTCCACCAGGATTCATAGCCGTCCGTCATGGTCTTCGGGATAACCTTCAGATCGAACAGGCAGGCGACATCCTGCTTCTTGGCATCTTCCAGAGCTGCTTCGAGCTCGGCGATGGTCTTGCAGGTGTAGGACTTCAGGCCATAGCCTTCCGCGATCTTGGCGTAGTCTACCGGGATCAGGTCGCCGCACGGCTTCTTGCCGTCCGTGTAACGGAACTCTGTCGCAAGGGAGCCGATGCCGTGAGTCATCTCCAGGTTGTTGATGCAGCCGAAACCGCAGTTGTCGAAGACAAGGATGTTGACCTTCTGCTTCTCCTGCATGATCGTCATGATCTCGCTGTGAAGCATCTGGAAGCTGGAGTCACCGACAACAGCGTAAACTTCGTTGTCCGGCTCGATGAACTTGACGCCCAGAGTCGCCGCTACTTCGTAGCCCATGCAGGAATAGCCGTACTCTGCGTGGTAGCCGCCTCTCTTGTCCGTCGTCCACATACGCTGCATGCAGCTCGGAAGAGAACCGCCGGCCGTGATGATGGTCGCGTCGTCGTCGATCTTTCTGCGGATTGCGCAGAGAGCCGCCGTCTGTGTCAGGTCGCTGCCTGTCATCTTGACGAACTCCGGAATCGTTCTCGGATCACGCGGCTTGATGATCGGCTCGAAGTCGTCGCCCGAATAGACGATGCCCGCCAGGCGCTCCATCTCTTTGTCCCAGACAGCCTTGGCGTCGGTAATCTCATTTGTATAAGCGGAGACATACTTCTTCGCTCTCAGCTTCTCGGCAAGTGCCTTAACGGTGACCTTTGCGTCGCCGACTGCCTTGACCGCATCCATCTTGTATGCGTGATAGCGGCAGTTGTTGATGGTCACGAACTTGACGTCTTCATTCTTGAACAGCCACTTGGAGCTGGTCGTGAAGTCGGAGAGTCTCGTGCCGATGGCGATGACCACGTCCGCATCTCTCGCGATGACGTTGGATGCATAGGTGCCTGTCACCCCGATACCGCCGAGGCAGTAGGGATGGCTGGACTTACAGGCGCTCTTGCCGCCCTGGCTCTCGCCGAACGGAATATGGAATTCTTCGCAGAAGTTCTCGACTTCTTCGCCGGCTTCCGAATAGCGGACGCCGCCGCCGACGATCACGAGAGGCTTCTTTGCTCCCGCAATGATTTCGGCGATGTCATCGATCTCTTCTTCGACTGCCACCGGTCTTGTGATGCGGTGGACTCTCTTCTCGAAGAAATATTCCGGGAAGTCATAGGACTCACCTTCCACATCCTGCGGAAGCGCGATGCAGCAGGCACCGGTCTCGGCGGGATCCGTCAGAACGCGCATGGCGTTGATGAGGGCCGTCATGACCATTTCCGGACGCATGATGCGGTCCCAGTACTTGCAGACCGGCTTGAAAGCGTCGTTGGTGGTGGTGGCCAGGCTGTTGCTCTGCTCAAGCTGCTGCAGAACCGGATCCGGCTGTCTCGATGCAAATGTATCCGCCGGGAATACCAGAAGCGGAATGTTGTTGACGGTAGCTGTCGCACAGGCCACGACCATATTGGCAGCGCCCGGGCCTACAGATGATGCACAGGGGATGATGCGCTTTCTGCCGCTCTGCTTCGCAAATGCGATAGCCGCGTGGCACATGCCCTGCTCGTTGCGTCCCTGCATGACCTTGATGCCGCCCGGATTTGTATCCAGCGCTTCACCTAAGCCTACAGCGATGCCGTGACCGAAGATCGTGAAGAAACGGTCGACAAACTTCGTCTCTTCTCCGTCCATGGACACGTACTGGTTGTCAAGGAACCGGACAATGGCCTGGGCCGTTGTCAGTCTGACTGTTTTCTTCATGTTCGCTCCTCCGAAACTTTTTCTTCTATTTTACTTTCCGAGCAGTTCTTTTTCAATACGCTCTCTCGCTTCCGGAGCCTGCTTGTCCATCTTCTCGGGGAATCCGAAGTAAGATACGCAGGCGATGCTGTCGCCGCCGACCTTTGGTGCATCCGGCTTCAGCTGCTTATTGGCGAAATCCATCTCTCTCAGGGTCTCGAAGATGCCGTCGAAGTCGACTTCGCCTTCGCCCATGGCCGTATGCTGATGGATCGTCACGTCCGCGCGGCCTCTGGCGTTCAGCCACGGCGGATTCAGGATGTAACGGCAGTCCTTGGTCTGGTTCCATGTGTCTGCAAAGAGCACGTGGGTCAGTTCGTCGCCCGCATATTTCAGCATATGGCGGACATCGCCCTTGCCCTGATCATAGAAGAAGCCGTGGGATGCGGAATACACATAGCCGAGGTTCTTGGAACGGAAGGACTTGACGATGTCGCACGCCTCGTCGTTCAGTTCGCAGAAGTCATACGGATGGGACTGCACTTCCACGCGGAGGCCTTCTCTCTCGATAATCGGGAGCAGTTCCTCCATGGAGCGGAAGAACATGCCGTTGCAGAT
>CACXFM010000172.1 GCA_902766955.1 uncultured Lachnospiraceae bacterium | reverse complement strand
TGGAATTCATGTTACTATAAGAAGAGAAATGGGCAGAGATATCGATGGTGCCTGCGGGCAGCTTCGTAAGCGATGCACAGAAATGGAATAAGAGCATGAAATCATATTCGGCTACGGATGTAGGGCGAAAACGTAAAATAAATCAGGATAGTATATTTGCCTCGGACAGGCCTGTCGGGAATCTTCCGAATCTGTATATCGTGGCTGACGGTATGGGGGGACATAACGCAGGGGATTTTGCCTCGCGCTATGCAGTCAATACGGTCAGGGGATATATAGAGAGAAGCGGGGAGCACAATCCCGTCAAACTGATCGATGAGGCAATCAGACTTGCAAACAGCGGGATTCTCAGAGAAGCATCTGAGCACGAGGAGATGTATGGCATGGGGACGACGATTGTCGTCACGACCGTGATCGACGGATATGCATATACAGCCAACGTGGGAGACAGCCGGCTGTATTTTTTTGACGGTACTCTTTCGCAGATTACAAAAGATCATTCCCTCGTATCCGAGATGGTGCGGCTGGGAGAGATTACGGAGGAAGAGGCCCTGACGCATCCTGACCGCAATATTATTACCCGCGCGGTCGGTGCAGCTGAGGATATTGACATAGATTTTTTTGATTATCAGGTAATGCCGGATTCATTTCTTCTGATGTGCTCAGACGGCCTGACGAATATGGTCAGTGATGAGGAAATCAGAAGAATTCTTTCTTCTCCGGCCGATACGGAAGAGAAGACGAGGATTCTTGTAGACACGGCAAATGAAAACGGCGGAATCGACAATATCGCTGTGCTGATTATCAGCGCGGACGCGGACGAGGTGTGAAAATGTTAAAAACGGGAACTTTACTGGCATCGCGATATGAGATAGTGGGGCGGATCGGCGCCGGCGGGATGGCAGATGTTTATAAAGCGACAGATCAGAAACTGAACAGAAATGTGGCTGTCAAGGTGATGAAGCCCGAGTTCAAGAGCGACAGCACGTTTATATCGAAGTTCCGGAGCGAGGCGCAGGCGGCTGCCGGACTGGCCAATCCCAATATCGTCAATGTATATGACGTCGGTGAAGATCAGGGCAATTATTATATTGTTATGGAACTCGTGGAAGGCATCACCCTGAAGGAGTACATCGCCAAGAAGGGCAAGCTGTCCGTGAGGGAAGCCACCAGTATCGCCATTCAGGTCTGCATGGGGCTTGCCGCGGCGCATGACCAGGGGATTGTCCACAGGGATGTCAAGCCGCAGAATATCATTATTTCAACAGACGGCAAGGTGAAGGTGACCGACTTCGGCATCGCAAGGGCGGCCTCTTCCAATACGATCAGCGCGAACGCGATGGGGTCTGTACATTACAGCTCCCCCGAACAGGTCCGCGGCGGCTATTCCGACACCAGATCGGATATCTATTCGCTGGGCGTGACTCTCTATGAGATGGTGACCGGCAGAGTGCCTTTCGACGGAGAGACCACGGTGGCCATCGCCATCAAGCACCTGCAGGATGAGATCGAGCCGCCCACAAAGTATACGCCGGATCTGCCGTTTGCTCTCGAGCAGATCATCTATAAATGCACGCAGAAGAGCGTGGACCGCCGCTATCAGTCCATGAATGAAGTCATTACCGATCTGAAGAGATCGCTGATGGAGCCGGACGGCAAGTTTGTCCAGATCGCTCCGCTGACAGACCGGTCCCAGACGGTGATGATCTCCAAGGAAGACCGGGAGGCCATCCGTGCCGGCAGGCTTCCGGATAACAGCGCGGAGAACGTGCAGCAGAATACGTTTTCCTCGATCGATGCGGCCAAAAACGGATTTGAAGACGACAATGATGACGACGACCAGAATGACGGCGACGAGGATGTCGGCACCGGTCTCGAGAAGGCGGTCACGATCGGAAGCTTTATCGTGTGCGGCCTGATCATCGCGATTCTGGTGTTCTTTATCGCCAGAGCGGCGGGACTGTTCCGCCCGCAGAACCGTCAGTCGGCTCCGGAGCCGGAAGTGACATCTTCCGAGTCCGAAACCCCCAAGGTCCAGATTCCCAATATCGTCGGCATGACGGAGGCGGATGCCGCCAAGACAGCTGCCGACAAGGGACTGACACTCAGCTATCTGGGAGAGAATTTCTCTGATCAGGCTGAAGGTACGATCATCGAGCAGACGCCTGCTGCCGGCGTGGCAGTGGAAGAAGGCGCCGCTCTCGGCTATTACAAGAGCAAAGGACCGGAGACACAGGTGGTTCCGTCCGTGACCGGCCAGTATGTGACCGACGCGGAGGAAGCCCTTAAGAAAGCGGGCTTTGCCAATGTGACGATCGAGAAGGAATCCTCTTCGGAAGTGGAGATCGGAAATGTCATCTCGACATCACCCGCAGACGGTGAAAAGGTGACACCGCAGACGATGATTACCGTCAACGTCAGCAGCGGTTCCGCCGACGGCGGTGAAGTGTATGTCGATGACTACACGGGAGTGAGCGAAGCTGATGCGGTCGCTTACGCAAAGAGCAACGGATTTATCGTGCGTCTCGCTTACGGCACCAGCGACATGGTCGGCGAAGACCAGGTCATGGAGCAGAGCCTTGAGGAAGGGACGATGACTGATCGGGGAGCTGATCTGACTCTGACGATCAATAATGCGTCAAAGATGGCCAGCGCCGAGGAATCGGCGGCCGAGGCACCCGAAGAGGCACCTGCTGCCGCTGAGACAGCGACGCCTGCGGCCACGGAGACAGCGACGCCCGTTGCCGCGGATTCGGCGGCTGCCGCACAGACGCAGAGCAGTACGGCGAACGCGGCTCCGCAGACTGACAGCGCGGCCGAACCGGATGCGCAGATCACGGAAGCTGCCGGTACCGCGGCTGCCTTTACGGACAGCGGCTGGACGGGAGGCGGCGTGCTGATGGCGCCTTCGAATTATACAGGCGGCGCCTACAGACTGGTCCTCGTACAGACGGTCAACGGCGTGGAACAGGAGACGGTGATCGAAGAAAACCTGACGGCTCTCGAGTTCCCGTATACCCTGTATACCAGCGGTGCACCGGGCGTGGCCGAAGGTACGGTCTATCTCTATGAGCAGGCAGACGGGGAATATGTGCCCAGAGCCCAGTGGCCGGTTGCTTTCAAGGAAGACTGAAATGACATATGACAGGTAAGATTGTGAGAGGTATTGCCGGATTCTACTACGTTTACGTAGCAGGATCCGGTATTTATGAATGTAAGGCAAAAGGAATATTCAGAAAACAGAAGCTGAAGCCTCTGACCGGCGACACCGTGCGTTTCGAGATTGTCCACGAAAAGGACATGGAAGGGAACATTACGGAAATTCTGCCGAGAAAAAACGTGCTGGAACGGCCCCCCGCGGCAAATGTGGACCAGGCGGTTCTCTTTTTCGCCGCCAAATCACCGGACCCGAATCCGGTTCTGATTGACCGCTTCCTGATCATGATGGATATGAAGGGAATCCCCTGCATTCCGGTGATGAATAAGGAGGATCTTCTGGCGGAGGAGACGCAGAAACTGTACGAGGAAGCCTACAGGGACAGCGGCCATCCCATTATGTTCATCAGCGTCAAAGAGCATACGGGAGTGGAGGAACTGAAGGAACTGCTGAAGGGAAAGACGACGATTCTGGCGGGCCCGTCCGGTGCGGGCAAATCCTCTTTTACGAACATTTTCCAGGACCAGGTCCACATGGAGACGGGAGAGATCTCGAAAAAGCTTGCCAGGGGAAAAAATACCACCAGGCACTGCGAACTGATTCCGGTGGACGAGACGACATTCCTGTGTGACACGCCTGGATTTACGGCGCTTGATACCTTCGGACTGGAGAAGGAAGAGCTGAAGAACTATTACGATGAATTTCTTCCTTACAGTTCAGGATGCCGTTTTGACGGCTGTGTCCATATCAGCGAACCGGACTGTGCGGTGAAGGAAGCTCTGGCCAGCGGCAGACTGAGCGGCCTGCGCTACAGAAACTATCAGACAATCTATGAAGATCTGAAGGAAGCGGAACAGAGACGCTATCACTGAATCTGTGAAAGGCGGGCAGGGCCGCGGCCGGAAGAAGGAGTGAAAGAAATGAAGAATCAGGACACATTTCATTCCAGCAAGAGAAGACGGCAGATCCTGATTGCCGATGATGAGGTCATCAACCGGGAAATACTGGGCCAGATGCTGCAGGATGATTATGAGATTCTCTTTGCCGCCGACGGCGCGGAGACGCTCTCTGTCATCCGGCAGAAGCGGGACACGCTCTCGCTTGTGCTGCTGGATATCCTGATGCCGGTCATGTCCGGACTGGAAGTGCTGAAGGCCGTCCGGGAGGAAGAGAGTCTGTCCCGGATTCCCATTATCGTCATGACGGCGGAGCGGGATACGGAAATCGAGAGCCTGAAGCTGGGCGCGATTGACTTCATTCCAAAGCCTTATCCGCAGATCGGCGTCATCAAGGCCAGAGTGCAGAGAACCATCGAGCTCTCGGAAGACCGGGAGACCATCCAGTCCACGGAGAGAGACGAGCTGACCGGCCTCTATAACAGAGAGTATTTTTACCGCTACGCGGAGCAGTTTGACCAATATAACAAAGAGACGGAAATGGATGCCATCCTCGTGGATGTCAACCACTTCCGCATGATCAATGAGCGATACGGCAAAAGCTACGGAGACGACATACTGCGCCGGATCGGAGAGCAGGTCCGGGCCATGGTCAGGGGAGCGGGCGGCATTGTCTGCCGCAGAGGAGCCGATACGTTTATGGTCTACTGTCCCCACAGAGAGGACTACCAGGAAATAATGGATACGGCCTCCGTGGAACTGTCAGACAGCGATTCCGCCGAAAACCGGGTCAGGCTGCGTATGGGGGTCTATTCCTGCGTTGACAAGTCGATCGATATCGAGCGGCGGTTTGACCGGGCGAAAATGGCTGCCGATACGGTGAAAGGCAGCTTTACAAAGACGATCGGATTCTACGACAACAGGCTTCATGAACAGCAGCTCTATGCGGAGCAGCTGATCGAGGATTTTCCCGCTGCCATAGCGGAAAAGCAGTTCCGGGTTTTCTACCAGCCCAAGTTCGACGTGAGGCCGGATACGCCCGTCCTTGCCAGTGCGGAGGCGCTCGTCAGGTGGGAACACCCGGAGCAGGGACTCATCAGTCCGGGCATCTTCATCCCGCTCTTTGAGGAGAACGGTCTGATCGAAAAACTGGACAGATACGTCTGGCGCGAGACGGCTGCCCAGGTGAGGGAATGGAAAAACCGGCTCGGCTATTCCGTTCCCGTGTCCGTCAACGTGTCGAGGATCGATATGTATGATCCGAATCTGCCGGATACGTTCCGGGAGATCCTGGATGAGCAGAACCTTTCGGGCAGCGATATCTTGCTGGAAGTGACCGAATCCGCCTATACGCAGGATTCCCGGCAGATTATCGAGATGGTGGAGTCCTTAAGGGGAATGGGGCTCCAGATCGAGATGGATGACTTCGGGACTGGCTATTCCTCTCTCAATATGATTTCCAACCTGCCGATCGATGCGCTCAAGCTCGACATGCAGTTTATCAGGAATGCATTCAAAGACGGCGGCAATACGCATATGCTGGAGGTGATCATCAGTATTTCGGATTATCTCTCCGTGCCCGTCATCGCCGAAGGCGTCGAGACCGAGGAACAGCTCCGCGCGCTGAAGACCCTGGGCTGTGACTTTGTGCAGGGATATTTTTTCTCCAGACCGGTTCCCCCGTCGGAATTTGAACCCTTTATACTGCAGAAAAAGGAAGCGGATCAGGTAGCCGCCGAAAAAGAGAAGGAGCGGTTCCGCAATGAGGTCGTACTGCCCGAAATCGAAAAAATGAGTGCCGGCAGTGCGGAAAATCTTTCCGCGGCGGAGCTGTCATGGGACAAAAGCGACGACGAAGCAGTGCGTGCGGAGAAAGTAAAAGAGCATACCGGCATACAGCTGAAGACGGCTACCATCTTTTTTGCCGTTCTGTCTTTTGTGGCGGCGGCTGCGCTCATGATCGCGGATTTGTCGGTGACAAGGGGCTATCAGCGCATGGAGATGGCCAGTGACCGCCATATCGCCGCGCAGATGGCGGCCTCTGATATGGAAGCCGCCTCGGATTATCTGACGGACCGCGTGCGCTGCTTTGTTGTGACCGGCGATGTGGTTTATCTGAAGGATTTCTATGAAGAGGTCGACGTCACCAGGCGGCGGGATAAAGCTGTTGAAAAACTGGAAACGCTTCTCGAGGGATCTGACAGCAGTGCGCTGCAGATGCTGAATTCGGCGCTGGCGCTGTCCAACGAACTGATCGGATTTGAAAATCAGGCCATGAAGCTGAGGGTGGAGGCCGGCGATTATTCCGCGGAGGAGATTCCGGCTGACGTGTCGAAGTTCAGTCTGAGTGAGGCGGACAGAAATCTCTCTCCGGAAGAAAAGAAGAAAAAGGCGCAGACGCTGGTATTTGACAACAATTACATGCACTATAAGGACCGCATCAGAGAAAATGTGGGTCTCTGCACACAGGCACTGATTCGCTCGTCCAGCCAGGAACTGGAGCTTTCATCCGCCCGGCTGTCCCTTCTTGTCAATCTCCAGACCTTCATGACCATCCTGTTTTTGCTGATGGTTCTCGGAATTATTCTGGTGATCACGAAAATGATCCGTCAGCCGCTGACAAAGATGGTGCGGAAAATGCAGGATCAGGAGATGATTCCGCCGACCGGCGTGGAGGAACTCCGCTATGTCACCAGAATCTACAACCGGATTCTTCAGGAAAACAGGGAGGCCAGGGAGAGACTCAGCCACGAGGCATCGCATGATGCCCTGACGGGGCTCTTCAACCGGGGGGCCTATGATCTGCTCATGGAGAGTGCGGACAGGGAGCACATGGCACTGATCCTGATCGACGTCGATTACTTCAAGACGGTGAATGACAAATACGGGCATGCCGTGGGAGACCGCGTGCTGAAGCGCGTGGCGGAAATCCTGAGGCAGAATTTCCGCTCGGTGGATATCCTCTGCCGGATCGGCGGAGACGAGTTCGCAGTCGTGATGACTCGAGTGAACAGCTCCATGGCACAGCTGGTCAGAAATAAAATCGCAAACGCAAACCGGCTTTTGCAGCACCCAAAGGATGATCTGCCTCCGGTATCCTTAAGCGTCGGAGTCGCTTTCTCCGACAGGGAGAATCCGGAGGGCGATATTTTCCACGATGCCGATGTGGCGCTCTACCGCGTGAAGGAAGCGGGGCGCAAGGGATGTGAGATCTTTTAATACAGGATTTAATAAGTGGGAGGTGAAAGCGCCGTGCTTTCATCTCCCACTTTTTTGACGGAAAACAACTGATGTACCTGTCACCCTTGCGGAATTTCTGAATATGGCGGATAATCTTGTGGTATTTGGATCTGCGGCAGAAGGGGGTTTTGGAACCAATGATCACATTCAAAACTTATCTGATTATCTGCCCGCTTGTGCTCCTGGCGGGCTTCGTGGACGCCATCGGGGGCGGGGGAGGCCTGATTTCACTGCCGGCTTACCTTCTGGCGGGGCTCCCCGTGCACCGGGCGATTGCCACCAACAAACTCTCTTCCAGCTGCGGGACGGCGCTCACGACATACCGCTTTGCCAGGCAGAAGCTGATCAACTGGAAGATGGCTCTGCCGTCCGTCATCGCCGCAGTGGCGGGTTCTTTCTGCGGTGCGCATCTGTCTCTCCTGGTGGACCAGGAAGTGCTGACAAAGGTGCTGTATGTCGTTCTGCCTCTCACGGCACTCCTCGTGCTGCGAAAAGATGTGCTGAAGGATTCCGCACAGGCGTCGGCCATGAACAGGAGGACAGCCATGATTGCCGCGGCGGTATCCCTCGTCATCGGCGTGTATGACGGGTTTTACGGACCGGGCACGGGGACCTTTCTGATTATTGCCTTTTCCCTGTTTGCGAAGATGGACGTCAGGACGGCGAACGGCCAGTGCAAGGCCGTCAACCTGACGACCAATGTCACGAGTCTGGTGGTATTCCTCCACAGCGGCCAGGCGGTCATTACCTTGGGACTTGCCGCGGCTGCATGCAATATGATCGGCGGCTGGATCGGGGCCGGGATGTCAATCAGGGCAGGGACAAAGATTACGCGGCCTATTATACTTGGGGTGCTGTTTCTTCTGCTTCTGAGAGTGATCGGCGTGTATTGAGCCGGCGCTGCGGCTAACGTAGAGGTAGCCGCCTCTCCAGCGGCTTGGTAAAATAGGATCGTATACTACTGTGACAGAAATGTAAGGGAAACGTAATGCAGGAGAAAGAAGCAGAAAGAAAGACAAGCCGCATGTCTGCCGCCATGACAACGGAGACGCGAAACAGCAATACCACGAATCTGGACACCATGACATCGCTGGAGATCGTGCGTGCCATGAACCGGGAGGATGAGCTGGTTCCCCTGGCAATCCGAGGCCATCTGGAGGAGATCGCCCGAGTCGCCGAGTGGGGCAAAGAAAGCATCCGAAATGGCGGCCGCATTTTCTATATCGGTGCCGGGACCAGCGGGCGGCTCGGCGTCCTGGACGCGTCCGAATGTTCGCCCACTTTCGGTGTCTCGCCGGATCTGGTCACGGGCCTGATCGCAGGCGGCGAGAAAGCGCTCACCCGCGCCGCGGAAGGGGCGGAGGATGACAGAGAACAGGGCGGAAAGGACCTGGCGGACCGCGGCCTGACATCGAAGGATCTTGTGATCGGGCTGGCAGCCAGCGGACGGACGCCCTACGTCATTGGAGGACTGGAGTACGCGCGGAAGACGGGCTGCCGCACAGCTGCTGTTTCCTGCAATGCCGGCTGTGAGATGTCCCGCGCGGCGGATCTCGGAATCGAAGTAGTCGTCGGCCCGGAAATACTCACGGGATCCACCAGGTTAAAGGCCGGGACGGCGCAGAAGATGATCCTGAACATGATTTCGACGGCTGTCATGGTTGGGACGGGCAAGGCCTATCAGAACCTGATGGTGGATGTCGTGCAGTCCAACGAGAAGCTGCGCGGCAGGGCGCTGCACATTGTGATGGAAGCGACCGGCGCGGACAGGAAGACAGCGGAAGAAACGCTGGCCCTCGCCGGCGGCAGCTGCAAGACCGCCATCACCATGATCCTGGCTGACTGCGGCCGGGAGGAAGCGGAGAGCCGTCTGGAAAAAGCAGGCGGGTTTGTCAGAGAGGCTGTCAGATGAAACAGAATTACAGAGAAAACGCGGAGGCGCTGATCCGTGATCTCGGGGGTGCCGGCAATATCATATCTGTAACCAACTGTATGACCAGGCTGCGGGTGGTCATAAAGGATGCGTCGGCAGCGGATGACGAGAAACTCCGTTCACAGGAAGACGTGATGGGGATCGTTCATGACCGCGAGAATTATATCGAGATCGTGGTTGGTCCCGGGAAAAGCAGGAAATATGCCGACGTCTGTCATGAGATGGGGCTGCCTTCCGCATCTCCCGGGAGTTCCGGACAGCTCGGGACAGCCGGCACGGGCCGGACAGCTGCGGCTGACCGGGAGGATGCCGACTGGAGATCCTTTAAGGAGGAGATGCGCGGTCAGCAGAAAGAGAGCTGTCTCAAGTCCGGACTGAAGATAATCGGCGATATTTTTGTCCCGCTGATTCCCGGCATTATCACTGCAGGTCTGTGTGCCGGCTTTGCTTCCCTGATTGCTCAGACCATTCCGGACTACAATGATAAAAAGGTCTGGAGTGTGATCTGGCAGCTCCTGACCCTTATCAACCTGTCATTTATGTCGTATATGACGGCGTGGGCGGGTTACCGGAGCGCCGAGCGGTTCGGTGCGACGCCGATTCTCGGAGGTATGCTGGGCATGATCACGTCACTGGACGGGATCAACCAGATTTCTCAGCTTCTGGGCATGTACAATGAGCAGAGTCCGCTTGACTCTGTTTTAAGAGCCGGAAAGGGAGGTGTGCTCGCCGTTATCATCGGTGTTTTTCTGATGGCGAAGGTGGAGAAAAAGATCCGCTCACGGATGCCGGAGAGCGTCGACGTCGTTTTTACGCCGCTCTTAACCCTTCTGATCTGTGTCATTCCGTATATTCTGGTGATCATGCCGCTGTTCGGATTTGTATCCGGCGGTATCGTGTGGGTATTTAGCAGACTGTGTATGTCTCATAATGTTTTCGTACGGATTATTGCGGGCTATGTGTCCACGGCTCTGTTTCTGCCCCTTGTGGCCGCCGGCATGCATCACGGGCTTGTGGCTCTGTATTCCGTGCAGCTGCAGGAATTCGGGTATGTGACCCTATATCCGGCGCTGGCTATGGCGGGAGCCGGACAGGTCGGCACGGCCATCGCATTGTGGTTCAAGGCAAAGAAAGCCGGAAACGAGCGGCTCTGCTCGGTGATTTCCGGGGCACTGCCGGCGGGCTTTCTGGGGATCGGCGAGCCTCTGATCTACGGTGTCACGCTTCCGCTCGGGAAGCCTTTCATAACGGCCGGGCTCGGAGCCGGTTTTGGCGGTGCCCTGGTCATGGCCTTTGAAGTGGCTTCGACGACCTGGGGGCCGTCGGGGCTTCTGGGTATGTTTGTGATGACGGCCGGGCCGCGAGGTGCACTTGCGAGCGTATTGATCTATCTGGCAGGTCTGATCGTCGCTTATATATGCAGCTTTATCATTACTGCTTTCACGATCGACAAACGGGAACTGCTTCCGGAACATAGCGGAAGCGCAGAGACCGGAGCGGCAGAAGCGCAGGACGAGGTGATGCCGGAAGGGGAATATCGCAGCGTGCGCCACGGTGACTTGATTTCTCCGGAAGAAGCAGGCGAAGTACTTGAATATAAGATCGCGGCCCCGGCAGACGGAAAACTGATTCCAAGGGCTGAGATCCCCGATCCCGTATTTGCATTCGGAAGTATGTGGCAATGCGTGGGAATCATGCCGGAAAACGGAAATATCTATGCGCCCTGTGACGGCACTGTTTCGGGGATCGCCGCGACAAAACACGCCATGACCTTTATCGCAGCCGACGACAGGGAAATACTTGTCCATGTAGGGATCGATACTGTCGGGCTTGATGGCAGAGGGTTTGAGGTTCTTGTGCAGGAGGATGCGGCTGTATCAAAGGGTGAGATCGTCATGAAAGCGGATCTGGACGTGATCCGTGAAGCTAAGCTTTCGACCGTTGTGATCACGGCCTGTGTGAAGGACTAAGAGCCTCCCTGCTCCTGGAATGTGTTGAGAAAAAAGGTTCGGCGTGTTATAATTTTTGATTGCGCCGGACCCTTTCTTGTGTGAAACGATGTTCAGCGCAAAGGACAGGAACATAAACACTGGATTTTTTTAAAGGAGTTTATACATAAATGAAATTAGGTATCGTGGGACTCCCGAACGTCGGAAAAAGCACGCTTTTTAATTCCCTCACAAAAGCAGGGGCGGAATCAGCTAATTATCCGTTCTGCACGATTGATCCCAATGTGGGGATCGTACCTGTTCCGGATGAGAGGCTGCAGCTTCTCGGGGACTTCAGCCATTCGAAGAAGGTGACTCCGGCTACGGTCGAGTTTGTCGATATAGCGGGTCTCGTCCGCGGCGCTTCCAAGGGCGAGGGCCTGGGCAACCAGTTCCTGGCCAATATCCGCGAGTGCGACGCGATCGTGCATGTCGTTCGCTGCTTCGAAGATGCCAACGTGATCCATGTGGACGGATCCGTGGATCCGGCGAGAGATATCGAGACCATCAATCTGGAGCTTCTGTTTGCGGATCTGGAAGTTCTGGACAGAAGAATTGCCAAAACGGCCAAATCCGCCAAATCCGGAGCGGACAAGAATGCGAAGAAGGAATACGATGTCCTTCAGAAAATTCATTCTCATCTGGAAGACGGCAACCTCTGCATCACCCTCAGATTTGATGACGAAGAGGAAGAAGCGTTTAAGGAGAGTCTGGATCTCCTGACTGACAAGCCCGTGATCTATGCGGCCAATGTGGCGGATGAGGATCTTGCGGATGACGGCGCTTCCAATCCGCATGTCGCCAAAGTACGTGCGATTGCGGCTGAACAGAATGCGGAAGTGTTTGTGATTTCTGCCGAAATCGAACAGGAAATCGCCGAGCTCAGCGAAGAGGAGAAGGCCGAGTTTTTTGCGGATCTTGGCATCACGAAATCCGGTCTGGAGAAACTGATTGCGGCGAGCTACAAAATTCTCGGACTTCAGAGCTATCTGACGACCGGCGAAGATGAGACGAGGGCATGGACGATTCCCGTCGGGTGCAAGGCGCCGAAAGCCGCCGGCAAGATTCATACCGATTTTGAGCGCGGCTTTATCAAGGCCGAGGTGATCAATTATCAGACGCTTCTGGACTGCGGTTCCTACACGGCCGCGAGGGAGAAGGGCCTGGTGAGAATGGAAGGAAAGGAATATGTCGTCAAGGACGGCGACGTGATCCTTTTCAGATTTAATGTGTGATACATAGTATGGATTACAGTATTTCATTTCCCAATCTCGGGATTGCCTTTGCGCATGTGGGAAAAGAACTCCGGATCGGGCCGCTCACCATCGCGTATTACGGGATCTGCATTGCCCTGGGCATGTTGCTCGGAATCACGGCCGTGACCAGGCATGCAAAAGAGACGGGCCAGAAGGCGGACGATTATGTCGACATCTGTGTCTGGACGATGGTAGCCGCAATCGCGGGGGCCCGGCTTTATTACGTGGCGTTTTCCTTTGATGAATACAGAAATGATCTGATGGGGATTTTCCGCATCCGTGAAGGAGGCCTTGCCATCTACGGCGGTCTGATCGCCGGCGTGATTGCGATATTTGTTCTGTCTCACATTAAAAAGATTTCCTTCAGAACGATTCTCGATACCTGCGTGATCGGGGTGCCGATCGGCCAGATCATCGGCAGGTGGGGGAATTTCTTCAACCGCGAAGCCTTCGGAGATTATACCGATAACCTGTTTGCGATGAGGCTGCCCGTATCGGCCGTGCGAGCAAATGAAATCACAGCCCGCATGTGGGACAATGTGGTGACGGAGAACGGCGTACAGTTTATACAGGCACACCCGACCTTTTTGTATGAAGGCGTGTGGAATCTGCTGGTTCTGCTTGTGCTCTTCCTGATGCGCAAAAAGACGGTCTTTCCGGGAGAACTGTTTCTGATTTATCTGACAGGATACGGAACAGGCAGGTTCTTTATCGAAATGCTGCGGACCGATCAGCTTCTGATCCCGGGGACGCAGATGCCGGTATCCATGGTGGTGTCGGCGGGGGCGGCTGTGGTGTCGCTGATTATAATTGTGTACGGGCGGATTAAATACGGGAGAGAGGTCCGGATGTAAAAACGAAAGATGGAGAGTCTTGCATAGGAGGGCGTGTGAAAAGCAAAAAAGTTTTTCACACGCCCTTTTTTATGCCCTGAAACGGCCCATAACCTTGATTTTTGACGCCAAATGGGGTAAAATCCCAGATAAGTGGTACGAAGTGGGACGGAAATGCCACGAAATGGGAGATTTGGGATGTTTCTTGGGAAGTACAGTCACACAATAGACAGTAAGGGCAGACTGATCATTCCCGCCAAATACAGGGACGAGATCGGCGATCAGAAGCTGGTCGTTGTTCCGTGGTGGGAGGGTGACCTTACTGTGTTTACACAGGACGGCTTCCGGGACTATATCAAATCTCTTGACGAGCTTCAGGGAAGTGCGGAGTCGCGCAGACGCATAAGAAGGTTCATAACGAGCGGTGCCGATGAGTGCCGGCTCGATGCGCAGGGCCGGATTCTTCTGAATCAGAATCTCCGGAACTACGCGCATCTTAGCGGGGACGTCATCCTCACCGGCAATATGGACAGCTTTGAAATCTGGAATCCGGATGTCTGGGCGAAGACCGAAGAC
>CACXFM010000171.1 GCA_902766955.1 uncultured Lachnospiraceae bacterium | reverse complement strand
TAACCAGATAAATCCTGGCATGTGCCGGATGCCAGTCTTTAAAACGGCGCATGAGGAAATGCCAGGGAGCTGCAACCAGTGCAAAAACCCCCAGACAGGCAAGTGCCATGGGAATCGAATCCGGCCTCCATGCTGTCTGATAACTCGCTCCGGCATCCCTGCCACAGATCAGATTGACTGCTGCGACGCCTGCTACCACACAGAATGCCGCCAGCATATCTGATAAAAGTGCACCGATCCCGACTTTCAAAAGATCTGTATCCCAGGTATAATACTGAACAAAATAAGTAATGACAGCCGTACTGATAATAAAAATCATATAAACTGCGGTTGCTGCTGCCGATTGCTTCCCGGACAGAAAATAGACATTGAAGAGGCCGTCTATGACAGCTCTCGCAATAAAGTAACACCACCAGACTAATGGCCTGTGTCTGAGATGAAAGATCAGATACATCGCAAGAAAATTAAGTCCTGCTCCTGTAATACTCATCAGCAGGCCATTCAAAAGAATACTTGTACTTTCACTCACACAACCGCCCCCTTTCGTTCACAGTTGCCTTCTGCTGGCAGCCCATTCCAAAAAAGAGCGCCGGAATTCCTTCTGGTAGCTCCTGCTGATTATGATAACGCTCCCGTCTTTCATAAGTAACCGGTCCTTCTGAATGCTTTGAACAGCCGGAAGGTATACAATATAGCTGCTGTGGCACCTTAGGAAATCTCCTGCCGGCAGCCGTTCCAGCAACGGCGCAATCTTATCCCGCGTATAATACACCCTGTCTTCCGTTACAATACTTGTCAATCGTCCGCTTCTTTCAAGATATCGGATTTTCCCACAGTCCAGTGTGACAATTTCCTGATCTGATGCCGTAAATACGAACAGATTCAGTCCGTGTTCCAACCTGTGCTTCACCTTTTCAAAAACCACCGGAAGTCTGTCCTTAAATTGGCTTTTCAGCACAAACCAGACATGCTCAGTCTCATAAACGTCCATAGCGTATCCAAGATAATTCGTCAGGTAAACAATCTGACAGGCCGGCCACCGTTCATTGATCATTTTGACAATCTGTATGCCGTTCTTTTCTCTGCCAAGCACAATGTCCATAAATATCAGGTCAAACGGTTCCTTCTGCTCCTGCAAAAGTACATCCGTGTCCGAAAACAAAAACAGAACCGGCTGAAGACCATTCTCCTCCGCGAACATATGTATAATCGCAGAGGCCTGATCCAGCCAGTTCTTATTATCATCACATACCGCAATACGCATCTTTTCCCACCTTGTCTCCTGTGACATTCGGACAGAATTTTCATCTTACTGATCCGATGTTACTGACCTTGTAGATTATAATCTCGTCAATTATATCACAAAGAGCGCGTACGGGGCAACGAAAAAATGATATCACCCGGAAGTACTTTGATTCCTGCAGGAAAGAACAGCAAAAATTATCGCTGGTGCGATATATGCAAACATAGAAATCCAAACTCCGATATCCCCGCCAGAATCGGGATTTCCTGAGCGGAACATATCATATTTCATAGCGCTTATAGAAGCCAGGCAGGAGACCACTCCGCCATAGAGAATAGATACAATATACAGCAGAAGTCCTTTGTTTTTTTTCAGGCACATCCGCCAGCTGACCAGGGTCAGAATCGCCGCTGGCAATACTCCGAGAGCAAAATACCTTGATGCATCTTTGACATCTATGAGAATAGAAAATGCAAGCATTCCCATCGAAAAAATCATAAGTACTGAGAGGAATGTAAAGATTGAAAAAAGCGTCGTGACCGAAACCTTCCTTTTTGAATGTTTTTGACCCAGCCCCCAGTAGTTTACTTTTGATTCCTGCCTGAACGTATTCTCCGATGGCTGTGCTTCAGATGCTTTTTCGGATGCAGCCGCTTGTTCCCACATTGTTCCTGATGTGCGCCCCCTCGCATAGCTGCCCATCCCTACAGTGCTCTCCTCGGCATAGCTGCCCATCCCCACGGTGTTATCTTCTGCATAGCTGTCCGTCCAAACGGTACTCCCCTCGGCATAACTGCTCATTCCCACGGTGCTATCTTCTGCATAGCTGTCCATTCCAATGGTGTGCTCCCCGGCGCCTGTCCCCGAATAAAGAGGCCGACCAGCTGTCTTTTTTTCAGTTTCTCTAATGTTGCAAAGTGCCTGCAGCATCTCATCCGCACTCTGATACCGCATTGCAGGATCAAAAGCGCACGCTTTTCTGATCACCTCTGTCAAGCCCGGGGAGGCATCCACAGGGGCAGGAAATTCTTTACCCATCATCCGGCTTGCCAGCGCATTTTCCCTGTCGCTGTAGGAGACCATTTGCGGTGCGGGCGGATAAAACGGAAGCCGGTTCCGGTTCACCATCTTATAAAGCACCAGCCCCAGAGAATACATATCAACTGTCGGTCCATACGGCTTGCCAAGGTAGACCTCCGGTGCCATATAGCTCTCCGTACCTTTTCTGGAAAGTCCGCCGGACGTTTTTTCCATCGTCCGGGCGATCCCAAAATCACCGAGCTTGAAAGTACCAAGTTCATCCACAAACAGATTCTCCGGTTTGATGTCACGGTGCATCAGATTCTTTTTCTCACAGAATGAAAGTGCAGAGCAGATCTGTTTCCCCAGCTCGATCGTTTCTTTCCCGTCCATACCATGTTTGAGCTGCCAGTCACCGAGGGGGGTCAGAAGTTCCATACGAATCAGAATATCCCACCCGATTCCATCCTCGTGCGGAATCACATTGTGATCTTCATATCCTACGATATTCGGATGATTCTTGAGAGAAGTCATGATAGCGATTTCCTTGACAATTTCATCCACAAATCCCCTGAAATACCCGACTACGGATTCTTCATCCATCCCATCATTCAATATGGACTTTACTTCCGAATCCGTCTTTGGAATCCGGATAACCTTAAGGGCAGATTTTACGTTAATCCCGAATTCCTCTTTCCCGATCCCGAAAACGATTCCATTCGCCCCTTCTCCCAGCTTCCTGACAATCTTCCAGTCGTGGAAGACAATAGAACCAACCTGATAGTCTGTCACGAAATCTCTCCTTTCTGTTTTCGTCAAAGACCTGTCAATCCTGATACCGTTCCACCTTCAATGTCCTCCCGGACTTTTCTTCTATTGCAGCGATCTTCGGGATTTTCTTCAAACGATCGATTGAAACAGTAATCCGTACTGCAGTCTGTCCCGCGGGTACAAGATCAAATCCACTGATCCGGTACAACCCAAGATCAGTATTATCGCTCATTCGGTCACTGTCTCCCTCGCAGATTTTGAAGATGATATCTTCCTGATAATCATCTACGGTCTGAAAGACAAGGCTTTGACTGCATGGAATCGTTGTACGATTGCTGATGATGCAGACTCCTTCCTCCGAATCTTCTGCTGCAATCCAGAACGAATGCTCCGTCACAACCTTCTGATTTTTCCCGGAACCGCCCAATCCGCCGGCAATTGTACGCGAAGGCCCAGAATTATTTTTCGGCTGAGCCTGCTGCGACTGGGCGGATCCTGTCTGCCTCTGAGTTTCAGGCTGTGGGGTCTCTCGAAGCAGTCGTTCATTCAGCTCGTCACACATCCTGACAAATGCAGGAAAGTCCTTCGCACGTTGTGTGTCCCAATCCTTACTGTAACCTGTAAGCAAACCCGGACGGATGGTTTTCACTCTTTCCTTCAAGGCACGAAGTGCGCCTACCAGTTCGTCGTGTTCAGAATGAAAGACTTTTGAAGAGCATCCCAGCAGATCGTATTGTTTCCCATCCCTGTCATACATATAAACGTATACATTGACGATTGTCGGGATAAAGTTCATACGCTGCGTAAAAATATAGTTATACGCCCAAAGCATATCCTTATAGCGAACCGGCCAAACACCACTTGAAAGAATCCGGCTGTCTGTCACCAGGAAATTTTTCGTAAACAGTGTGTTGGAATGAAATTCTTTTTTATTTCCGGATGTAAATCGCTCTGCCCCCGGCAGTTCTCTCTCCAGCTCTTCAAGTTCTTCCCGTGATAATGACTCCCATGCCTTCCGGCACTCTCGCCACTTTTCTTTCGATCCTTTAAAAAAGGGTTCTTTGTCAATATTATATCCATAATACTTCAGCAGTTTTTCTTTTATAGCCGGATATTCTTCTAACATATATCCTCCTTCTTCCATACTCTATGCGCAGTGTTTCACTGCAGGACATCACGCTCCTTCATGTCACTCTAGCGTATGCCTTCTCCAGCATCGCACGGTCTCCCCCCAATTCTTCCACATATTCCAGCGCTCTTTCCGTCGCTATTATTTTCAGCTCCTCCTGATCCCTGTCCGGATGGCCGCCGCTTTTCCTGCTGATCAGAAACGGGAGAAGTATCGTTGCAAATCGGAATCGCATCGTTGTACCGTTTTCATCCTCTTCCAGGATGTTCAGCACAATAGCCAATGCCTCTTCATACTGCTCTGCCGATATGGCAATCGCTGCACCGACCAGTGCAGCGTCCATATCCCGGAAGTCCTCCAGAAGCCGAAGGATCCATTCAATGCTTTCCTCTTTATTCTGCCGCCGTACAGCCTGGTGAAGGAGTTTTTGCAGGCGGAAATGAGGGACAACCTCTTTCACCAGCGGATCCTCCAGAAGAAGCTCTCGCAAGCGAGAATATTCTCCCTGCAGCTCCAGCATCTCCACCCGATCCATCTGATAAAAGGGATCCCTCTGCCAAAGGGTTTTCTGATTGTCCAGTATTGCCTGGGCCTCATCATACTTTTTCTTCCTGCAGTAAATCCGGAACAGCAGGTGCCACGGAATATATCCCTCTGTTCCTTCCGAAATGACCGGATCCAATGCTGTCATATCCTGAGCTGCCAGTACTTTTTTGACTTCACGCTCAGCCTGAAGAAGCATATCATTCCTCAGGTAATAGTATGAAAGCATAATCTCAATTATGCGCTTTTTCCGTGCATCTTCCGTTTTTTCGGCTGCCGTCTTCAGTGTTCCCGGAACTTTCGCAGCTCGTCCGCTCTGTTCAAGCGCGGAAGCCATATTGATATAGACTTCCGCATGGTCATAGCCGCGCCTGATGGCCTGTCGGAAGCAAATGACCGACTGCTCTGCCAGACCACTCATCAGCAGCACATTTCCAAGGGAAAACGCGATTCTCCCATTCTCCGGGTCTTCTTTCGCCAGAGACAGGAGGAGTTCGTATGCTTCCTGCGCTTTTTCTTCACGGATAAGCTGTTCTGCCCTCTCGATCTGTTCTGTGTTCATTTTCCTGTCCTTTATCTGATATGCTGAAAAACATCATGCAGGACACTCTCTTTTAAGGGAGTATCTGCAGAAAGAGGCCGCTCGATGCCGCCTTTGCTCCTGTGAGTCCTCTTCCTGCCTGCGAAAGATCCGGAAGATACTGTTCATACGGTTTCACAATCTCCGGTATCTCTTCGATCCACTGTTTTCCTGTTTTTAAAAGCGGATTGGATCCGATAACCTGCTTTATTCCCTCATGGTAGGATTCTTTGATATCCCCCCATCCACTGCCCGCAATCTTCCAGGCATATTTTCCCGCCTTTGTGTATTTTTCTGCTTTCTTGAGCCTGTCATATCCTTTTTTTAACTTCTCTGCAACGACAGGTTTCTTCTGCTTCCCTTGTACTGTTTTGAAAAAATCGACCGTATCATAGACTGTTCCCGCCGTATCATAAATTCCTGCCGCTGTCTCCATGCTTTTATCCAGTCTTCCGTCATCTCCCCGTTTTTCAAATGCGTCTGCAACCGATCCGACTTTGGAATATTTCTTCATCTCCTTCATACTTTCATGGACGCCTGCAGGAGATGCACCAAGATACATAAGCCCGACGACCAGACCTGTTCCAATCAGTGCCCCGCCCTGATGCAGGAATTTACAGGCATTATTACAGAAACTCCAGCCGCTCCGGAATTTTCCGACCGGATCTTTTGTAAACATTCCGACCGTGTCACCTATCATACTAAGGCCTGCCTCCCCAAATTGCTTCAGACTGTCCTTCTGAAGCGCTAACGCGTCGGTGACAACCTGCTCTTTAAAAATCGTTTTGCTCTGAGCCTTTGCCTGCTGCAAAGCTTCATCATAGGTTTCGCTCAGGGATTCCACCCGTTCGGATGTGAAAGCAGAAAGAGAAGGCTCCATGGTTTCCGACAGGCCTCTGGCATAGACCGTGAAATCCTTGATCGACTGAGCGATTGCTGAAAAGGTATTCCCGTAAGCCGTATCCACATCGGCAACATTTTCAAAAATAGCATCCAGTTCTGCTTTCGTAGTATTATTCCGGTCAAGAATAATGGCATGGTATTCCGGTATCCTGTCCTGATATTCTTCAATATCAATCCACTTAATCACTGTTCCCATCCACAAGAGAGCATCACCGGCCTTGTCCTCAAGCCATTCCGCAGGCCCGTTAATCGTCTCAAGCTGACTGATCAGACGTTCGTATGTCTGTTGTGTAAAATCCCTTGTCATGATTTTTCTCCCAGCATCACCTTTTTTGCCTCTTCATAGTCGGAATTGTCATAAAAGCATCCGGCAAGATCAAGAAGAGCGGATGTCCTCTCCATCAACACGCCAATCACTTTTTCCAACTCATCAAGACTCCCGGCTGTTTCCAAAATAGCTTCGGAAGCGTTCCCCAGGCTTTCCGTCTCATAAGTCTGACTCTTCTCTGCCTGATCCCTGAGAACCGCCAGGGAAGCTGCAAGTCTGTGAATATTCTCTGTATCGACTTTAAACATGATGTTTGTACCTTTCTTCAATACAGATCTTTATCTGCCTCATCAATTTCTCTGACATAATTGTCACAGGCATAGTAAATTTCCAGACCGATCTGTTCCAGTTCCGTTTTCAGCTTCTCCGCTTTTCCTGTAAAAGCCTTCAGCGCCTCTGCAGTATAGCCTTCTATGATCCCATACTCACTGACCTTCCGGAGAATATCAATGTAGGTATCATATACTTCCTCAAGATCAGCACATCGCTTCTGCATCTGGTCTCCAATATTTTCCCAGCATTCATCCGTCACAATAATATCTCTTACCGCCATGGCAATACATCCTCAAATTATCTTTCGCCGGTTCATCTGCCCGAGTTTATAGAAGCAAGCTGCGCATCCAAGATACAGATATTGTTTCTGCACTGTGAAATCATTCCATTTGTGACTTCAATCTCCTGTCTGCGCTGTTCAATCGAATCCCGCAATTTTTGAATCAGTTCTGCAAATCCTTCCTGGCTGTTCTGATACTCCCTTCCATGAAATACTTCTGTTGCTCTGCTGATAAAGGAAGGATTCAACATAGCGGGCTGTCCCGACGCTGCCGAATCCACAGCGCGGCTGACTGCATACGCAGATGTCTGTGCAGAACTCCCGATTCCGGAAAGAAACGGCGAAAACATATCCGCTCCTTTCTGTGCTGTTTCACTCAGAAGCTGACGAACTTCCTCAGCCCTGCGGATCCCTTCTTCACAATTGTGGATTTCTTCTTCCAGCTGTTCCAGTTTCTCTATATATTTTTGCAGAGAATCATTTTCTCTTCGGATTCCGGACCGAAGCTCCTCTTCTGTCAGCATACCTTATTTCCCCGCAGTCATCGCAGCGCGCTCGCGCTTTGTTGGTCTTCCTCCATACGGTTCTGCACATAAGAAGTAATAAATTCCGAAATGCTCTGTAATGCTTCTCCAAGTCGGATCAGGTTTGTCTTATACTCCGACTCATAACGCTGAATAAACGCATCTGCTGTCTGGTTGGTCCAGCCCGCCTGCAGGTTCGCGTTAGTGGAATTAAGCGTGCTTATAATCTGGCTGACTGCTTCCGCCTGATTTGCATAGACTCCCTTTGCCGAATCCAGTACTTCATAATCTACTTTGTTTACTGCCATGTTTCTCCTCCTTCGTTTTTTGACTATATCTTATTACTGTTCAAAACCCGAACAGTTACTGAACTGTTTTAATCCTTACCAGAAGATTTTCTTTTATAAGGAATGCGTCCCCCTTCTCATGGATGCCCGCATAACGCTTCTGGGCTGCCAGGGAGATGTCCGTCACCTTAACGGATGCGATATCCTCAAACATCAGGAAATTTCTGTTTTCGCGAAGCGGTTTGAGAATCTCAGGTGAATTGAAGCCTACGGCTGCGTTGTCTATTTCCGTTGCAAGGATCAGAAGCTTGAGCGGACGATATTTTTCCAGGATCTCCCGGTAAAGATCCAGTGCTTCTTTCTGAACGGACAAATCCCCTGCGGCAGAGCGTCCTGTCAGAACCAAAAGCTGCACCTTCTGGGAGATCAGGACTTCCGGTCCGTCGGATGCGATCCTCTGATAATCGCTTTCCAGGTTCATCTTCAGCTCTGTCAGCATATCCTTCAAGTCTGACGAATCTCTGGTATAGACACGGACCGCTTCATCCTTCTTCCACGTTGAAAAAATACCTGTAAAATCATCCAGCAGATAGATATCGCCTCTCATTTGGGATACACACCGTAGTACATATGACACAAACCCGATGCGTGATTCGCCATCTTTTCCGCCTAGCGCCAGCAAGCCCTGCCCCTGCCACGGAAGACGGAATGGCTCTATGCTGTCGTAATCCACCCCAAGGATCAGTTCCCGATTATCTGAACACACGCCGAATTCTTTCTGCAGGACATCTTCGCTGAGCAAAGGCGGCACCATCGGGATTCGTGCAGCTGTTCCATTCGGAAACCTCCTTGAAATTTCTTTCACAAAAGACAGGATCTCCCTGGCCCGCTCAATTTCCCGTTCTCCCTCAAAGGCGAGAAATGTTTGTGCCTCAAAGACCGTCTTCTCCTGCATTGTCAGACAGCGGCCCGGTATACCTGCCGCACGCATGCGGCAAAAATCAAAAAGTGTCGAATATTCAGAACTGTCGTTGCAGTTAAGCGCGATACGGTTTCTGAAATTTGACAAATACCTGTATCCCAGTCCGGCAGTCTGAGAAGCAGCAATTACAAATGAAATTCCAAATCCCACTCCTTCCCTGCAAAGTGGCAGGAAGAAATCCTGATCGGAAAGATACATCTCACGCATCGCAGTAAAATTATCCACAAGCACCACGATCTGCGGCAAATCAGTAAAGCCTGCCTCCAGATAAGAGGAATAGGAGCTGACATGCGCCGCAGCAATATGTTCCTTACGGAATTTCAGCTGTGCATTCAGAAGCTTGAACAGGTTGCGCAGCTTCTCATCTTCATTGGCACATACAACACCTCCAACATGGGCGAGTTCGTCAAAGTTCCGAAGAATCATGGAACCGAAGTCAAGAAAATACAGGTTCAGCTCCGACGGACTGTACCGTTCACAGAGACTCCGGACAATGTTCTGCAGCAGATTGGTCTTTCCGGTCTGTGCAGAGCCGATTACAATCGTGTTTCCTCCGGTCACATTAAGCTCAAGCACTCCCTGGTACTGATGGTCCGGATCATCGATAATGCCGACAAAGGCCCGGCATCCGATCTCCCTGTCCGTATCTTCCCGGGGAATTACAGCCCACGGAAGTTCTCCGCTTTTTACCTGTGACAAGGTAATCTTCTCCGGAAGGGGCGGAAGAATAATATAGGGCAGACGAGGAATATTCTCCCGGACGCAGTAGTTCCGTATATAATCCACAACCGCGTCCAGCTGAGTCTTCATCAGTTCTTCTTCCTTCTGTGCTTTTCGCTCATAAACAAGCTGCCTCTTTCCCGAAAGCAAAATCCGGTAAATCCGAAACGGTCGGCTGTGTTCTGCTCCCACTCCATCTGCCGGAGCCCCGCTGTACGCGGACTGGATCAGTTCCAGAATCTCATTGTTCCCAACCTGAAGATATGCACGACCCGGTTCCGTAATTTCAGCAGCCAGCGGATTCTTCAGCACTTCATTGCTGTCCTCTTTCGTCTGAACCTTCAAACACAGTCTGAACCGCGAGTTGGACCAGATCTGGGGATCCACCACACCGCTTGGCTTCTGTGTGGCCAGAATCAGATGCACTCCAAGGCTTCGTCCGATCCGTGCCGTGCTGATCAGCTCTTTCATGAACTCCGGCTGATCCATCTTCAATTCAGCAAATTCATCGACGATCAGGATCAAATGGGGGAGCGGGACCTCCGCCTGTCCCTGCTTGAAGAGCCTGATATACGCGTCAATGTGATTTACCCCATGCTTCGCGAAGAGTTCCTGCCTTTTTCTCAGTTCCGCACGGATCGACAGAAGAGAACGGTTAATTTCCCTGCCGTCAATATTGGTAATTGTACCGGCAAGATGCGGCAGATCGCGAAACTGATTGGCCATACCTCCGCCTTTGAAATCGATAATCATGAATGCGGCGTCATACGGATGAAAATGCAGCGCCATCGAAATGATATAGGACTGCAGGACCTCACTCTTTCCTGAGCCGGTGGTTCCCGCCACAAGGCCATGCGGTCCGTGCGCCTTCTCATGCAGATCCAGATATACAATCTCATCTCCGGTCCGGATCCCCAGCGGAACTGCCATGCTCCTGTAAACCTCTGACTTTTTCCATGTACGTCCCAGTTCGATGTCCTCAGGTTCAAAGATCCCATACAAATCAAAGAAGGAGATGTTCCCGGTCAGTGTTTTTTCAAGGCTTATTTCCTCACAGCGGACCGGCGTCAGTTTCCTTACCACTCCATCCATATCATGATCCGAAATCATCTCTGAGGAAAAGGAAACAGACTTAGTATCATCCAGCCTGTTGATGCGAACTCCTTCTGTCGGCGAGGACAGGAAAATCAATGTCTCACATTCCGCCGGAAGCTCTTCTTTGTTCTCCGCGAAGAAAAGGAACGTGACGCCTCTCTTCTTCGCGTCCGAAAGATACTCCGAAACCGGATGTGTCTGAATATCCCGGTAACGGTACAGAAACAGAACCAGATGAGGCAGACTGTTCTCATCATTTCGAATCATCAGGTTCTTGCTTAGATATTCCAGCAGAACATTTCGGCTCTCTTCGTCACAGATCAGATTCCGGCGCTGCAGCTCCTCATTTTGTATATGAGGAAGTGACCGGATCCAGGAAAACTGTCTTCTGTCCTCATCTCCGATACAATACAGAAGACTGACATCTTTGCTGTAATGATGAACCGCAAGATCCAGCGTCAACAGCCTTAGCATGGCATAGAGGCTGTCCCTGCTTCCATATATGCCAACTACCCCGTTTTCTCTCAGCTTTAGTGTCACCGGGACCTGCCCCAGCATCTTTTTCTCCTCGGCCAGCTTCCCCGGCAGCTTCATCAGTTCATCCAGGTCTTCCAGCCGTTCCCTTGGCCGGTATTCGATCTTCCTGAGCGCTTCCTTTTTGCCGCTTCCCAACCGGATTTCTACAAATCCCGGATCACCCGGAAGACGGTTGAAAAGGTCCCCGGAGAAATTTCTCACCATCATAATCTCCTGAGCCGGCGTGTCAAACTGCCGGTTCAAAAGTGCCTCTTCCTGAATTCTGTACCGGTTGATTTCCTGTTCTTTGCGTGCTATATAATCACGATAAGCCTTCTCACGGCTTTCTACTTTCTTCTTATACTCCCCCTCCTCCTGTTTCTTATTACTCAAAACTGTATAGATACTGACGCCGGCAGTAGCCGCTCCCATCATGGCCATAACAATACCGTTGTTTCCCATCACACCCTGTGACAACACCGTTACGGTCAGCATTATAATGGGTGCCAGAAGCTGGTTCATCAAATTTCGTTTTGGCTCTTGCGGCGCTTCCGGCGGATCCAGAATTGTGATCTTTTCTTCGGACGGTACTTCCAGAATCCTGGCGCTTCGGCTGTATTTCGGATAAACATGAGCGCTCAGGCTTTCCTCTGTTTTTCCGAATGCCAGTGAGCCCGCCGATAAAGCCGGCTGCAGATCTGTATAAAGCTTCCCCCGCTTCAGGAAAAAACTGTATGGGCCAATTGACAGGAAATCTCTTTCCCGAACCTGACCGCCGGGCGCAAGTTCATTTCCATTGCACAGAATTCTGGTCTTTGTCAATACCTGATCCGCAATCCAGTATTTGTCTTTTTTAATCAGTCTGACCCTGTCCTGTTCTGTGATCTTCTCCTGAAGGAAAATATCACAGTCAGATCCGCCGCCGATCAGCAATTCCCATTTTGGGGAAATGTCGATACTGTAATCATATTTTCGAAAGGCGTTATCAAAATCCCACATCAGCGAAAACCGCAGGACGCACAATCCTGAAGACTGATAATGCACTTCTCCTTCCTTTCCGGGAGAAAGCTCTAACGCCATCCTCTTTTTGGCATCCCCGAATGAAAGATAACAATTCTCCGTCGTCTCTGCCAGCCAGTTTCCGTCTCCTTTTGTCAGCCGCAGCGAAAACGGTTCATAAAAGAGAGCTTTACGAAAACGTGCTCTCGCATCCGAATCAGTCCCGGCTATAATCACCTGATCCGAGTCTTTCAGAGCGACTTCTTTCAATGTCTTTCCGGTAGTAAACACCAGCTTATATTTCAGTTCCATCCTTTGCTCCTTTATCTCACAAGTGACGCTTTATCCCTCCCGGAAGTGACGCAATCGAAAGTGCCACAGGACGATCGGTATTCTGACTATAACCGCTCATCCCAAAGCCAGAGGTTCGATCCATCCCGTACTCCGTAATCAGAGAGCTGTGTTTGCCCCCGGAGCAGCGCAGTCGGAGATTCGCATTTGACATAATAGGAAAAGATACGGTCCGGATCGAACGGCACCTGATAGATTGCTGCAAGCGCTTCGATCAAATCATTTGCCGTAATAGACAAGGGTATTTCCAGGTCTTCCGTCATGGACTTGTTTGGGAAATGCACAACTACAACAACTGTCTCATTCAATAAATTCCCCTCCCTCAGATAAATAAATAGGCGATCTCACGAATTTCATTATTGTCAAGAAGCTTTGCCAGATCTGCGGCCTCCTCAATTTCAGGCACATATCCTTTCATGCTGACCGGATGATATATAGGAGAAATCAGATAATTCTCTTTTTCCGGGGAGAACCGGTTGCAGATATACAGGAACTTCTCTGAGTCGGAAAAGTCCATGGCATGCAGCATATAGGCGTTCTTTCCCGCATACATGCGATCCTGCAAAGCTGCAACAATCACGCGGTCACAAAGTTCGATTCCATCGGAGGCGTTCCGGTTCAACGCTTTCCCCAGATCTGCGACAATAAAGTCATACTCATTGCTGTCTTTGGCTTGTCCCAGGAATACAGGCCAGAGAGTATCCGGGATGTGGAGCGACTGCGTGGTGCCGGGCAGGGGCGGAAAATAATCAAATGTTTCTTTCCGTATATACTTGCGGGTTTCATAAAACCAGTTCAGATTCTTCTTCCGGAAGATCCCGTATCCGTCTGCCGGTAAGGTACTTTGATTTTTCAAAAAAAGCTGATAGGCAGGAATATCGTCAAATGACAAAAACAGCGTTTTTTTATGCAGCAAGGATAGTCTCGCCGCAAGGCTTACTGCCAATGTCGTACATCCGCTCCCCCCGGAAGCGGAACAGACGCCTGCCACGATCGTTCTTTTGGTACCGGAGTTCCCCGCACCTCCTGTCCCGGAAAGGGAAATGATCGTATTGATGATCCCTTTCGGGTTTGCATAACGGTTCATGCGGACTGTAGAAACCCTGATCGCTGCGCCATCCTCTTCCACATATTCTTCTTTCTGGTTTTCGCAGAGGATTAATCTGTTTCCGATCTGTGCGCCCTCCAGGGGAATACTGCTCCATGCCTCTCCAACGACCAGCAGATCTGCCTGAATCGGGGTTTCTGCCATTTTTTGATAGAGTTCTGCTTCCGATATAACTCTGAGGTCTATTTCTCCCGCACATTCCATAAGAAGCAGTAATTCCAGTACTTCAAGGTATTCTTCCTGGGGATCCGCCAGTATAATCACTGGTTTTTTCATATCACATTTCCTCAAAGGCCCCCGTTTTTTCACTCTCGAAGGCGGATTTCAAACGAAACATCAGCCAGCTTGAGTTCATCCTTGTCATTCAATACTTTTGTTTCATAGGAAGCCAGCCTCAGCCCGTTCAAAAAGGTTCCGTTCATACTCATCAGGTCCTGTACAAAATATTTCCCGTTGTTCTTTGTGATCTTGCAATGGGCTCTTCCTATTCTTCCGGATCCTTCGATTACACCATCTGCCTGGCTGCTTCTTCCCAGCACAAACTCACTTTTCACAACAGAAATCTTTGCTCCGTTCCCTTTCCGGATCAACAAAAGTTCAGGATCCTTGTGGATCTGATGGCTGTTTTTGGCACCGGAACCACCCCCTGCAATTACCCACTTTCCGCCGGATGAGGGATTTTTGTTCTTCCCGGAGGTGCTTCCGCCAGGCCCGCCATGTGTATGTGATCCGGCGCCTGCTGACAGCTGCGATAGACCAATACCGTAATCCGACAGCTGAATACGCATGGTTCGAAGCTGGCCCGACGGATTGGGAAACCATGTATCAATCCATCCCGATACGTCCTGGCGGATTATCGTCTCGTAATGGTTTTCCTCCATCCGGTAAACCTGATCATTCAGGGGAAGATAGATCAGCTTTGCTTCCAGGGTCGCACGGTTCACAAGTATGGTTTCCGGAGAAAAGTCAATATTCTTCATCCGCAGGAAACTGTCCGTTTTCATCTTCATTAATGAAAAGAATACATTGCGAAGAACTGCAGTGCATTCGTCTTCGTGCAGATTCCGGACCAGCCTGTCAAACCGGTACAGATCCCCCAGCGGATATATCAGCTTGTATTTTGCGTTCCAGACATCCTTCCAGCATGGTACCAGGTCTACATTGTTTTGTGCCTCCATGGCCTTAAGGCCTGCTTCTGACAGCAGCTCCGGCACCATAAAAATATACCTGACATATTTGTCGCTGCACCCCCGGTCCAGCAGCTGTCTTTGGAATAAAGTTTTCATCTGTCACTGTTCACCCTATTATCAAGACTTGAAAACACTTATGATAAATCCAATCACGGCACAAATTCCCAGTACCAGAAGCCAAATCAATGTATTTTCCAGAGAATAGCCACACACCAGTGACATCCCAATTAAAACAAGAATAAGAATTGCCACAGCGGCGAACATCGATAAGCCTTCTTTCAGTTTGCTGCTCTTTTTGTTCTCTTTGTTTTCGTTGTTTATGTTCTGATCCATTTTGCTACCCTTTCCTTTCATTTTAGAGCTACACCTATATACACCTATAATATGTGGATTCATTTTGACTAATATACCATTCCTCTTTCTGTCTATCTATTTGTCTTGCAAAAACTGTCGAAATACGAGCAAAATCTGCAAAATCATACTAATGTACGTCATGATATACTCTATATATTGGAAGAAATTTACTGATAGACTTATCTGACGATTCAAAAAGAGGAGGAATCATTATGAGAAAAAAAGATATGACCCGTACAGTGAAATGGGCAGGAAAGCGAAGCCTGATCAAGCTTTTAGCAACGGCATTATCTATCAGCTGTATGCTGACTGCCGGCGTTTTCCCGACAGCCGCACAGGAGCAGGAGGAAGCACAAGAAACAGCTGAAGATCTGTCGGCCCTGCTTGGGGAATGGGAATGTGTCTATGAAGATCGTGATGGTGAAAGCTCACAAAGCGGCTACCTTGATTCATGCATGTTCCTTCCTTTAGGAATTTTTCAGGATCTTCAGAAGTTCTTAACAAATACTGAAAATTCAATCGGCAGTCTGGAGGATAATGACTGTTCCTATTCTATATCGGGAAATGTCATTACATTGACCCATTCTGCGAATATTCTCAGGAGCTCTTCCATTAGCGACAGCTTTGAGCTGGAAATTCTTGACAAAAAGACACTGAAACAGATCAAAAAAAGATATAATTCACGTCATGTCGGCCTGAAGTTTGATGATCTCTATGATAACTACCCGATCAGCCCAGGTAAAGATTATGTTCTGAAACGTACCATCTCCTATATAACTCCTACGGAGAACCGGCTGAGTAGCGGGACGAATCATGAGCTTTTCCGTTACTATATCAGAAGCACCGACCAGACGCATTTTTATAAAAAATATTTTTACGGAAATACATTTGGTGTAAACGGACATACGATCACGTTTGATGAAGACGGGGATTTCACAATCGATGAGGGTGTTTCCTGGGGATACATTTTCCCTGGTTATCTGCTACATAAGAAGTCCTTCAGAATTTTCTACGAGAAAAAAAGAAATGAAAAGCTGGAAACGATGACAGATAAATTCTACGGCTACGTTTATACACTCAAAGGTGGCACATGGGACAGCACGTATTACGAAGACGAAAAGCATCCGGAAGAACCACTGACCTTCACCTATATC
>CACXFM010000170.1 GCA_902766955.1 uncultured Lachnospiraceae bacterium | reverse complement strand
GTTCTTTTCTGTTGCGCTTTCCCGAGGGTTACCCCTGCCGGACGTTATCCGGCATCCTGCCCTGTGAAGCCCGGACTTTCCTCGTCGCCTTTGTCTCAAAAGAGGGACAAGGCGCCGCGACCGCATGCCCTGCCGCGTCATATGCGTCAGGCGAAATGCCATGCAGTTGATTTTAGACTACTTTGATCTCTTCCGCAAGACCGAAAAAGAAAAAGAGAGGAGGAGATCCGGGGGCTTTTCATGTTTTCGGAACGTTAGGTGTGTTCATTTTCAACAATTTGTGACATAATAGCAGTATGTCCGATATTACAGAATTACGAAAAGAAATTGATGAAATCGATCTGCAGCTGCAGAACCTGATTGAAAAGAGGATGGATGTTTCAAAAAAGATCGGAGACTTCAAGGCATCCCGCGGGATGCCTGTTTTCGATGCACAAAGAGAAGAAGAGAAGATCGCGGAACTGAAAGGCCGCGCATCCGCACCGGAGACGGCGGAGGCTGTCGAGCGCATTTACCGGGCTATTTTTGAAACAAGCCGCAATATTCAGCACAGGATCGCTGCGTCACAAACCGGAACAGGAGGTTGTCAGTAATGGCAGTCACAACATTTGCCGCAATAGATATTGCATCTTATGATGTTTCGATTGAAATTTTCGAGCTCAGGAAGAACAGTGGCCTGAAATCGATCACGAGAGTAAGACAGAATCTTGAACTCGGCAGGGACACCTATGCACTTCACAAAATCACACTCGAGAAGCTGCAGCAGCTGACGGATATTCTTTCAGACTATAAGCGGATCATGAAGGAGTTCGGGGTAGCGGATTACCGCGCATGCGCCAAATCCGCCTTCAGAGAGGCCAGAAACCGCTATCTGGCGGTTGACCACATCCGGAGGGCCACGGGGATCGAGATTGATATCCTGTCCAATTCCGAACAGCGCTTTCTGGGCTATAAGTCCATCGCCTCAAAGGGCGAGGAGTTCCAGCAGTTCATTCAGAAAGGGACGGCCATTATCGATGTGGGCGGTGGAAGCACGCAGATTTCCATCTTTAATAAGGACGCCCTTGTCATGACGCAGAACATGCTCCTCGGTTCCCTGCGCGTCCGGGAGCGGCTTTCTTCGATCCGGCATGAGACGGTTCATTTCGACAGACTGGTCAGGGAGCTGATCCACAAAGATCTGGTCAATGTCCGCAAGATGTATCTCAAGAACAAGGAGATCAAGAATATTATTCTTGTGGGCGACTACTTCACCAATCTGATTTTCCAGAACAGAAATGACCTGGACAAGACGGAAACCAAGGCCGAGTTCATGGAATGGTATGATCATGTCGTCGGCAGCTCGCCGCGGGATGTCGCGGACGAACTGGGAATCTCCGCCGAGATGTCTTCGGTTCTGATTCCGACCGCGACGGTGTACAAAGAACTGATCGAAGCCCTGAATGTGGAGACGATCTGGCTGCCCGGCATTCAGCTGACGGACGGTATCGCCTATGACTACGGGGAAAAGGTGAAGCTGATCCGCTCTGCCCACGACTTCGAAAAGGATATCGTGCTTGCGGCCAAAAACATTTCGCGCCGCTATGCCAGCTATAAACCTCACAATGAGAAGCTTGTGGAGGCGGCCTGCGCGATCTTCGACGTCGTCAGGAAACAGGCCGGACTGGATGCCAGAACGAAGGTTCTGCTGAAGGTGGCCTGCTATCTGCATGACTGCGGCAAGTATATCAGCCTGGTGAACGTCGGGGACTGCTCCTACAATATCATCATGTCGACAGAGATTATCGGGCTGTCCGTGCGGGAGCGCCGCATTATCGCCAATGTGGCCAAATACAACACACAGGAGCTGTCCTACTATAAAGTGGACGGCATCACGGATGAGCTCTCCGAATACGATTATATGCTGGTCTGCCATCTGGCTGCCATCATGAGGCTGGCCAACTGCCTTGACCAGAGCTATAAGCAGAAGGTGGAGGGGATCGCGGTCTCCAAAAAGGACAGGGAACTGGTGATTGCCGTGGATGTCAATTCCGATTACACGCTGGAAAAGGGCATCTTCAGAGAAAATGTCGACTTTTTCGAAGAAATCTATGATCTGAAACCGGTACTGAAGATACGGAATAACGAGGTGAGGAAGAATGGCTGATAAGGCAAACGAGAAGACGGCTCCGGCAGAAAAAACAAAATCACAGGAAGTGATGAGCACACCGGCGCCCTCCGAAAAAACGGAATCCGTGCCCGTGGAAAACGCCGCAGGCGAACAGCCGGATTTCAGAAACCCGGCATATTACTGCAACAGGGAACTTTCCTGGCTGAAGTTCAACGCGAGATGCTTAAGCGAGGCCAGAGACACGAAGATCGTCCCGCTCTTTGAAAGGCTTAAATTTCTCGCCATAACCCAGTCCAATCTCGATGAATTTTTCATGGTGCGGATCGCTTCCCTCAAGGACCAGGTGAGCGCCGGATATAAGGGGACTGACATCGCCGGGATGACGCCGTCCATGCAGCTCGCCGAATTGAGCGGCAATATCCATGAGTTCGTGAAGGACCAGTATAACACGTTCAACCGCATGCTGGTTCCCGCGCTCGAGAAGGCGGGCCTGAGCGTCATGGCGGATTACGGGACTCTGTCCGACCGGCAGACCGCTTATCTGGACCGCTATTTTGAGCAGGAAGTGTACCCGGTCCTGACGCCGATGGCCATGGATCCTTCCAGGCCGTTCCCGCTTGTCAGGAATAAGTCCCTCAATATCGGCGCGCTGGTGCAGGCGAAGACGGCGGACGCCATTACCAAGAAGGGCAAGAAAAAGAAGGAAGCCCTGGAATTTGCCACCGTGCAGGTTCCGTCCGTGCTTCCGCGGGTGATCAGCCTGCCTGACTGCGACAACGGCAGCCGCGCCGTGATCCTGCTCGAGGAAGTCATCCGCAAGTATATCGACAGGCTCTTCCAGCATTATCATGTGGTCTGCACGTGCCCGTACCGCGTCATGCGGAATGCGGACCTGACGATTGATGAGGACGAGGCGGAGGATCTTCTGATGGAGATCCAGCGGCAGATCAAAAAGCGCCAGTGGGGCCAGGTGATCCGGCTGGAGGTCAACGATTCCATCGATAAACGGCTGCTCAGGATCCTTAAAAAAGAGTTCCGAATCGAGGACGACGATCTCTATTATATCAACGGACCGCTCGACCTGTCCTTCTGCATGAAGCTCTACGATCTGGACGGTTTCGGCGGATTCAAGACACCGAAATATACGCCCGCGCCGGTTCCCGAGTTCGCGGGAAAGAGCAATGTCTTTGACGTCATCAGGGAAAAGGACGTGCTGGTTCATCATCCCTATATGACGTTCGATCCCGTCATTGATTTCGTCAGACAGGCCTCCAGAGATCCGGATGTACTGGCCATCAAGCAGACGCTCTACCGCGTCAGCGGCAATTCGCCGATCGTCCATGCCCTGGAGCAGGCGGCCGACAACGGCAAGCAGGTGACGGTTCTGGTCGAGCTGAAAGCGCGCTTTGACGAGGAGCACAACATCGCCTGGGCCAAGACGCTTGAGAAAGCCGGCTGCCATGTCATCTACGGCCTCCTGGGCCTGAAGGTCCACAGCAAGATCACGATGGTCGTGAGAAGAGAGGAGGACGGCATACGCAGATATGTCCACCTCGGAACCGGCAATTATAATGATTCCACGGCCAAGCTGTATACGGATCTCGGTCTCTTCACCTGCGACGAGGCCATCGGAGAGGACGCAACGGCCGTCTTCAATATGCTGTCCGGCTATTCGGAACCGGACAGGTGGTACAAGCTCATGGTGGCCCCGATCTGGCTGAAGAAGGATTTCCTCAAGCTGATCCGCAGGGAGACGGAGAATGCGAGAGCAGGCAGGACTGCATTTGTCCGCGCCAAGATGAACTCCATCTGCGATCCGGAAGTGATCGCGGCGCTCTACGAGGCGTCCTGCGCCGGCGTCGAGATCGACCTTCTCGTCAGGGGAATCTGCTGTCTGAAGGTCGGCATCCCCGGCGTTTCCGAGCATATCCGGGTGCGCTCGATCGTGGGCAATTTCCTGGAGCACTCGAGAATCTTCTGGTTCCACAATAACGGGGACGACGAAGTGTTCATGGGGTCGTCCGACTGGATGCCCAGGAATCTGGACCGCCGCGTCGAGATCGTATTCCCCGTTGAGGACGAGCGCCTCCGGACGGAAGTGACGCGGATCCTGACCCTGGAGTTTGAGGACAACGTGAAGGCGCACATTCTGCAGCCCGACGGAACCTATGAGAAAATCGACAAGCGCGGCAAAGTGCTCGTGAATTCACAGGAACAGTTCTGCGAAGAAGCCTGGAAACGGATTCCCAAGGAGCCGACACCGGTCGAGGAGAGAAAGTTTACACCGGCAGAGCCGGTCGATGTGCAGTCTTGACGGAGAAAAAAGATGAATGATTTTGTGCTGCACGGGGCTGTTCTGTACTGTGAGAACAGTTCTTCCATGAAAGAATATGAAGACGCCTATGTGGTCTGCGAGAACGGCCTCTGCGCCGGTGTGTTTGAAGAACTGCCGGAGAAATACAGTGATTTCCCGGTCGAGGACTACTGGGACAAGCTGATCATTCCGGGACTCACGGACCTGCATACGCATGCGCCGCAGTATACCTTCAGGGGCCTTTTCGGTGATATGGAGCTGCTCGAATGGCTGAACAGCGCCACATTTCCGGAAGAGATGCAATATGACGATCCGGAATATGCGGAAGCGGCCTATGATCTGTTCACGGAGGATCTGTATATCGGCGCGACTACGAGAGCCGTGATCTTTGCGACGAAGCACACGGACAGCACGCTCATGCTCATGGACATGCTGGAGGACACCGGGCTTGTCACGTATGTGGGCAAGGTGAACATGGACCGGAATACGCCGGACGGCTGCCGCGAGACGACGGAAGAATCTCTGCGCGAGACCGTGAGATGGCTGGACTGCGTGGAGGAACGGGGCTACGAAAGAACCATGCCGATTCTGACACCCCGGTTTACACCGGCCTGTTCCGACCGCCTCATGCGGGAACTGGGAGAACTGTCCGCTGCCCGCTCGCTGCCGGTACAGTCGCATCTCTCGGAAAATCTTGAGGAAATCAGGCTTGTCAGTGAACTCTGTCCGGACAGCCGCTTCTACGGGGACACATATGAAAAGGCAGGCCTTTTCGGCAGCAATGCTCCCTGCGTGATGGCTCACTGTGTCTGGTCGGGCACCGAAGAACAGGATCTGATGAAGAAGAACGGCGTCTACATCGCACATTGTCCGCAGTCAAATATGAGGCTTTCCTCCGGTGTCGCACCGGTCAGCCTGTATCTGGACAAGGGCATCCATGTCGGACTGGGCACGGACTGCTCTGCGGGTGCGGAGCTGTCTCTCTTTTCCGCCATGAGGGATGCCGTGCTGGCTTCCAATATGAGATGGAGACTCAGCGATCAGAATGTCAGAAAGCTGTCATTCGCGGAAGTCTTTTATATGGCAACGCTGGGAGGCGGCAGCTTCTTCGGAAAAGCCGGTTCTTTTTTGCCGGGCTATGAGTTTGACGCGGTTGTCCTGGATGACGAAAATGTGCAGACCATGCACCCGGCGACTCCGGCGGAACGGGCGGAGCGCCTGATGTATCTTCTGGATGACCGGAATGTGGTCGGCAAATATGTGCGCGGCACGAAACTGTATTAACTGGGAAGGATGAACGGGGCAGTATGGAATTTCGTAAACGGGAAATCAAAAAGGAAAAAAACTCACCGGACATCAGCCAGAGGCTGCTGAACTGGCCGGACTGTTATTACAGGGAACGCGATGCCTCAATCCGTAAGCAGCTTCTCGATGCGGCTGACGAAAACGGCCTGACGCCGGAGGACAACGCCTTCCGCCGCAGGCTCTTCGAGATCCGCTATCCGAATGAGGGCAGTCCGTCCAAGCCGCAGATCGACAACTACCTGAAGGCCTGGATGGATCTGCGCTTTCTGGATTCTGACACGGGCGGTCTGTTCCGCCGGAAACTGGTGCCCGTGAGAGTGCAGAAGGTACTTTCGGAAATGGGGTACGACCTTCCTTCCAATAAGAGGGAAGAGAACCTGCTCTATCAGGAACTGTATCATCTGGGAATGCTCTATATCGCGCTCTGCCAGGAGGACAAAAATTTCAATGCGTTATTCCTGGGAATCGGCACGATCTCGGAAACGACGCAGGCCAAAAAGATTGCATCCGAGTACAGAACGGTTGCCGTCAGGGTCATGAAAAAGTTCCACGCCGAGGAGGCGGGGGCGCTCTTTTCCAGGGCCGTCCTTCAGGCATATGAAGATATGTTCCCGGATTACGCGGACCTTCCGCTTCAGAGCGAGGAATAATTTCATTGCAATAAGAACTTTCTTTTGCTATGATCGTTCTTGCGAAATCAAACAAGGAGGATACAGCAAATGATTGATGGAAGAATCTACAATTTTTCCGCCGGCCCGTCCATGCTTCCGGAGGAAGTTCTTCTCAAAGCGCAGGCGGAGCTTCTTAACTGCGGCGGATCCGGCATGTCCGTGCTTGAAATGAGCCACCGCTCGAAGGTCTATGACGATATTATCTGTGCGGCAGTGGAGAACGTGCGGGAAGTCATGAACGTTCCCGACAATTATAAAATCCTGTTCCTGCACGGCGGCGCTTCCGGCATGTTTGCTGCGATTCCCATGAATCTCGGAACCGGGTCCGGAATCGGCGACTATATCATAAGCGGCAACTTTTCGGAGGCGGCTTATAAGGAAGGAAAGAAATACCTGAAGGAAGCGAGGATCGCGGGGAGCTCAGCGGATGACCAGTTCAGCCACATTCCCACGCAGGACGAGCTGCACTTAAGTCCGGATGCGGATTTTGTCCATATCTGCTGGAATAATACGATTTTCGGGACAAAGTACAACTATATTCCCGATACGGGAGATGTTCCGCTTGTCGCGGATATGTCTTCCAGCATTATGTCCGAACCCGTGGATGTGTCGAAATTCGGCCTGATTTACGCGGGCGTACAGAAGAACCTGGCACCTGCCGGACTGGCCCTTGTCATCGTCCGCGAGGATCTTCTGGGCAGAGCGATGGGGATCACTCCGAAAATCTGGAATTTCAAGACGGAAGCCGACAAGAATTCCATGCTGAATACGCCGGCTACATTCCCGATTTATATCGTCAAGCTGGTCACGGATTATCTGAAGGAGCAGGGCGGACTCGAAGCCATGAAGCGCAGGAACGAGGAAAAAGCAAAGATGCTCTATGATTATCTCGATTCCCAGAGCTTCTACAGGACAAATGTCAATCCGGCCGACCGCTCCATGATGAACGTCACGTTCAGAACGGAGAGTGAGGATCTGGACAAGGAGTTTGTCGGCGGCCAGGCGGCCAGAGGCTTCTCAAATCTCAAAGGCCACAGACTTGTCGGCGGTATGCGCGCTTCCATTTATAACGCCATGCCGCAGGAAGGTGTTGCCGCTCTGATTGAATATATGAAGGAATTTGCCGCTGCTCACTGAAAAAGCGGTTCTTTACGGGTTTGCATTCTCCTTTTTAAGGCGGATGCAGACCCTTCATACAATATGACGGGTTTCGCGTAAAGTGAGAAGCCTGTCGGGAAGAGGTGGCATTTTATGAAACCGGTTGTTGTACGTGGGGCGGGAGACCTTGCTACGGGCACCATCATTGCCCTGTCCCGGGCCGGCTGGCCGGTTATTGCACTCGAATGTGCGACGCCGTCCGCAATCCGCAGGGAAGCGGCATTTTGCGAGGTGGTGTATAAAGGGGAGAAGACAGTCGAGGGCGTCCTGTGCCGGAGAGCGGCGACGGCTGAAGAAGCGATGCGCATGGCGGATGCGGGGAACCCCGTGATTCTGGTGGATGAGAGCGCTTCGTCGCTGCGGGATCTGGCGCCGGATATTCTGGTGGACGCCATTCTCGCCAAGCGCAACTGCGGTACGCGGCGCGATATGGCTCCGCTCACGATTGCGCTGGGACCCGGTTTTACAGCGGGTGAAGATGTCGATTTCGTGATCGAAACCATGCGGGGGCACAGGCTGGGCCGGATTATCTCATCCGGGACGGCGATTCCGAATACGGGTATTCCCGGCATCATAGCGGGATACGGAGCGGAGCGCGTGATCCACGCGCCGGGCGGCGGCATCTTTACGGCCTCGCATAAAATCGGCGATATCGTAAAGAAGGGAGAGCCGCTCGGCCTGATTGAGACAGCGGACGGAGAATCCCTTCCGGTTCCGGCTTCCCTGGACGGCGTGCTGCGCGGCCTTCTGCCGGACGGCTTCCGCGTATACGAGGGGCTGAAGATGGCGGATATCGATCCGAGAATCTCCGAGCGGGAAAACTGCCTGACGGTCTCGGACAAAGCGAGATGTATCGCGGGAAGTGTTCTGCTCCTTGCCGCTGCATTTGAACACGGCTGCATCGAACAGGTGCGGAGGGAAGCGGATGAGACAGACAGGCACTGAAGAGCGGATTCCGGAATTTTTTGACGCACCGCCCGCTGCGCTTACGGACCTGCCGGCGGGTTCCGTCATCTGCATTGTCGGAGCAGGCGGAAAAACTTCGCTCCTGAAACTTCTGGCAGAACACTACCGGAGACGCGGTTTCCGCGTTCTCGCGGGGACGACGACTCATATGGAGAGGCCCGCCTCTTTCTGTACTACGGCGGAAAGTGCGGTCGCGGCCATGGATGAGCAGGGATATGCGCTGGCCGGACTGCCGGATCCGCATAACGGAGGCAAGATCATTCCGCTTGCGGAGGAAGAGCTGCTGAAAGCCGTACAGGCGGCGGATATCACCGTGCTGGAGGCGGACGGCGCCAGACATATGTCCGTCAAGGTTCCCTATGACCACGAGCCGGTCATCCCTCCGTATGCGACACATGTGGTCGTGGTCGGCGGGCTCGCCGCGGTCGGTAAGCGGATTGAGGAGGCGGCCTATAATCCGGAAGGCGTCGCGCGCTTTCTGTCGGCCAGGTGGCCGGAAGCGGAAGAGAGCGGGACGGATCTGATCATTACGGAAGAGATGCTGGAATATCTTGTCCGATACGCGTATGCCGGCAAGGTGAGAGACGCTGCGCCGCAGGCCGGACTGACCGCCGTTTTCCGTCAGACGGCAGCGGCAGGGAAAAAGGAGCCGCAAATGACACACTACCATATGATCTATCTCGCGGCAGGCTTCGGCAGACGGTTCGGTTCCAACAAACTTCTCTGCATGATTGACGGCAGACCGATGTACCGGCATGTTCTGGACAGGCTGGCCGATCTGGTCAGGAAGCAGCCGCTGCCGTGTGATCTGACCGTTGTGACGCAGTATGAGACCATACGCGAATCTCTTAAGGATACGCCGTGCGATGTCGTCATCAATCCGGATCCCGCCAGGGGTATTTCCTCCTCGATCGCGGAAGGAATCCGGCATCTTGCGGAAAAACAGGCGCTCATGCCCTCTGATATGCTGATCTTCTTCAATGCAGACCAGCCGGGACTGAGGGAAGAAACGATTCTGTCCTTCCTGCGGATGCTGGATGAGAAACGGCCGCAGCTTGCGGCAATGGGAATTCACGGAGAAGCGCGGAATCCGTGCGCGTTTCATGCCGCATATGCGGAAGAACTCATGTCTCTGCGCGGCGATACCGGCGGCAGGCAGATTCTGAAGAAACATGCAGATCAGGTCTTTGTTTTCAATGCAGATTCTCCTGAAGAACTGGAAGACATTGACATGCTGTGATAAGATAGATGCAGACAGAATTTACAGTGAGGTTTTTTCATGTCCAGAGCACGAACAAGACGGTTTATGGGTATTCCGGACGAGTTCTGGATCGGATTTGTGATTATGGTCGGCTTCTTTCTGAAGCTGGTCTATGATATAGAACTTGGTTATACGGCAGGAACGCTGAATGCGGGGATCTGGGCCGCGGCGGAAGAAGGAATCCCGCAGAGCGGCCATATCGGCGTGATCCAGTATTATTATATGTACCACAGGCTTCCCGGTGTGGATCCCAGGGCATATGCCTGTTTCGCCAATCCGCCTTTTTATTATATGGTCAGCGCGGGAATCCTCCGGATTCTGCACGGTATGTTCGGCTGGGATATCGGTGTTGCTCTGCAGATGCTGCAGTGCGTCAACGTCATCTATGTCCTGACGGGCGAGAGCTGCGGAATCGGAATTCTGAGGAAATTCGGCGTCAGAGGCAGAAAGCTTGTCGTCTGTATCGTATTTCTGATGTTTTTCCCGACTTATTATAATCTGGGAGCGGTCATTTCACCCGATGCGCTCACATTCATGCTTTCGATGCTCGCGCTGAACACGGCGCTCAGCTGGTATCATTCCCGCCGGAATAAATCACTGATTCACGCGGCCGTCCAGATCGGACTCGGTATGATGACCGGCTTCAACATGGTGCTGATTCTTCCGCCGGTCGTTCTTCTGATGTTCCATGCGGTCATAGACGGCAGACGGAATATGGTTCCTCTGCGGAAGCAGTACAAGAGGTTCGGGCTGATCGCGGGGATTCTCAGTCTCTGGTGGCCGCTGTACCGGCTGATCCGCTTCAGGATCTCGCCGTTTTACCAGGATTCTCCGTACGGAAACCGGATCACAGAGGCTTTTATTGAGAGAATCCGCATACCGGACTCCTCCATGCTGTGGCATCTCCACACGGACGGGCACAGCCCGCTTGAGTCCAATGTGTGGGCACAGGCGTTTAAGACTTCCGTAGCGGATTTCCATTCGCTCAATATCTCGATGACAGGCACGCTCATTTTTGCCATGCTGGCAGTCTATCTGTCCATTGCGGTCTGCGTGTTCTCTCATCTGATGCTGGTGCAGGTCCTGAGAACCAAGCGCGTGGAGCGGGTTTACGCGCAGTTTATCCTGACCGGATATATTACCGTGCTTGCCGGATATCTGCTGCTCGCATGGCGCAGTCCCTATCCGGGAACTATGGATTTTAAGAAATTTGCCGTGATTCTCATCTATCCCCTGATCGGAATCGGTCTGTGCGGGGACCGGGAGGACAGGAGCACCTCATTTGAGAGAGTCACATCGGTGGTCGTGACAATCATGATCATGGTCCTGTGCGTGACGGCGGCCTTTCTCTTCGGGTATTATCCCTGAAGGTATATTTGAATTTCCAAAGGCAGAGCGGCAGAAGGCTGATTCAGCCGGCATCTGCCTGATCAGTTTTACACAGGAGGTTGTTTATTTCTATGATTGATGGCAAAAAGGTCCTGTTTTCAGGCATGCAGTCAACCGGAAACCTGACACTTGGCAATTATCTCGGAGCTTTAAAGAACTGGGTCGCCCTCGCGGATGAATATGAATGCTTTTACTGCGTGGTTGATGAGCACTCCATCACCGTGAGACAGGATCCCGCCGTTCTGAGAAAGCGCGCCAGAGCGCTTCTGATTCTCTATATCGCGGCGGGCATAGACCCCGATAAAGCGTGCCTTTATTACCAGTCCCATGTTTCCGCCCACGCGGAACTGGCCTGGATTCTGAACTGCTTTACATATATGGGTGAAATGAACCGGATGACCCAGTTCAAGGACAAGAGCGCCAAACATGCGGACAACATCAACGTCGGCCTGTTTGCATATCCCGTCCTGATGGCTGCGGATATTTTGCTCTACCAGGCAGACCTGGTGCCGGTCGGCTCGGACCAGCTCCAGCATCTGGAGATCTGCAGGGATATCGCCCAGCGGTTCAACAACATCTACGGAGATGTCTTTACGATTCCGGAGGCATATATCGGCAAAGCGGGAGCCAGGATCATGAGCCTGCAGAATCCCGAGAAGAAGATGTCCAAGTCGGACGAGAATCCGAACGCCAGTATTTACCTCATGGATGACAGGGATACGATCATCCGGAAGTTCAGGCGCGCGGTGACTGATTCGGAAGGGCAGATCGCATACAGGGATGAGCAGCCGGGCATCCGGAACCTGCTGGATATCTACTGCGCCTGTACCGGGAAGACGCCCGATGACGCGGTTGCGGAGTTCAGCGGCCGCGGGTACGGTGATCTGAAGTCTGCCGTCGGCGAGATTGTGGCCGACACTCTCGATCCGCTCCAGAAACGGTGTGCGGAACTGACAAAAGATAAAGGGTACATTGACAGCGTCATCAAAAACAATGCCGAGAAGGCATCCTTTTATGCAACAAAGACATTGAGGAAGGTACAGCATAAAATCGGTTTTCCGGACAGGATCAGGTGACTTACATGGAACTCTACATCGCAGGCGGTTGTTCAGAACACGGAAGAAATGCATTCCTTGTGTCCGGTGAGAAGGTTTCCTTCATTGTAGACGCGGGAATCATGAAGGAGAAGGCAGGGACTCCCTGGCCCGAGTTCACCGATGAACAGGTGAAAAAAGCCTCCTTCCTGTTTCTGACACACTCTCATACGGATCATACGGGAGCGGTCAGATGGCTGATAAAGAGGGGATTCAGCGGGACAATCTATGCCAGCAGGCAGACTTTCTGCGTGCTGCCGGAGTTCTCCGTGCAGACCCTCTGTATTGATGATGCCGGAGGACCCGGTGAGGAGATCACCGTGAACGAGCATCTCCGTATGATGTGGGGGAGAAGCGGACACTGCATAGGCAGTGTCTGGTACCGCTTTGCGGCGGAGGGCAGCAGCATTCTGTTCTCCGGAGATTATGAGTACCGGTCTTACGCATATAAATGTGATGATATCTGCGGTGTGACGGCCGATACGGGGGTGCTTGACTGCGCCTACGGCAATGAAAAAGAGGATGCGGTGACGCATTTCGAATATTTGAAAACCGTCATGGACCGCTATACCCGCGAACGGGTTCCCATGCTGTTTCCGGTACCGTCCCATGGCAGAGGACTGGATGTGCTCCGCCTGCTGGCGGAGAGAGGAATTCCCGTGACGGCGGACCCCGCAGTCGCAGAAGAAATCGAGAGTATCCGGGAATCCGCATTCTGGCTGCAGGATTCGTTTATTACGGCCGTGGAAGACATCCGCTTCCTGCCGCTGACTCCCTTGCGGGATGCCGTGCGCGACGGCTGCGACGCGGGGACATTCCGGAATCTGATCGGATGGACCGGGATTCTCGTGCGCGATTCCCAGCTTCGGGATGAAACCAATCAGCTCCTGGCACAGTATGTATCAAATGCGGGGGGCAGGGTGATACTGACCGGCAAGCAGGATCCCTCCAGTTATGCGAGGCGCCTGTATGATGAAGGAAAGGCGGATTTCTGCCGGATCTCGGTTCACCAGAATACGGACGAGATGCTTAAGCTCGCAGGCAGGAATGACTTCGGAACCGTGATTCCCTACCACTGCCGGCAGAAACTGGAATTCGACAGAGATGATGTAATTGTACTCGAGCCGGGCGACCGGATCAGAATAGAAAGAGTGAGGTGATCTGTATGGCTGATCGCGAAGCGTATGTTGCTTATGTCGGAACGTATACCAACGGAACAAGCAAGGGAATCCATATCTATGATGTAGATGTGGAGGAGGGGCTGCTTTATCTCAGAAAAGTAGTGCCCGTGCATAACTCATCTTATATCACCAGATCCAGGAATATGAAATATCTCTATTCCATAGCCGACGAGGGTGTGCGTGCGTTCCGTATCATGCCTGACGGAGATCTGAAGGCAATCAACGAAATTGATATCAACGGCATGCGCGGCTGCCACATGTCGGTCGACAATGACGGAAAGTATCTGTTTGTCGCCGGCTATCATGACGGCAAAGTGACGGTGGTGCACACTCATAAAGACGGGCGGCTCGGGAACCTGATGGACGGTGTCTTCCACAAGGGCATCGGCGCCGTCAACGAGAGAAGCTTCAGACCGCATGTCTGCTGCGTCCGCGTGACGCCGGACAACAGATTTCTCTGCGCCGTAGACAACGGCATCGATCAGGTCGTTCTCTACAAGATCAACCATACTTACAATAAACTGCAGCCCGTGGATATTCTCAGAATGGGCCGTGAAGCAGGACCGCGCAGCATCCATTTCAGCCGCAACGGCAGGCAGGCCTATATTCTCTGCGAGATCACAAACCTCGTGAGAGTCTATGATTATTCGGTCGTAGACGGATATCCCGTGTTCGAACTGAAGCAGGAAGTGTCCACGCTGTCCGATGAGAGAGATCCGCACGACGCCGCTTCGGCGCTCCGGATTTCCTATGACGGCTCCTATCTGTTCTGCTCCACGGCGGGAGACGATTCCGTCGCGTGCTACAGGATCGATCCGGAAACGGGCCTTCTCGACAGGCTCTTCTCGCTTCCGACGGCCGGCATCTATCCGAAAGACATCGCGCTGTTCCCGGATCAGAAGCATATCGCGGTCGTCAACAACGGCGGATGCTCCATCACGACATTTGCGATTAATTATGATAAGAAAACACTTGTCATGAAGGGAAAGCCGAAGAAAGTGGATACCCCGAACTGCATGGTATTCCAGAAAATCAGCAAGGCACCGGACGTGATCAGGGATGT
>CACXFM010000169.1 GCA_902766955.1 uncultured Lachnospiraceae bacterium | reverse complement strand
CGACTCCGGCGTGGAGGATGCGACCATCGTTGCGACCCATATGATCCTGGCCGCGGCGGACCAGGGCGTGGACAGCTGCTGGATCAATTTCCTCGATCCGGAAAAGCTGGCCGAAGGGCTGGGCCTGCCGGAAAATGAGGAAGTGCTGATGGTCATGGATCTGGGCTACGCCGCGGAGGGCGCCGGCCCGCTGCCCAATCACAGCAGCAGAAAGCCGCTGAACGAAACCGTCAGCTGGCTGTAAAAACGTCTGGATATCAAAACGGAGATGAGCTGGCCGTGCCTGCGGCGAACGAGCCTTTCTTCTATGCCGGGATCAGCATTTATTTGATGGGGATCTTCCGGAGAACTGGGTTGCGCTCCGCTGCAGGAACGGTCTCATCCTTTTTACCAGGGGCAGCTTCAGGCGAAAGACAGTTTCTCCCAAAGACAGATCATATGAGAATTTAACAGAGAAGGGAACGAAAAGGACCGTCCCTATCGTTCCCTTCTCCTCAGCGCTGCAATAATGGCGCTCACGTTGTCTGGATTGATCACACCTGGTTTCTTTTCCTGGTATTCCAGGAGATTCTCTTTGTTTTCTGCTTCTGCTCGGCGAACTATGTTATACATTCTTTCGTAGTCGCCGTCTTCAAGAGCATGCTCTATGAACAGCTTCACATCATCTGTGAGAACATCATAAGAACCGTAGAGATCGGTGACAGCCTGCCTTATCCGGCTTAATGTCAGCGGTTCTCCTCTTTTCTCATGTTCCCAGAGAATTCCAATCACATCAGATCGATCGTATTTGTATTCTCTTCCGGATTTGAGTTTCATGGCGATCAGGTATTCCCCGGATATCGTACGAAAAGTCACGACGCCGGAATACGTTCGGTAATACCTGGAAAATGCTGCAATCTTTGGCGTATATGAATCCGTTCTCATGAAGTCATCGTTCATCCAGCCGTTTGGCAGGTTGTATTTATCACCGACATAGTTGATTGAATCCTTCATGGATGAAGCTGCGTTTATAATCGCGTCCATATCATAAGTCATCTCGCGAAAGCCGTAGTTGATAAGAACAGATGCTCCGCCGATCAAAATGATTTCTGCCGGAAATGACTTTCCGTTTCTTTTTCTGAATTCTTTTGCCAGCTCCTTCAGATACTGGTCCAGGTTCTCTTTGGTAAAGGGCTGGTCAGACAACGTTCCTCACCTCGCTCTCAATGATATTGAAACGCCTGAATTCCGGAATTGCTTCCTGTTCCGCTTTGCGCAGCGGCGCTTCCGACTTTAGTACTGCACTTGTCATTAATATGCCTGTCGGATATACAGGCTTCTCCAGCCTTCTTGTGCGGATGTCATCATATTTCGTGCAGACGGGAATGTTGTTTTCCCTGGACAGATAATCCAGCATGGCCAGCAGATACAGCGCCTCCGGATACCATTTCCGATTAAAGAGTGTTCTGATCTCATCCGTCTCCAACAGCTGTATCATGAATTCCACATCGCCCATATCCTTCAGATGGTGGCATGTATTGCTCTTAAAAGTTTCGAATGCGGCGCGATGATCTGAAACTGCAGATTCAAGAATCTCCTCGATAGATACGCCGAGGGTTCTTGCAATTCGATAGAGTGTCCCGGCAGAGCATCTCTCCAGATCAACCTTGCCGCTGCAAATATCGTTAATCGTAGCTTGCGGCACACCGCTCACTTTGCTGAGCTTATATTTCGTCATCTGCTTCTTTTCCAGTTGTTCTGTGATCAGCATCAGCACCCACCCCCCTCTTTCGGCTCTCTTGCAGATAATTATAACGGTTCACCGAAGTAATTGCAATCCTGGGCTGAAAAAACACTGTCATAGATCAGTATTCCTTCGGAGTGCCGGCCATGGAAGGCGAAACTGTTGATTCTGGATTGAGAGAGATGTTTTCAGGAGAACGGTAACGGGAATAAGCAGAACCCACACGGAATACGGGCGTCACGGAGGGAACGAAAAGGACCGTCCCTTTCGTTCCCCGATCTTCGAAAGATAGACAGCGCTATTTTTCCGGATCAGAGCTGTTTCCGGATTCAGAGTGAGGATATAATCAGTCCT
>CACXFM010000168.1 GCA_902766955.1 uncultured Lachnospiraceae bacterium | reverse complement strand
TTCAGGATACTTTTCAAATGGTCCGCAATACAGGTTCTCTTCAGAGGGCTGTTTTGAACACCTGGGAGAAGCAGCGGATGATTCCGGGTGACGCAGAGATTGATGAAAGGAAGGCCAGGCGGGGAAAGAAGGCCAGGATTCTCGTATCTTCAAAGAGGACACTGGAGGCTGCTTCTGCTTATAAGGGGAAGAAGACCTGTGTCCTGAATTTTGCCTCTGCGACAAATGCAGGCGGCGGCGTCACGAATGGATCTTCCGCTCAGGAAGAAAGCCTCTGCAGATGCAGCACCTTGTATTTCTGTCTGATTGAGGATGAGCTCGAGAAGCGGTTTTATGCGCCGCATCGCGCCGCGAACGATTCCCTCTACAATGACGACATCATTTATTCCCCGGACATTCTGGTGGTAAAAAGTGATACGGATGCTCCGGAGCGGCTGCCGGAAAGCGAATGGTATCCCGTGAATGTCATTACATGCGCGGCACCGAATCTCCGGCATGTGTCCCTGTTAAAAGAGGAGGACGAAAGAGGAAGCAGCACCGGCACGGTTACAGAGAAAGAACTGGAGAAGCTGCTGGAGAAGCGGATCCGGAGGATTTTCCGGGTTGCATTTGAAGGCGGAAATGAGGTGCTGATTCTCGGTGCATTCGGGTGCGGTGCATTTCGGAATCCGCCGGAACTTGTGGCAGATGCATTTCATAAAGTGACGGAAGAATTCCGGGACTGTTTCGAAACAATTGAATATGCCGTGTATTACAGGGAATATGAGACGGCGAATTATCAGGCTTTCCGCAGGGCATTCCGGGAGGAGGCGAAAAGCAGCAGACAGAGGCTGTTCGAGTCGGTCAATATGTCGCTTGGTGAAGCATTAAGCGGCGGCTATGAGGACTTAATCGGCGATGCGATTGAACAATATCTGCTTGGGGGCAGCCTGGCAAACACGTATGCAGTCAGCGAGGCCTTCCGGCTGAAGATGTGCAGCGCGGCGCAGCTGTTGATTCCGCTTTACGTGAATGCGCAGGGACAGCAGGATATCGGTATGATGCGCGATGATCGGACCGGAGAAGTTTATTATGTTGCATTTACCGGAGTGGATCAGAAGGATAAAGCGATTCGCGGGGAGGTGCAGTCAGTCGGAGTCGCTGCTTTCCTGGAAATGGCGCTGGCGTCTCCTGTCGCCGGTATTTATGTGAATCCGAAGCGATCCGGCAGCGGCAGTTCCCTTTCGGGATTCCGTCTGAAGCGGCCATGGATTCTGGAGATCCTGAAATCCTATTATCATCCCAGATACAGAATGGAGTCTGTGAAAGGCGACATCACAAAGGCCGATACGGATGCGATTGTGAATGCTGCCAATCACACGCTTCTTGGAGGCGGCGGTGTGGATGGAGCGATTCACCGGGCAGCGGGGCGGGAATTGCTGGAGGAATGCAGAACGCTTGGCGGCTGCCGCACGGGAGAAGCAAAGCTGACAGCCGGATACCGGCTTCCTGCAAAGTATGTGATCCACACAGTCGGGCCAATCTACCAGGGGACAGACGCAGACCGGACAGCGCTTTCTGCCTGCTATCGGAACTCATTGGATCTGGCTGCAGAGAACCATATCCGTTCGGTTGCATTTCCGGCTATTTCAACGGGCGCCTACGGATATCCGGCGAAAGAGGCTGCGGAAGTGGCTTATCAGACAGTTCTGGAGTGGCTGGAAGAACATACATATATCGGGATGCGCGTAGTGTTTATGAGCTATAATAATGAGACAAAAGAGATTTATGATGAGCTGATGGGTATGCCGAAGCGGCTGGCATTTCGCGCGTAAAGCCTTGTGATTTTCGGAAAATCCGGGAGCGGTATCTGATCAATCAGAAAAGGAGAGGTGAAAAATGAGCAGGGTAAAAGATCTTCAGAAATACGTTCATAAAGTACTGAAATGCATGGATGACAACCAGAAGCGAAGCAGCGCCATTGCCCATCTGCATGGCGTCTCTCTGGCTGCCGTCATGATTGCAAAGAAGCGTAATGAAAACGCCGAACTGGCGGCAATGGCCGGACTGCTCCATGATCTGTATGCTTATAAGAGCGGGTCGTATGACGATCACGCACATAAGGGCGCAGATTATGCCGAGGAAGTTCTGAAAGAGCTGAAGATCGTGTCAAAGGAAGAGCGGGATGCCATATGTTCTGCGATCCGGCATCATGACAGCAAAGACGTTACGGACTCATCATTTGATGAGGTCCTGAAGGATGCGGACGTCATACACCATTCGCTGGGGGATCCGACCAAAGAAGTGAAAGAACATGAAAAGGAAAGATACAAACGCCTGTGTGAGGAGTTCGGGTGGTGAAGAATCAGCCAATAAATGGATAAGTGCCTGTCACCGGATGGTAGAATGGAAAAGTAACGGAAAGGTGACAGGCACCCCAAATGGATTTTTATGGCAGATCATCCTCTAAGGTGAAATAATGCTTCATTTCATCATATGACATAGCGGTAATCTTGATGTAATTAGTACTGTAAAAGGTCTCACCTTTCTTTTCTGCCAGTTCTTTCAGCACATCAATCTGATCAAACCAGGAAGTCTCCGGATCATAGACAAGGCCATTCGCTTTGGCTTCGGTCTCCATGGTTTCGGCATAAACAGCATGTTCCTCTTCAAATGTTTGCCTGAACTCGGATAATTCCTCATCCGTCGGAACATGACTGCTCTGGTCAAAGGAGGCGTCGAAAAGCGTCTGCAGATCTTCTGCAGTAATAAGGTCATAATCCAGTTCATCAAAGTTTTCTTTAGAACCGCCGATGATTCCGGACCTGGAAACAGGTATACTCATCAAGATCATGAAATTGCCGCCAAGGCTGTAGTTATACCACTTGTCGCCATATTTTACAGTATTTATAACCACGAGGTAAATATTCCGTTTGTCTTCCATGATTATACCCATTTCAGCTGCACCTGAAGCGCCGGCAATCACATCCTGCAGGAAAATATTGTTAAGATTATTCAGTGATAAATATGAAGGATTTAAGGCGCCTAATTTAAGCGGAGATAAAGGTTCGGATATTTCCACATTTGAGAAATCCGGGTACTGCTGCATCGATACGGCGATCGCCTTCAGTTCGGAATAAGAAAGCTCATCAGCCTTGTAAAGCTGATAAGAGCGCAAAGCGTCAGCAAGCTGTTTTATATTCTCATCTTCAGAGAATAAAACCATGTTGTCAAAAGCGATCATCTGGAGCGGCGTGGTGATCTTCGCTGCAATATCGGAAATCCGTTTCATGGTATTCAGGTTCATGGAGAGATCGTTTTCCGCCGGGCTTATGATATTGATTGAAACCGGCTGGAAAGCGCGCAGTCTTTCTATAAAACCTGCATAATCATAGTTTTCACAGTAAGATTCGAGCGCAAAGGTGGAAAGGGCTTTTTCAAAATCATATTCTTTCAGAGCTTCACAGAATGCAGTAATCGCTTCTTCTGGCGTATCAAATCCTTCACATTCCCTGCGTTCAGTTACACTTGCTGATGAATTCTCCGGCTCCGCGGCCTGTACCTGGAAAATGAATACAGAAATAAGAATTCCCAGGCACAACCCGAGTACAGTCAGTCGGCTTAATTTGGACAGCTTACTTTTCATAGTTTTCTCCCTCCCTGAAAATAACAGCGGAATAAGTTTGTATTTATTTTAATACAGATCTATAAGTTGTACAAATGCGACTTTTTGTCCGAGGCTTGTGGTCCTGAAGGATGCGGACGTCATATACCATTCGCTGGGGGAAAGGAAAGATACAAATGCCTGTGCGATGAGTTCGGGTGGTGAAGAATCAGGAACCAGCCGGCAGGTGAACCGTCCGGACTATATCTTACTTCAGACTCAGGCCGGTATCTCAAGATCGCTGAAGAAGAAACACCGCTCATAAACGGTCAGGAACCGGGAGATTTACAGGAGCTTTCTGTCAGGCAGATCAGTGCAGTGTCAGATATGGATAATCTGGTCTGTCTGGAGTGCTATGATTATGATGAAGAACCGGGATCGGTAAGCTCACTGGATATCCCGTTATCTGTTTACGCACCTGCGGAAGACGGGGATTTCCATCCGGCACTGATCCATGTGGAAGTAAATGACAGAGATGTGGCGGTGACTGCATAATAGCATATCGTATGGTAAAGAACAAACACCCAGGCAAAAACCGGGGCGTTTGATAAATGCAGGGATTTATAAGGGATTTTGGGCGGCAGGGATCTTTCCGGCTGCTCCGGGGAAAAGGACGGGAGTATGAAAAGAAAAGGTCGCGGGTGTTGTTCGACACTTTTGTGGATTACCATTGCGATTTGTATTTTTGGAGCTTTTGGCAGTTCTGTTAAAAATGAAAAACATTCGACCGGTGTTGAAAGCACAACTGAGAGCACTGAGAGTGACACTGATTCAAAAGTGACTGTTCCGAAAGAAGAGTATAAGCCAATTCAGAGGGGCAGCACAGGGGATTCTGTCATAGCGGTTCAGAAGAAGCTGGCGGCATTGGGCTTTTTGAAATCTGCAGTTGACGGCAGTTTTGGCCCCGGCACAGAACAGGCGGTAAAAGATTTTCAGAATGCAAATCAACTGGAAGCAACAGGGATTATTGACAAAGCCACTTATGATGCGATTGCTTCTGCAGAGGTAAAGGGACATTCTGCTTCTGCAACTGTTCCGTCTGCGGAAGAGATTCTGGCGCAGGTGGAGGAGTATTCCGGAAAGCCATTCTGCGATATCCATAATGACGTTCCTTATTTTGCAGATGAGGAAATGACGACGGTTGCATTTGAAGAATATGGTGATCTGGACAGCCTGGGCCGCTGTACGACAGCATACGCGTGTGTCGGACCGGAAACGTTACCGGATCAGCCGCGCGGCGAAATCAGTGAGATTAAACCGACCGGCTGGAAGAATGTCCGCTACGCGGGGATTGATCAGGACTGGCTCTATAATCGCTGCCATCTGATCGGGTTCCAGCTGACTGGTGAGGACGCGAACGAAAAGAATCTGATCACCGGTACCAGGTACATGAATGTGGAGGGAATGGAACCGTATGAGCAGTCTGTCGCGGACTATGTCTATGAAACCGGATATCATGTCATGTATCGGGTGACCCCGGTATTTGAAGGGGATAATCTGGTTGCTTCGGGCGTCCTCATGGAGGCCAGGTCCGTGGAAGATCCGGTTATCCAGTACTGCGTTTTCTGTTATAACGTACAGCCCGGCGTGACAATTGATTATCGAACCGGATCCAGCACAGGACCTGAATATGTCGAAAAGGAAAAAGTACTGGAAATCGTTCCGACGGAACCCGAAGATACGCAGGTCAGCCGGTCATTGGGACAGGATTATGTGGTCAATACGAATACCGATAAATTCCATTATCCGGGATGCGCTTCGGTTTCGCAGATGAAGGATAAGAACAGGATGGATTTTACAGGGACACGGGAGGAGCTGATTGCCATGGGCTATGAGCCATGTAAGAACTGCAATCCGTGAGGGAGTACCGGGGACGGTTCTAGCTGCTCATTGTAAATGAGCAGCTAGAACCGTCCCCGGTACTCAGTGATAGCGGTGCAGTATGCAAGAAAGCAATATATGAATCAGTTGATCCGGAAAAAGGACAATGGGCGAATCAAAGTCATCACAGGTCTCAGACGGAGCGGAAAGTCCTATCTTCTGTTTACTCTTTACCGTCAGTACCTTCTCGAAAACGGCATAGGAGAAGACCAGATCGTCGGACTCGCTCTGGATGAGATCGACAACGCAAAATACTGCAATCCTTTTGAGCTGAACAAGGTTATAAAGGAGAGGATGCCGGATCAGAATAAGCGCTATTATGTATTTATTGACGAAATCCAGTTTGTGACGGAAGTGCCGAATCCATATCTTGATAATCCGGATGAGAAGATCACTTTTATTGATGTCATATTGGGTCTGATGAAGCTTCCCAATACTGATATTTACGTAACGGGAAGCAATTCGAAAATGCTTTCTTCCGATATCCTCACTCAGTTTCGTGACAGGGGTGATGAGATTCGTGTCAATCCGCTCTCTTTTGCCGAAGTATATGAGCATTATCAGGGAGATAAGCGCGGAGCATGGCGGGACTACTATACTTACGGCGGAATGCCTCTGGTGTGGACGCTGGAGTCGCATGAAGAGAGAAGCCGCTATTTGTGGGATTTGTTTAACCGCACTTATATCAAAGACGTTCTGGAGCGTCATCAGGTGAACAATGATGAGGAAGTCCTGGAAATCCTTTTAAACGTCCTGGCTTCCGGAATCGGCTCTCTGACCAATCCCAAAAGGCTTTCGGACACATTCGCCAGCGAACGGCAGATCAGGATTGCGCCGGATACCATTGACAGATACATTGGATTCTTCATGGAAGCTTTTTTGATTCAGAAAGCAGAACGGTACGATGTGAAGGGAAGGAAGTACATCAGGACGCCAGTCAAATATTATTACTCGGATCCGGGTCTCAGGAATGCACGGCTTGGTTTCAGGCAATTGGAAGAAACGCATCTGATGGAGAATGTCCTTTACAATGATCTGGTCCGCAGGGGATTCGATGTGGATGTCGGTGTGGTCGAACAGAATACAAGGGACGATACGGGAAAGAAGATTCGCAGACAGTTAGAAGTTGACTTTGTCGTAAACAGAGGAGATGAACGGTACTATATTCAGTCTGCGCTGTCTATTGCCGACCCGGATAGAAGAGAGCAGGAGATTGCTTCGCTTATTAAAATCCCTGACTCCTTCAAGAAAATGGTCGTGATAAAAGACTATGTGAAGCCGTGGCGGGATGATCATGGCATTCAATATGTAGGGATCGAAGACTTCCTTCTGGATGAGGGACTTATTTCTCAATGAGTAACCGGGGGACGGTTCTTGCTGCTCATGAATTGAGGTCAGGCCCCCTGCGGCGCGTAAAAGTGCTGCGGGGGTCCTGGCCTCCTTTTTAGCTCACTTGCCTTCCCTGATATACGGATTTGTGAAAAACGCGTATACCAGGTGCACCGCCATCACGCACCAGATGAGCGGCTCACACAGGATGACCGCCCTGTATCCCATCTTCGGCACCAGGCACCAGGCGAAGATGCATTTGCCCGCCAGTTCGATAAAACTTGACACGATAGGGGTGAATTTGGCCCCCAGTCCCTGCAGGGCAAGCCTTGTCTGGTGAAGCACACCCAGCACCCATGAGAAAACAGCGGCAAAGCGGACATAAGCCACAGTATTGTTAATCAGCTCCGGGTTCGTGGATCCCGATAACAGGACTGCCAGCTCATCCGCAAACAGAAACAGCACGACGATCGTGAACAGGCTGCAGACAAGGTCGTAGACGTATGATTCTTTGACCCCGCGGATGATCCGTTCCCGCTGGCCCGCGCCTTTGTTCTGCGAGACAAATGTGGAGATTGCCATTCCCATTGAAGTGTTTGGCAGTGCGCACAGCATGAACAGCTTCCGCGCCGTCGTGTGCCCCGCGATCACGGTCGGCCCCAGGCTGTTGATCCCTGACTGCAGAATCACGGATCCGATATTGACGACTGATCCCATGAAGGCCATCGCGTAGCCCTGTCCGGCCAGCTCCAGGATCAG
>CACXFM010000167.1 GCA_902766955.1 uncultured Lachnospiraceae bacterium | reverse complement strand
GCTCTCACGGCTCTTCTGTCGATGTCCCCGGACCGGAGCAGGAATTCCACCATGCGGCGCACGGAAATACGGACAACGGGAAGCGCTTCCCCCTGCGCGGTCTCTTCTTTGACGATATCTTTTTGCGGCTCTTTCTTCTTTCTCATATGATTATTGTAACCCAGTCATATCCTTATGTGCAATGTCCCGCAAAATATGTTCTTTTTGCCCTTATGCCGCCTGTTTTTTCGTTGTGTTTCAATTCTTTTCGTTGTAAGATAAAACGTATAACGCGACACAGACAGATAAGGAGGATTTGATGAAGGCTCTCGAAGAAAAAATCCGCAGAGAAGGACAGGTCAGACCGGGACACATTCTGAAAGTTGACAGTTTTTTGAATCATCAGATGGATATCGAATTCATCAATGAAATCGGCAAAGAATTCTTTCGTCTGTTCGGAGACCGTCCGATCACGAAGATTCTGACCGTTGAGGCATCCGGAATCGGCATCGCCTGCATTACTGCCCAGTACTTCCATGTGCCCGTCGTATTTGCCAAAAAGGCGCAGAGTCTCAATCTCGACGGCAGTCTTTACACCACACAGGTCAAGAGCTACACCCATAACCGCACTTATGATGTCATTCTCTCAAAGAAGTTCCTGTCGGCAGACGATCACGTCCTGATCATCGATGATTTCCTGGCAAACGGCTGCGCGGTAAACGGCCTTCTGGATATTATCGAAGAGGCGGGCGCCACTCTCGAAGGTGTCGGAATCGTCATTGAAAAAGGATTCCAGGAGGGCGGAAAGGAGCTCCGCGGCAAGGGAGTCAACCTGAAATCGCTCGCGATCGTCAGCTCGATGACGGACACGGATATTGAATTTGAGGAGCAGGACGACTGATTATGAATTACGCTGAAATAAATGCACAGCTGAAGGCGCTCCGTCAGGAGCACCTTCTTCGCTTTTATGACACTCTTTCGGAGGATGAGCAGTCCGCCCTCCTCCGGAATCTGGAGAAGATGGACTTGAACTATCTCCGCGCCTTCGCGGAGCGCGGGAAGGAAGTGCAGCGGGGCCGGATCGAGCCGATTCCCGTCCTGCGGATTCCCGAAATCGAAGAGAAAAAAGACCTCTTTGCAGAAGAAGGTCTCAAACTCATCAGAGAGGGTAAGGCGGCGGCTGTCCTGCTGGCAGGCGGCATGGGATCCCGCCTCGGACATGACGGCCCGAAAGGCACGTTTGACATCGGTGTGACCAGGCCCGTCTATATCTTTCAGCGGCTGATCGAGAACCTGCAGGAGACCGTGCGCGAGGCTGGCAGGCCCGTTCATCTCTTTATCATGACAAGCGAAGCCAACGACGCGGAGACCCGCTCTTTCCTGCATTCGCATGAATTCTTCGGATATAATCCTTCTTATGTCCATTTCTTCACACAGGCGATGGCGCCGGCAGTAGACGAAGACGGAAAGATTCTGATGGAGACAAAAACCGCTCCCGTCAGTGCTCCGAACGGCAACGGCGGCTGGCTGCTCTCCATGGAGAGCGCTGCTCTTTTGGATCTTGTGAAGAAGGAAGGCATCGAATGGCTCAACGTCTTCTCCGTCGACAATGTGCTGCAGCGGATCTGTGATCCCGTTTTCATCGGCGCCACAGCGTTAAGCGGCTTTGCCAGCGGATCCAAAGTCGTCCAAAAAACGGACCCCGGCGAACGTGTCGGCGTCATGTGCCGCGAAGACGGCCGTCCGGCCGTCGTGGAATATTACGAAATGACGGACAGCATGCGCACCGCAGCAGATAAAGACGGTCATTATCTGTATTATTACGGTGTCATTCTCAACTACCTCTTCCGCGTCAGCGATGCCGTCGCGGTGATGCATGAGAAAATGCCCGTGCATTTCGCCCACAAAAAAATCCCCTGCATCGACGAACAGGGGCGCGCGGTTGTTCCGTCGGAACCCAACGGATGGAAATTTGAATATTTCATATTTGATCTCCTCCATGAGCTCGACGGATGTCTCGTCTATGAGGTGGACCGCGCAAAGGAGTTCGCTCCCGTCAAAAACCGCAGCGGTGCGGATTCTCCGGAGAGTGCGCGGGAGCTTTTGCTCGCACAGGGGATCAGGCTCTGAAACAGCAACCATTATTTAATTAAAGGATATTTCCAATGGAAAACGAAAGAAAACTGGCACTGCTCATCGATTCGGACAATGTCTCCGCCAAATACCTGAACGGCATTTTCGATGAGCTGTCACAATACGGCACGGTGACTTACCGCCGTATATACGGAGACTTCACTTCACAGGCCAACGCCCGCTGGAGCAACCGCCTGCTTGAAAAATCAATCATTCCGATCCAGCAGTTCTCGAATACATCCGGAAAGAATGCCACAGACAGCGCATTGATCATCGATGCGATGGATCTGCTCTACAACTCCAACGTGGACGGCTTCTGCATCGTCAGCTCCGACAGCGATTTCACGAGGCTTGCGTCGAGACTCCGCGAATCCGGAAAAATCGTCATCGGCATGGGTGAGAAGAAGACGCCGGACAGCTTCCGCGCCGCCTGCACCGTCTTTACGGAGCTGGAGAACGTGCTGGCCAATGATGCAACCTCTCCCACCAGCAAGGAAACCATCCTTGCAGATATTATCAATATCATCACGAAGAACGATAACAACGGCAAAACAACCGGCCCCGGCGAAATCGGCAGCCGCCTGCAGAGCAAATATCCGGATTTCGACATCCGTACCTTCGGCTACAGCCAGCTGATCAAGTTCCTGGAGGATATGCCGGAGCTTGAGGTGACAAAATCCCGCAATAACATCACGGTCGCCCTCAAGGATGACTCCGATGAAGATGATCTCATCATCAAGTACATCCGCGAAGTGGTGCGGGCACGCGGCAAGAACGGGATTGCCCTGGCAACCCTCGGACAGGAGATCCGCAAGAAATATCACGGCTTCAATGTCAAGCTGTACGGCTATACGCAGCTCTACAAGTTTATTGATTCCATTTCCGGGCTCACCGTGAAGGGCGCGAGTACGAACCGGAAGGTCTATTCTGAATGAAACTGAGCACAAAAAGACTGCCGCACGAATCATTTCGTGCGGCAGTCCGTCTTCTGTCACTTATCTCTTGTAAATATGATCATTTGCATCCGGCGCGAGCAGCCATGTATGCTCCTCGTCGTCGATTCTTGTCTTCAGCCACGGATCCCCGTCCAGATGGCGGATGCCCCATGCGTAGCACATCGCATAACCGGGAGCGGCCACCTGTGAATGGAACTGCGAAGTAATGGCCACCATGCCGTTGTGGGTCGTCTTGAAGATATCCCCGTTGGCAAAGCCGGCTCCGAAGCCCTGCGGATGATCGAAGCGATAGAAGTAGACTTCCGGCTGCGGATGATGATGAGGCGGATAGGAAGACCATTTGCCCGGATGGTTCAGAACTTCACCGAGCACCATCTTCGAGAACGGCGCATTGTCATAATCGAAGAATGTCTTGATCTCTCTCTGCATGCAGCCCATCAGCTCTCCGTTGCTGCCCGCATACTGCACCTGGATGGTGTCCGGCGTATACATGACAGTTTCATAGGGCGTCTCATTGACCGTAGCCTGAATATAAAGCTCGCTGTGTGCCTTTGCCGTTACACGGATCTTTGTGCCGCAGCCCGCCAGCAGGCAGTACGCTTCATGGTGGAAGGTGTCCGGGCGCTCCGCGTCCGTGCATTTCCCGTCATATTCATAGAGAACATGTCCCTCGAACAGAAGAACGGCGACTTCCTTGGAAGCTTCACAATACTCCCAGGTCTGACCCTCTTCAAGAACGAGCAGTCCCACATCCATCTGCGTGCCCATGTCATCGACGGCGCTGTCGATATAAGCGTTGTATCCGTTTTTCAGTTCAGCATTTTTATCTAAATATGCGCTCATTTATGTCTCCTTATGCCCTGCCGGGCACCGGGGCTTTACAGTCCTGTGTGCTCCTTGATATACTTGCGGCCCTTCATCGCATATTCAAGCGGATTGGCCTTGGCCGGATCCTGCTCAGCTTCAACCAGCAGCCATCCCTTGTAGCCCGCATCTGCGAGAACCTTGAAGACCGGATCGAAGTCGACGTCGCCGTCGCCCGGAACCGTGAAGGCACCGTTGCGGACGGATGTCAGGAAGCTCCAGTTGTTCTTTCTGGCTTCTTCCACGACCGGGAGACGCATATCCTTCAGATGTACGTGGCCGACGCGGTCAACATACTTCTTCAGCATGGCAAGAGGATCCTCGCCGGCGAATGTGAAGTGGCCCGTGTCGTAGCACAGGAAGACAAGATCCGGATCCGTGTTGGACATCATGCGGTCTGTCTCCTCGCTGGTCTGGACAACCGTGCCCATGTGATGATGGAAGCAGAGCTTGAAGCCGCGGTCCTTCGCGATCTTGCCAAGATGATTGAGGCCCTTCGTGAAGCGGTCCCATTCCTCGTCGTTCATGACATACTTATGTCCGCCGGTCAGAATCGGGACATCTGTCTTGCCCTGGATGGAATAGCTCTGTTCACTGACGTTGATGCGGTTGGCGCCGACTGCCTCAAGGAAGTCGAGGTTGGCGATGAAATCCTTCTCCTCTTCTTCGATCGGACGGGTCAGCAGGAAGGAAGAATACCATCTGCTGGCGATACGCATGCCGCGAAGGTCGAGAGCTTTCTTCAGCTCTGCCGGGTCAGTGGGATACTTGTTGCCGATTTCACAGCCCGTGAAACCTGCGAGAGCCATTTCGCTGACGATCTGCTGAAAAGTATTTTCTGCGCCGAGTTCCGGCATATCATCGTTGCACCAGCCGATCGGTGCGATTCCGAGGCAAACTTCTTTTTCGTTAAACATATTCTTACTCCTTCAGGCCTTTGATTACTCTGACAATATGGTCACTTGTAAGATCAAACTGCTTGCGCAGATAATCCTGCGGTCCGACTTCGCCGAATACGTCTTCGACTGCGACGTATCCGAATTTGCACATCATACCTGCCACGACATGCTCTACGGCACTTGTGAGGCCGCCGATCTTGTTGTGGTTCTCAGCTGCGACGACAAGTCCGGTCTTGTTCGCATATTCGCGGACCAGCTCTTCGTCGAGCGGCTTGACGGTAATCGGATCGATCACGGCCACGCTGATGCCTTCTGCTTCAAGAGCCTTGGCTGCCTGAAGAGCTTCGTGGACCATGATGCCGCTGGCGATGATCACGGCGTCGCTGCCGTCACGGATCACAACGCCCTTGCCCGGTGTGAACTTGCTGCCGTCTGCATAAACCTGGCAGGAAGTCTTACGCGGAACGCGGATGTACTTCACGCCCGGCATATCCTTGGCCTGATGCAGGACGTCGACCAGCATCGGAACGTCCGTGATATCAAATACGGTCGCTTCCGGAAGTGCGCGGTACAGAGCCATATCTTCGAACGGCATATGTGTGCCGCCGTTGAATGCAGCCGTGATGCCGGGGTCAGTTCCGACCACGGTCACCGGGTTGCCGGCATATCCGCATGCCAGGAAAGCCTGGTCATAAGCGCGGCGGGAAGCGAAGCAGCCGAATGAATGCGCATACGGCTTCATGCCGGAAGCGGAAAGGCCGCCCGCGATGCCCAGCATATTGGCCTCGGCGATACCGCAGTTGATGTAGCGGTCGCCTTTGCCTTTGTTCGTGCCGCTGCAGCTCTGCAGGTCAGCATCCAGCCATACGACCTTGTCATCTTCCTGCATGATGGCTTCGATGGTCTCGCCGATTACATTTTTAAACTGTCTGGAATCCAATTCACCTGTATAAACTATCTGCATTCTGGTTACCTCCCTGTGCCCTGAAGTGCATCGAGCTTGCCGTGCAGCTCCTCAAGCCAGCTGTCAAAGACATCCTGTCCCACATTCATGGAATGGTTGGACATCGTCTCTTCAACCTGTGTCACGCCCTTGCCCTTGACCGTACTCAGGATCACTGCAACAGGCTTGTCACCCGGCTTCTTTGAAAGTGCTTCGTAAACCTGCTCCACATCATTGCCGTCTACTGTGCAGGCATCAAATCCGAACGCAGCAAACTTCTTCTCCAGATCACCTGTGTCCAGAATATCCGTCACATAGCCGTCCAGCTGCTTCTTGTTCCAGTCGACCAGCCATGTCAGATTTGTCAGTTTCTTGGCAGCCGTGAACATCGCAGCTTCCCAGCACTGTCCTTCATCGAGCTCGCCGTCGCCGACGATCAGGAATGTGCGGCAGTCGCGGCCCTGCAGGCGGTCACCGAGAGCGAGGCCGACAGCCGTGGATGTACCCTGTCCGAGAGAACCCGTCGTCATATCGATGCCGGGGGTCTTCTTGCGGTCGCAGTGTGACGGCAGATCCGTTCCGGGCTGGTTCAGGGTCTTCAGCTTCTCATACGGGAAATATCCCTTGAGTGCCAGAGTCGTGTAGACAGCCGGGCCGGCATGTCCCTTGGAGCAGACCAGCTTGTCTCTGTCCGGCTTGTGCGGATCGGACGGATCCACGTTCATGATGCACTTGTAGAGAACCGCGAGCGCATCCGCTACAGAAAGGCTGCCGCCGATATGGCCGAAGCCTCTGGATTTAATGCATTCGACCGTACCGATACGGATCTGTAATGCAAACTCCTGAAGTTCTTTTACCTGTTCCTGTGTCATTTTCTTCCTCCATTATAATCTTGCGACGCCGCTGTCTCTGGCTGCCTGCGCTACTGCCGCTGCCACGGCCTTGCCTACGCGCGGATCAAATGCTGCCGGAATGATGCACTCCGGTGTCAGCTCTTCATCGGAAATCAGATCTGCCAGTGCCTTCGCCGCTGCCATCTTCATTTCCTCGTTGATGTCTCTTGCGCGGACATCGAACGTGCCTCTGAAGATACCCGGGAATGCGAGCACGTTGTTGATCTGGTTCGGGAAATCGCTGCGTCCGGTTGCGATTACGGCTGCGCCGCCTGCCTTTGCCTCATCCGGGAAGATTTCCGGAGTCGGGTTCGCGCATGCGAAGATGATGGCATCCCTGTTCATGGTCTTGACCATCTCAGTCGTCACCTGTCCGGGTGCGGAAACGCCGATGAAAGCGTCTGCGCCGACAAGCATCTCAGCAAGTGTGCCGGCTCTCTTCTCAAGGTTAGTGACCTGGGCCATCTCTTCCTTGATCCAGTTGAGGCCTTCGCGTCCTTCATAGATCGCGCCCTTGCGGTCGCACATGGTGATGTGCTTGAATCCTGCGGAGAGAAGAAGCTTCACGATGGAAACCGCTGCCGCGCCCGCGCCGGAAGTCACGATCTTGAGATCTTCCTTCTTCTTGCCGACAAGCTTGATCGCGTTCAGCATACCTGCCAGTGTGATGATGGCGGTTCCGTGCTGATCGTCATGGAAGATCGGAATGTCGCATTTTTCTTTCAGTTTGCGCTCGATTTCGAAGCATCTCGGAGCGGAAATATCCTCAAGGTTGATTCCTCCGAAAGATCCCGAAATGCGATAAACAGTCTCAACGAACTCATCCACGTCTTTTGTCTTGACGCAGAGCGGGAAAGCATCCACATCGCCGAAGGACTTGAAAAGCACGCACTTGCCTTCCATAACGGGCATACCTGCTTCCGGTCCGATATCTCCGAGGCCGAGGACGGCAGATCCGTCCGTGATCACGGCGCAGAGATTGTGGCGGCGGGTCAGGTCGTAAGACTTTTCGACGTCTTTCTGGATCTCCAGGCACGGCTGTGCAACACCCGGCGTGTAGGCGAGGGACAGATCATCCTTTGTAGCTACCGGAACCGTAGCGACAACTTCGATCTTGCCCTTCCACTCTTCATGGAGACGGAGAGACTCTTTTGCGTAATCCATAGTCAGTATTCCTTTCGTATTGTTGTTTGGTTACTGTGAAACATCTTGCATGCTGCAGGATGATTACTCATCCTGCGGCATGGGAAGCGTAGCTCCGCCAAACGGCATCGCGATCACGGTTGCGTTTTCACCGTACCGCTCCATCGCTTCGTCGAACGCTTTCTGGGCACTCGGCTGCGGATTGAGGAAAATGCTGCGGACAAAATCATCGTCCATCTCGCTTACCAGGTCAATCCGTGCATTTTCAAGAACCATTGCAATGGCCGCCGCCTTGTGTCCGCCGAGCTGGAAATCTTTTCCGATCCGCTCGATCATGGAATGAGCTGTCGGTGCACCCGTCAGCCATTCTTCAAACTTGGCGCTGCCAAGGCCCTCGTTGCAGGCCCCGATCACGATCATGGTGCCGCCCTTTCTGACGGCGTGCTTTGCATTGTCCAGCGCTTTCTGTGTCTGGTAGAGATTGGCGTCCTTCGGAGCGCCTCCCTGGGACACGAGGACGATATCCGCCCTGGTCGGGATCGGCTTTCTGTACATTTTGTCCAGATACTTGCAGCCTTCCCTGTGGGCCGTGATGACGTCGCCCGCCACCGCATAGACGATATGCTTGTGCTCGTCGAGCACTGCGTTCACGATGTAATGAATCGGGCAGAACTTGAGCGCCTCCTCCAGGTCGGCACGCACGGGATTACCTTCCAGCTTGCCCGCGCAGGCGTCCGGAGATACCATCAGCGAGTGATTCGACTGAATGGCGGCCGGGGTGGAAACGCCCGGCATCAGCGCCTTCACGCCGCCGGAATATCCGGCGAAATAGTGAAACTCAATATTGCCGAGGGCGATGCGGAAGTCCGCTTCCGCGACAGTCCTCGTGATGTCAAAAGGTGTTCCGTTTGAGGAAGTTCCCATATGGATGCAGTCATCCGGGTCAGAGTTGATGCAGCGGACTTTGCCGTATGCATAGTCGCCCGCGAGCTTTCTGCACTCTTCCTCCGTCTGTTTTCGGTGGGAACCGAGCGCGAAGACAACCGTGATGTCCTCATCCGGGATCCCCGCCTTCTCAAGTTCCTTGAGAACCGCCGGCAGCACGTCGTAGCTCGGCAGAGGTCTCGAGATATCGCTGGTGATGATAGCGACTTTCTGGCCGGGCTTCACGGTCTCGGAGAGCTTCGCGGCTCCGATCGGATTCTCCAGCGCATACTCAACGGCTTCAGCGCCGTGCCTCTCATGCTCCATCTCGTTGGCGGTCAGGACACCCATCAGGTTCCGGTCCGGCACGTCTACTGCCTGAATACCGGTTCCATAACCAAATTCAATTACCATAGTCTGCCGTTATGCCTTACCCTTTCCGAAAACGGATGCCGCGTGGCGCAGCGCCTTCACGACCGGAAGCTCTTCGCCGGTCAGGAAACGGATCAGCGCGCCGCCGCCCGTGCAGACATATCCCAGCTTGTCAGTCACTTTGTACTTCTTTGCAGCCGTCACGCTGTCGCCGCCGCCGACCACGGTATAAGCCGCCGTGTCGCCGAGTGCCTCAAAGACAGCCTTGGTGCCTGCCTCTGACGGCTCCTGCTCGAACACGCCCATGGGGCCGTTGACGAACACGGTCTTGGCGCTTGCGATCAGGTCGCAGTAATGGGCGATGGTCTCTTTTCCGATATCGATCGCGGAGAGATCTTCCGGAACTTCGGAGAGCGAATATTCATATCTCACGCCGTCCGTCACACCTGCCAGGTCGCAGGGAAGTTCGATCTTGTCGCCGTATGTATCGTAGAGAACCTTGGCCTTTTCGATGTATTCTTCGTAGTTCTTTGCATAGATGAAGTCCACGCTGCCCTTGCCGATCGGTTTGCCGATTGCATGAAGCAGGATGTTGCCCACGAGGCCGCCTGTCAGCACCTTGTCGGCGCTGCCGCCCTTGAGGACCGTCTCCATCATGATGAAAGCATCGCTGATCTTGGAGCCGCCGAGCACGAAGACGCACGGCTTCTCCGGTGATTCCATGAGCTCGGAAATCACGCAGTACTCTTTCTCGAACAGTCTGCCCATCGCGGACGGAAGAACCTGCTCGAATCCGCACAGAGACGGCTGATCCCTGTGGGAAGCTGCAAATGCGTCGCACACATAGAGGTCCGCCAGCGGCGCAAGCTTTGTGACCACCTGGGTCTTGGCCTGCTCTTCGTGGCTCAGCTTCAGCTTCAGCTCAAAGAGTGTCTGTTCCTCGCTGCAGAAGCGGACATTATCCAGAACGAGAATGTCTCCGTCCTTCATAGCCTTGATGGCCTCTCTGGCCGTCGGGCCGCAGACGTCTTCCACCCAGCCGACTTCGCGTCCGAGCAGTTCGGAGAGAACTCTGGCATGCGGTCTCGTGCAGTAGAAGTTCTGATACTCGATATCGCTGCCCTGATGACACAGTACAACGACCTTTGCTCCGGCGTCCGCGAGCTCTTTTAATGTCGGCGCACAGGCCTCGATGCGCTGTGTGCTCTTCAGGGAGTCATGTTCGCGGTCGACCGGCTGGTTCATGTCTACGCGGCAGAGCACGGTTTTGCCTGCCAGTTCAAATTCGTCAATTGTATTGATACCGAAACGCATGTATGTCTCCTCGCTTTACTTCTTGAACTTGCCGATGCCCAGATACTTGTTGGTAGCGGCCGTGCCCTCTTCGCGGGTCAGCTGCATCTTCATGGAAGCGCGGATGGCGTCCATGGTC
>CACXFM010000166.1 GCA_902766955.1 uncultured Lachnospiraceae bacterium | reverse complement strand
TTGAACCCTCGCGCCGCTATTAACGACCTGCACCCTTTCCAGGGGTGTCCCTTCGGCCAGCTTGGGTACTTCTCCAAGGTGCTCGAACTAACTGAGCGTTATGTAATTCCCGCAGCATTCGCTGCAGCATAAATGATTCTAGCAGACTGCCGGAGAAAAAGCAAGGAGAAATTTTACAAATCGCTGCTGTTTATCGCGGGCTGCCAAAAAGGTTACGAAAATTTAAGTTGACGGGCGGCGTTTCTCCTCCTTATACTTTGACTAACCCCGAAGGAGTACCTTTGCGGAGAGGCGGGTTCACCCGCTGCGGTCCGGCCGGAGAAGAATCCGGATGCAGCGACAGTCGGGGACGATGAAATACGAAAGGAGGAAACAGATGGGCTATCATACAGACATGCGGCAGTTTGCCGCCAAACACAGGGATCTGGTCATGGCAGGAGATGTGATTGCCGATGAATTTTACCGTGAGTATGATGTAAAGAGGGGTCTGCGGGATATAAACGGCAAGGGCGTCGTGACGGGCCTGACGAATATTTCGCTGATCAGTTCCTTCAGAGAGAATGAAGACGGCACAAGGGAACCGTGCGATGGAGAACTCTGGTACCGCGGGTACAACGTGAGGGACCTTGTCGCGCATTATTCGCAGAACCGGTTCGGATACGAGAATCTGACTTACCTGCTGCTGTTCGGAAAGCTTCCCAAAAAGAGGGAAGAGGAGGAGTTTATCGACATCCTTGAGCAGGCCAGGGACCTGCCGACCAATTTTACCAGAGACGTCATTATGAAAGCGCCGACAAGGGATATCATGAATTCCATGACCCGGAGCATTCTGACACTGGCTTCCTATGACAAAAATGCCCTGCAGACGGACGTGGAGAACGTGATCCGGCAGAGCCTGAATCTGATCGCCGTCTTCCCGATGCTGGCGATATACGGGTATCACGCATATAACCACTACGAGAATCTGGAGAGCATGTACATACACCGCCCGGAACCGGACAAGTCCACGGCGGAAAACATTCTGCTGATGCTCCGCCCCGACAAGATTTACACGAAGACGGAAGCGAGAGTGCTGGATGCAGCGCTGATGCTGCACATGGAGCATGGCGGCGGCAATAACTCCACCTTCACGACGAGAGTCGTCACATCCTCCGCCTCGGACACGTATGCCACGATATCCGCAGCCATGTCGTCTCTGAAGGGACCGCGCCACGGCGGCGCCAACCTGAAGGTGATGGAGATGATGGACAACATCAGGGAACATATCCATGACTGGAAGGACGAGGATGAGATCCGCGACTATCTGTCGAAAATGCTGGACGGTGAGGTCTTTGATCACCAGGGGCTGATCTACGGCATGGGACACGCCGTCTATTCGATCTCTGATCCCAGAGAGCGGGTGTTCAAGAAGTTTGTGGAGAAGCTGGCTGAGGAGAAGGGCAGGGGTGCCGACCTGGGTCTCTACAATATGATCGAGAAGCTGGCTCCCGAGGTCATTGCGGAAAAACGCCATATCTACAAAGGCGTCAGTCCGAACGTGGACTTCTACAGCGGATTTGTCTACAACATGCTGGGAATCCCGGTGGAGCTCTATACCCCGATTTTCGCGATCGCGAGGATCGCCGGCTGGAGCGCTCACCGCCTGGAGGAAATTGTCACAATGGGCAAGATTATCCGCCCCGCCTACCAGTCCGTCATGAAAATATCGGATGAGAAAATGCCGAAACTGTAATGTTACACATAAGAAAAGGGGAGATGTCCGGACCGGGACATCTCCTTTTTCAGATGACTGCTGTCTGCGGTTTTTCAGCTGATGGGGATTTTCGTGACTTTCGCGGAGTCGTTTTCATCCTGCGGTTTTCTGTGGATTCTGTCGTCGATGGAAGTAAGAACCATATCCCTGATGACGACGCCTTTTTTCTTCAGATATGTACCGTAAGCCAGTCCGGCATCGAGTGCCGCGACACCGATCGTGATGCCGAGCAGTATTTTGTCCCGTTTAAGCAACCTTCCGGCCTCCTTCCTGTCTGTGCCTTACATTATAGGAGTATTATCTCACAAATCAGAACAAAAAGCCATGCTTCTCGCCGCGGGGAGTGCGCATCATGAAAGTCATCGATTATTTCGAAAAAAAAGTTGCGCGCAACACGGATTTCTGCTATGATATGGTTCGTGCACGAAGCGCGTAAGGGCTTATAGCTCAGCTGGTTAGAGCGCACGCCTGATAAGCGTGAGGTCGGTGGTTCGAGTCCACTTAAGCCCATCGGCACAATGCCTATTCCTCGATAGCTCAATGGTAGAGCATTCGGCTGTTAACCGAAGGGTTGCAGGTTCGAGCCCTGCTCGGGGAGTTTATATGGCCCCATGGTCAAGCGGTTAAGACATCGCCCTTTCACGGCGGTAACAGCAGTTCGAATCTGCTTGGGGTCACTGGCGGTTCTCAGTGAGGGAGCCGATGCACCATGGATCTTTAGCTCAGTTGGTCAGAGCAGTCGGCTCATAACCGATCGGTCCTGGGTTCGAGTCCCCGAAGATCCACTGACGCTTCAACTGATCTTAAGATACAGATGGATGCGCCGTTTTATATTGCATATGGCCCAGTGGCGAAGTTGGTTATCGCGCCGCCCTGTCACGGCGGAGGTCACGGGTTCGAGTCCCGTTTGGGTCGCTGTCGTTCCGGTCTGCATGCGAGAGCAGATCGGAACGAACTGATTTCAAGACAGTTTTATATTTGCCGGTGTGGCGGAATTGGCAGACGCAAGGGACTTAAAATCCCTCGGGGGCAACTTCGTGTCGGTTCGAGTCCGACCACCGGCATGAGAAGAACTTCCGGGAGATGAGACCCCGGAAGTTTTTTTAGGGCGGAGGTAGTTATGAGTCATACTGTGCTGTATTTTGTGCTTCCCTGCTACAACGAGGAAGCGGTGCTCCCGGAGACGGCGAAGCGTCTCCTCATCAAGTATGAGCAGCTCGTCCGG
>CACXFM010000165.1 GCA_902766955.1 uncultured Lachnospiraceae bacterium | reverse complement strand
GTATACGACGGCATCGTCATCAACCCGGGCGCCTATACCCACACCAGCGTCGCGATCCTGGACGCGCTGAAGGCAGTGGCGATCCCGGCGGTGGAGGTACACCTTTCGGACGTGGACGCCAGGGAAGAATTCCGCCGGATCTCCTATATATCGCTGGCAGCGGAGAAGACGATCAAAGGAAAAGGTTTCGAAGGTTACAGGGAAGGAATCCGGTATCTGGCCGGCAAAGGCTGTCCGGCAGAGGAGGAAGGCGAGCGATGAGAGAGAGATTCCAAAAGTTTCTGCTGGATCAGAGATTTCTGATCGGCGCCTGGGTGCTACAAACGATCTGGTATGTTTTGCTGCATATTCTGCATCTTGCGGGAAGCGGCGGGGCGCTGATGGGGGTGTTCCTGGCAGGGAATGTGATCCTGTCCTATCTCATCCCGATCTATACTCTGGCGTTCATTGCCTATGGATTCGTCTTCAGAGAAGGGTATATCCGTTACAAGGCGATCCCGGTGGGCACGTTCCTGCTCTGTTATATCGGACAGACGATCATTTATGCTATTGTAGACCATGTGCTAGTATAGAGAAAAGCGAATATGAGACAGGTGACTATCAAGAAAAAAACAATGAAAATAATGACCAGAAGATTCCTGATTGTTTTTGCCCTGTTGGTACTGCCGTTCAGTTTGACAGGGTGGAATGAAAATGAGGTTTGCTCGGCTGAGAAAAGCGGCCTTCTGCTTTTGAATGCCGATAACTATCGTGTGATCGAAAAAGGAAAGAAGCTTCGCCTGAAATATTCAGCGACAGGGAATGCCGCGAACAGGAAGATACATTATAAATCTTCAAATCGCCGTGTTGCCACTGTTTCAGAAAATGGTGTGGTGCGGACCAAAAAGAAAGGCAGCGTCCGTATTACGGCATATGTGCTGATCAAAGGAAAGAAGAAATACAAGACCTCGGTAAAACTGAGGGTGGGACCGCGTGTAAAGAAGATTGCAGTAACAGGATCGAAATATGTGAGGACAGGTGCAGTCTCGTCATTGAAAGCTACTGTATATCCGAAATCAGCTAAGGTGAAAAAAGTCTGCTGGTCTTCAGCGAATCGGGACATTGCACAAGTAACGTCCTCAGGAAGAGTAAAAGGACTGAAAAAAGGCAAGACGACAATCACTGCAAAAGCAGTAGATGGTTCGAAGGTCATCGGGAGATTCATAGTCGAGGTTTATGATTTTTCCATAGATGATACGCTATGGGTCGCTCACAGAGGTCTCCACGTTTCTGCAACAGAGAATACAGCAGAGGCTTTCCGACAGGCTGGGCAGGCGCAGTTCTGGGGGTGCGAATGTGATGTCCGTCAGACAAAGGACGGCGAACTGGTTATCAATCACGATGATTCATTTGCCCGGGTCTTTAATGTCGATCAGCTTGTTAATGAAATGACGGCAGAAGAAATCAGAAATCATGATGTCCTGGGAAGTAAGGTATGCTTCTTCGAGGAGTATCTGGACATCTGTTATTCGTATCATATGATTCCTGCTGTGGAGTTGAAAGAACAGGCAATGCCGGAGGAAGCCGTAAAAAAGGCAGTAAAAATGGTTTTGGAAACCAGTATTCGAAACGGGGGAGATGAGGAAAGCGGATGGAGTTTTCTGGAGAGCACGTATTGGATATCTTTTTATGATGATTCACTGAGCCGGCTGCAGGGACATATCATATCAGAATATGGTATCGATCCGCAATGTACATATCTGGTCTCAAAGAGATCGCAGAGTGAGGCATTAAAGGCATTGGACATTGCGATAGCTAACGGATTCGATGGGATTAGTGTGAATAAGAAATACGCTTTCGATAATCTCATAAAGAAAAGTAAGGAAGAAGGATTGCCCGTGGATTTATGGTCGTTCAAAGATACTGTATCTGATAATAATCTGATGTATGCAGACATGAAGAAGAAAGGCTGGGATCCGGCCCATATAACAGTTGATTTCAAGCCTTTTCAATAGTTCATTATGAAGCAATTAAGTGTGATCGTACCGGTATACAATGTGGAAGAATATCTGCCGGAATGTCTGGATTCTATAGATCAAAGCATCCGAAACATCGATGCTGAAGTGCTGCTGATCG
>CACXFM010000164.1 GCA_902766955.1 uncultured Lachnospiraceae bacterium | reverse complement strand
TCCTCTGCTGCCGCATCATCCTCTGCTGCCGCATCCGTCTCCGCTTCCGCATCATTCTCTGTTTCTGCTTCCGTCCCGGGCTCTGTCTCCGCCTCGTTCGCGTCAGCTGCCTGGCCGGCCGCGTCCGCGGTCTGCTGTTCCGACACGGCGGAAGATGACGTGGAATCCGCACTTTCCGCAGAACTCTTCTCACTGTTTCCCGCGCCGAGAATTATCTCCTTTTCCTCTGCCGCCCCGGCTACGCCGTTTTTCGAACCGCCTCTGATCCTGTCAACGCCGTAAGCCAGGCCGATCATGGCGGCAATCAGGGCCACAAAAATCCCGGCCGCGGTCAGAAGAGTCTTCAGCTTGGGATTCATGGGCTTCCGTTCCTTCCGCGGGATATCCGGTCCGGGACCGCCCGCCCCGCTTCCGCCCGCGGGCGTCTCAAACCTGTAAGAATCATACTTGCTGTGATAGGAAGCATCCGTGCTGCCGGAGCTCTCCTCCGCATGGCCCCCGGCCACATCCTCTCCTGGAGCCACTTCTCCGGGTCCTTCCTCAAATCCGTCCTGAATGACGGGATCCGCCTGATCGGGCAGCCCGCTCTCGAACGGGCTCTCCGCTCCCGTATCCGTCTCTTTTTTCACATCGTCGCCGGGAAGAAAGCGCTCCCAGGGCATCTTCAGAGAAGATGAGGGGGCGTCAAACAGTTCCTTTTTCTCTGCCGGAGCGTCTCCGGAAAAACCGGTCTCTTCCGGAGCACCGGTGCCGTCCTCCTGATCCGCAGAACCGCTTTCCTGTCCGGCGTCAGCAGCTTCCTGCTCTGCCGCTTCGAAATCCTCCGGAAAAACCGGATCCGAAGCAGCAGGATCCGTCTCTCCGGTTTCTTCCGGAAACTCCGCATCCCGAACGGGATGATCTGTAAGCTCTTCCGCAGTCCCGAGATCTGTCAACACATCTTTTTCTTCATTTCCGGTATCCGGTGTCCATTTTTCGTCCATATCCTGCCCCTTTTACACTCGAAAGGCTCTGCCTGCGTGCAGCATCCGCGCGGCAGCACAGGCATTTTATAAAAGCAACATCATATATATCAAAAAGGATACTTAACAAATGTGATATTTGTGTGATAACTCAGAGCGTGCCTTCTCCCGATTCCCGCATGACGCCCTTCCAGAATTCGCGGTTGAGGGACATCCTCACCACGGTCCGGAAAGGAAGCGAGCGGTATTTTTTTCCGAATCTGAACCCTGCAAGACGAAAGGCGCACTGCACGAGGAAGCCGGGAATCAGATAGGATCTGTGCACGGACCGCAATCTGCGCACCACATAGCGGACCATTTTCCTGCCCTCACCTTCAGATGGCACGCCATCGAACAGCTCCGGATGCATCGCCTGTGAGACGCCGTTGTCAAAGTTTCTCCGGAACTGGATCCGGTTGGAATAATTGTGCGAATGATACACCTCCGCACCCGCGGCGTAGGCCACGGAATACCCCAGCCGCATCAGACGCCCGGCATAAATCATGTCCTCGTTAAAAATACTGGGTTCCGAAAAACCGTTGAGCTCCCGGAAGACCCTATGATCATACGCGGCACAGACATTTGAACAGAAAAACGTCTTGATCCCGTACTGCGGCAGATCCTTCAGCGACCTGACATGTCCCTCCGGCGGATAATTATAGGATCTCACAAAGCCTTCCGCGATCCTGCAGTCTTTTTTGGGCAGCTGTCTTCCGTAGACTGCTTTGACGGCCGGATCCTCAAAAGGCCTCAGAAGCGAAAGGATCAGGTTGTCATCGGCAGGCATCGCATCCTGCGTCATAAACACGAGGTAATCGGCGTCCGAAAACCCCGCCCCCATGTTTCTGGTTGCCGCATGATCGAACTCTTCTTTCTCAATATGAAAAACCTCTGCCTTCGGAATTCCCCGGATCAGCGCCTCGTCCCAGCCGTCTTCGTCCGTGTTGATCACCAGGATATGCGAGACCGGGAATGTCTGGGCGGACAGCATTTTCAACAGATTGCGGAAACTGCCGTCCGGCCTGTAGGAAGGTATAATCACATCCACTGTTGCCTGTCCCATGAATTTTACCCTTCTTTTTCAATAACACGAGAAGGCGTCATATTCTATGCCTCCCCCGCATAAAAAATGACACCCTCTTTTTGTCAATGAACCATCTACTGTTATGATTTGTCTGTCAGATCACGAGATCCGCCTCACCGCCGGATTCGCCGATCACACTGTTTTTCTCCGCCGATGCCTTATTCTGTTCCGTCAGGTTTGTCAGTGTCTGGATATCCTCGCTGTAGAGCTTCACCGTATCGCTCACCTGATAATCCTTGTCATCAAACAGGAACTCATGCAGCTGTTTTACATTGTCCTCAAGCGTTACCGGCACCACGGCATCAATCGCCTTGGAGCCGACATATGTCGTTTTCTCCAGATGTGTAAACGGGAAGCCCGTTGTCTTTTCAATCGAGTATCCGAACATCTGTGAGGCCATCCTGATAATCTCAGCCGAAGAGAGAGACGTCTTGCACAGCGGGAACACTTCCGTAATCATCGCCTGTACGGTCTTCAGGCCGTACTTCTTTGCCTTGTTGACAATCTTGTGAATGACAACTCTCTGGCGCTGCGTGCGCTTCATGTCATTGCCCGTCGTGTAGCGGATGCGGGCATAGGACACGGCCTGCACACCGTTCAGATGATATTCCCTCGGAATCTCCTCCGCCTCGATCGGCTCGTAATCCATCCCCGTGACCTTGGACGTCTCGATACAGTAGTTATTCATGTGAATGACTTCCTGCTGTGTCATATGGACATCGATGCCGTCGATCGCATCAACCAGTTTGGCCACCGCGCTGAATTCCACCACAACATATTCGTGAATATTCAGATCAAGATTCTTGTTGAGCATGCCCAGCAGCTGTTTGGCGCTGCCGTTCTGATAAGCGGAATTAGCCTTGTCGTAATTGCCGTCCGCCTTCGTATCGCCGAGCTGATAGCTGGCGACACTGGACAGGGCGCTGTCCGTGGACGCATCATATTCATCATTGTTGAAATAGAGGCTGTCCTCCTCGGTCCTGTCTGCATCTTCCCATGCAGTCTGGTCCTCAGTATATTCGGTAGCGGCATCTGCCGTGCCGTTATCCGCGTTATCCGTACCGGCAGTATCAACGGCGTCATCCGTTGTGCCCGTGCCGGCTTCTCCGGTACCCGTACCGGCATCGACAGCAGCATAGCCGTCGTCTGCAGTTCCGTTATCCGTTGTGCCGGTATCTGATCCACCGTAGTCTGATCCGCCGGTGTTATCCGATCCGCCATAATCTGATCCGCCGGTGTTATCCGATCCGCCGTAGTCTGATCCGCCGGTGTTATCCGATCCGCCGTAATCTGTTTCACCGCCGTCATCGTAGCCGCCGCCGTCATCGTAGCCGCCGCCGTCATCAACCACGTCACCGCCGTCGTCATAACCGCCGCCGTCATCGTAACCGCCGCCGTCATCATAGCCGCCGCCGTCGTCATAACCGCCGCCGTCATCATAGCCGCCGTCATCGTAACCGCCGTCAATTACATCGCCGCCGTCGTCTCCCTGCTTCACGTTATAGGTGAGATTTTCCCCTATATTCAGCAGTGTGTCGCGGTAGACGGAAACAAGACGCACGTTTCCGGTCTCGTTATTGATGCTGCAGATCAGCATCGTGTCGCTGTTGGCGTAATCAATCTCGTGATTATCTCTGGTATCAATCCCGACAAGGGCAATATTTGTGTAACCCTTCAGCTTCTCGTTTTTCGAGACACCCGCGTTTTCCGCCGCCGCATCCGCGTCAAAATTGGGATCGGGCGTCACGGGAGCCGCCGTCTGCGCCGCCTGGGTCTGGGCCTGTCCGTTGTCTGCCTGTCCGGCGCCGGCCGTCTGTCCGTTTGCGGCAGCGGTCTGACCTGCCGCCGCCCCGGCTTCCGCCGCGTTCTGCTGCTGCGCCGCCACGGTCCCGGCAGCCGTCTGATCGTTGTGCGATGCGCTGGTTCCCAGGTTCCGCAGTCCGGAATTCACTCTGGCATAGATGAAAATTGCCGCCACAAGTACGACGAGAGCGATCAGCTCAATGACAAACACCACCAGACTGACCCTTCTCTTCTTTTTTCTGCCCTGATTCGATTTTAAACGTGACATCATCAATTACCTCATCAATATGCGTTTTTATTTACAAAACCGTTGAAAGCCGTCAGGAACAGGATCTTGATGTCCAGTCCGACCGTCCAGTTTTCTATATAATAGAGATCGCAGTCAATCCTTCTCCTGATCGACGTATCCCCTCTGTATCCGTGGATCTGCGCCCAGCCCGTCATACCGGGCCTGACCTGGTGCTTCACCATGTAGCGCGGAATTTCTTCCTGAAACTTCTCGACAAAATAAGGCCTCTCCGGTCTCGGCCCGACCAGAGACATCTCCCCTTTCAGAACATTAAAAAGCTGCGGAAGCTCGTCGATACTTGTTTTCCGCATGAATCTTCCTATTTTTGTCACCCTGGGGTCATTTCTCGTGGTCCACTTCCGCTTCTCCGATCTGTCATCCTGTACGACCATGGAGCGGAACTTGTACATCATAAAAGGTTTATTATGCAGCCCGACTCTCTCCTGCCTGAAGATCAGCGGCCCCGGCGAAGTCAGCTTGACCAGGATTGCGGTGATCAGCATGACCGGAGAAAACAGAACGATGCACACAAGGCTCCCGACAATATCCATCATCCGCTTGGTCAGAGCGCGCACCGGATTTGACAGCGGCACGTAGCGGATATTGATGACCGGCAGCCCGAGAATATCCTCTGTGTACGGTTTCGTGGGAATGATATTATTGTAATCAGGGATGAATTTGGTGTGCACGCCGGATTTCTCGCAGAGCGCGACGATGGCCTCCAGCCTGTCATACTCGGACAGGCCCAGCGTGATCGCGATCTCGCTCAGATGATTCTCCGGCAGGATAATCAGAAGGTTCTCGATCCTTCCGAGCACCCTGATTCCCTTGTACTCCGTTCCCGCTTCCACTTTGTCATCCAGAATGCCGCGGATATTAAAGCCCCACTGCGGATTCTGGAGGACCCTGTCGATATATTCTTCCGCCGCGCGGCTGTAGCCGACCAGAAGCACATTCCGGATGTAGCGGCCTTTGCGCCGCATATCTCTCAGGATTCCCCAGACAAGAAACCGCAGCGAAATATCCAGCACGGTATTGAGCACGAAAAAAATGGAAATCATGGATCGTGACCAGTTATCTTCGTGCAGCATATAGAGGGCCGCAATGAAGATAAAATATCCGATCAGGTTGGCCGTCACCACATTCCCGATTTCAACCCGTCTGCCTTTCAGCCTGTTGGCCCCGTACAGACTCATCGTCCAGTAGAGAATCAGGATTCCGGGCAGAATAAAAACCAGGGCCGTCATGTAGGTCCTGAAGGAAACCGTCTCGACAGATCCGCCGGAGAACCATCTGCTCCTGAACTTCAGATACCAGGCGAGCCAGTAGCTGAACGCGGCGATTCCGGCATCGGCAGCTTCAAGTATTCTGTTGAAATACTTTTGATTTTCTTCAATCAACTCCCTGTCCCCGTATCCCCGTTGTCTTAAAGCTATAATATACTATATGCCGCAGGGATAGGCAAGAACCGTTTTCGAGCGCTCATTTACCGGTGAACCGCCGCACCGTATTGGCCAGCAGCTCAAGCTGAATAGCCAGATACCAGCGCAGACGCTTTTTTTCATATTTTATGACCCGTCCTTCGCGCGCCGCCTCCCGGCCCAGCCGGAAGCCGTTCCGGATTCCGCGCACATACTCACGCCCGAATCCCCTGGAGGCAAAAAACAGTGCCTTGACCAGAAAACCCGGCACAAGGAAGGGCAGATTGATGAGGATCTGCAGGGGCGGCATGTTTTTGGCGATCATGTAGATACTGTTTCTCGATGTGTTTTTCACCTTAAACAGATTATAGACCGATCCGCTTGCGGCACTTCCCACATGCAGGACCACGGCCGACGGAACATAATAATTGATATATCCCCTGATTCTGGCCCTCCAGCCTATATCCGTGTCCTCCAGATACGCGAAATGGCGCTCATCGAACGTGCCGATTTCCCTGAGCACCGACATCCGGTAAATCGCCGCGCCGGCACAGGCGGAAAATATCCGCACCGGCTTCCCGTAGTCCTCCTTCGGTCTCCCCTTGCCCCTGGCAAACGCCCATCCCAGCGCGCAGTAGAGATCTCCGGCATCATCAATCTTCTCCGGATCCGACATCTTCAGCATCTGCGCCTGGGCGGAAAAAATCCGCCTGTTTTTCTCCATGGCGCGGATCAGCTCTCCCGTAAAATCCGGTGCCGCCTCCGTATCATTATTGAGCAGGATCACATAATCCATGTCCTCAGATTCGGCGATCCCCCTGTTGACGGCCCCGCAGAATCCGGTGTTTTCCGGAAAACGGATCAGCGTGACCTCGGGATACAGATCCCTCACGTATTCCGCGCTGCCGTCAGCAGATCCGTTGTCCACGACAATGATCCGGTCCGGCATCCGGTTCTGGTTTCTCATGGCGTCCAGGCATGCGCCGATATACTCTATTCCGTTATAGTTCGGTATCACAACTGATGCACGCGCCATCACATTTTGCCTCTCACTGTCACAATCCGTGGTTTCCCGCAGGAGCCTTATCGGCGGAAAAACGCTACACCCGCAGAGAATAGTTCCATTTTTTCACCGAAAGATTCGGATTATAGAGCGGATCCCCGCTCTTTAAGAGTTCCGTCCAGTGTGTCCGGAAATACTCGATCTCGTTCTGGAATCTGCGCAGTTTCTCCGGTGAATCCTCGGGCCCCCTCGTCCTCGATTCGTCATGATACAGTTCCGCGAACGGATCATAGACGATCCGGTATCCGCGCTGTCCCACCCGCAGGCAGAAATCCACGTCATTAAAGGCGACCGCCAGATCCTCGGTGAAACCGCCGACTTCCCTGAACACTTTGCGCCTGCACATCATGCAGGCTGCCGTAACCGCGCTCATGTCCTGCATGATGGAAGCCTTGTGCATATAGCCGCTCCGGCTTCTCGGCAGATCCACAAACATGGAGCCGGCGACGCCGCCCATCCCGATCACGATGCCGGCGCTCTGGATTCTGTTGTCCGGGTAGTAGAGTTTTGCCCCGACGATTCCCACGTCTTCCCGCTGGCAGACGCCCAGCATCTCCTTCAGCCAGTCCTGTGAGATGGTTCCCCTGACGTCATTGTTCAGAAACAGAAGATATTCGCCGGTCGAGTAGCGGACGCCGTAATTGTTGATGGCCGAATAATTGAAGCTCTTCTTCCAGCGGACAAGCTTTACCCGGGGATTCTCGGAGAGGAGCCTGTAATACTCGAAGGTGGCCCGCTCCGTGCTCCCGTTTTCGACGATGATCACTTCGATGTTGTCGTAATCCTGCATGAAGAGCGCATTGACGCAATCGGTCAGGGCCTCCGTCTGATCCTTATTCGGAATGATAACCGAGACCTTCGGGTTCCCGGAAACGGGATAGCGCACCCGGTAGAACCCGTAGTCCTTCAGCATTTCCACGGTGCCGGTATGGCCCATGCGGGTCAGATTGCCCTCGATGGCTCTTTGTCCCGCCTCATAGGCATACATCTTGCTCATCGGATTATCCGCCGTCGACGTCTCATGGGTCCGCCAGTGGTACAGGATCCTCGGCACGCGGACAATCCGCCTGGCCTTCTCGGCACAGCGGAAGATAAAATCATAATCCTGCGCGCCGTTCATCTCCTCGTCAAAACCGCCCGCTTCTTCGGCAAGCTTCTTCTTGACGCACAGAAAATGCGTGATGTAGTTATTAGACCGCAGCAGATCCAGATTGAATTCCGGTTTCAGATGGGGCTGATAATACCGGGACCTGTCCGCGCTGATCTTGTCTTCATCCGTATAGAGCATATCCGCGTGCTGGCTCAGGATCGCCTCCGCCAGCTCATACAGGGCGTCCGGCTCGATCACGTCGTCGTGATCCAGGAAGGCCAGATACTCCCCGTATGCCGCTTCCATGGCGCGGTTGGTGTTGCCCGCGATCCCGTAATTCTCCTCCAGGGGAAGATAGCGGATCCGGCTGTCCTCCCTGGCCTCATGCTCCGCCATCTCTTTCACCGTTTTCCCCTTTTCGGCGGAATCCGGTTCTTCGGAAGCGCCCCCGTCGGCAATCACGAGCTCCCAGTTTTCATAGCTCTGGGCCCGGACGGATGCGATCATCTGCGTGAAATAACGTTCCGGCGTCTTATAGGCCGGCACCACGACCGAGATCAGCGGACCCTGCGGCGGCTGCTTGGCGCGCTGCTTCTTCAGGGTTTCGTCGTCCGCTTTTCTGGCGCGGAACCACGGCTCATACGGAACTTCATCGGGCTCCATCCGCTCCATCAGGCGGTTGAAGAACTCCTTCGTCCCGAAATGCTTCCAATACAGGAATCCCTTTTTAATTTTGTAAGGAGTGACCGGAAAGCGCATGTCGTGTTCCTCCTCAGATGTAAAACGAAAAGACAGTATCGAAAAACACATTGACGATACAGCAGATGCTCACCGTGATTCCCGCACACGAGAACAGCTCCCGCACCGCGGTGCCCGCGGATTTCCCCGCTTTCGGAACAGCCTTCCCGAACACGGCAGAGAAGAGCCGGCCCAGGGTGTCCGCCCCGACAGTGAGAAAATACCCCAGCGGAACCAGACAGGGAAGGATATATCTGCCCTGCGGCTGATAGTCGTTGGAATAGGAATAGAGCAGGGCCAGAATCAGGGGAATCACCCCCGCAAAGGCTGTATTGATGTTGAGAACCGTCTTCCGCACTTCCTGACTGCTCCGTTTCTTCCATCCTCTGACCCGGAGAGCCATACAGATAAGGGCTCCCGCCCCGCCGATGGCGAAGTATCGCTTGAAGATCCTCGCGATCAGAATCCGTCCGGGCAGCACATAGTGCGAAAACATGCATATAAAACTGCCGAAGGTGTTCTTCAGCCACCCCATTCCGAAGATCATGTCGGTGAGCGACTTGCCTTCTTTATAGGGTGTACTGATATTCGACGGTTTGAACTGCTCCAGCGCATAGAGTTCCGCCGTCTCGTTCAGCGTCCTTCTTCCGAGAAAATCCCCGTGGTAGAGAATAGCGTTCCGCAGGAACCACCATCCGCAGAAAAGCGCCGTAAGCAGAACGATCAGCCCCGTCAACCTGAGGATGTAGGTCCTGCTGCGGTCCGTGCGGAATATGCTGAAGAAAAAGAGCGGGATGCTCATCAGGATAAACCCGTAGCAGTTATAGTACGTCAGGGCGCACAGGCCCATCGCGACGGACAGTCCGACTCCGTCCCGGATCCTCCAGCTGTAGCGGATGCCGGTCACCCAGAAATAAAAGATCATGGCCGTCGTCATGAGGGCAAACCCGTCGCTGTTGACATAGGTGAACATGAAGGCCGCCTCCGGGAATGCCGCCGCAAAGATCGGGAACATGTAGCCTGCCTTCGAGTCCGGAAACAGAAGGAAGGAGGCGCGGGACACAAAATACACCATCCCGCAGCCTGACAGGATGCTCACCAGTCTGGCCGCCATCAGGAGGAAGTGCGGTTCGTCCGAAAAGAGAGACGCGATATTCTCGAACCAGCCTCCCAAAATAAAGGGCAGAATCGGCGAAAATGCGTAGGAGAAGCCCCAGATCTCGTTCCGGATGCGCGGATCATCGCCCCGGGGAAGCGTGTGATACTTGGCGACGAAATGCACCACGTCCAGATGCATGCTCTCATCAGGGCCCTGGCCGACCGGAGAAATCAGCGCCCATGTGTAGCAGAGGGCAAACATAAAGACCATCAGAAGCAGCGTGAATACCGCCCTCTTCCTCCTGCTCTCGGCGAGACCGATCGCACATGCGGCAACGGCAAAACCGAGTCCCGCAATCACAAAATAGGCCGTCCTGATCTGTCCGTTATTATAATAAATGACCGGCAGTCCCGACGCGATCAGGAAAACGGCCGCGAAGACGGAGAGCACGGCATGGGCGGCAAAGGTGTCGTACAGGGCGAAGAGACAAAGGACCGCAAAAACCGCGGCCGCAAATATGCAGACCACCGCGGCATTGCCCCGGTTGGACGGATTGAGCACGATGCTTTTGACCGTCACCGAATTGCCGGGCACGTCAAACAGATCAAACCGGATCGTGTGCACGATGTCGGCCGTCTCAAAGACCGCCCTGCAGCTTCCGTTCTTGATCTTGACCCGGACGCTGTTTTCTTCGGTGTACCCGCCTCCCGTGTTGTAATAAATCTGCATGACCCCCGGTTCAAAGGATGGCTTCCGGGAGATCCACGCGCAGTTCACCTCGACGGACCGGACGCAGGTCTTAAGCCCCTGGAGCTCGACGTACCCGTCTGATCCGAGTGCCAGAAACCTGCCGTTATCCGTAAACTCCGTGTCGCTCAGCCCGAGCGCCGACATGTCGGTGAATGTCAGCAGCGGGTAGCGGCTCTGCCTGTAAAGATCAAGTCCGCGGAGTCCCAGCACCGTCAGGCAGAACACCGCGATCGTGAACAGTATCTTTCTCCAGAATAAATGCGTTTTCAAGAAAACTCCTTTTTATTCCCGGCCGTTTATGGCGGCGAGGAACCGTCTCAGCGCATCCCTCCAGTCAGGCAGAGGGGTAAATCCGTTTTCAGTCAGCTTTGAGCGGTTCATCCGGCTGTTATACGGGCGCACAGCTTTGGCGCCGTACTCTTCCGACGTGACCGGGATGACATTGATCCCGTCAATTCCCGCTTCTTCAAAAATCGCCTTCGTGAAATCATACCACGAGATGTAATCCCCCTCATTTGTCACATGGTAGATTCCGTAGCGCTTCTCTCCCATCATATCGACGACGAGACGGGCCAGGTCCAGCGTATAGGTGGGCGTCCCGATCTGGTCGCAGACCACCCGCAGGGTGTCGTGTGTCTCCGCAAGCTTCAGCATGGTGCGGATGAAATTATGGCCGTTGGTGCCGAACACCCAGGCGATGCGGAGAATATAGGAATCCTTCACATGGCGGAGCACCGCCAGCTCACCTTCGGCTTTGGTCGCGCCGTAGACGCCCAGCGGATGCCGCTCGTCTTCCGGCTCCCAGGGTCTCGTCCCGTGCCCGTCAAATACATAATCCGTGGAGAAATACATCATCGGGATGCCGAGTTCCCCGCAGCATTCCGCGATATTCTCCGTGCCCAGCGCATTCACTTTCCTGCAGGCGTCCGGGCACTCCTCGGCTCTGTCGACTGCCGTCCACGCCGCGCAGTGCACCATATAGTCCGGTTTCAGGCGGAACAGAATCTCCCTCACCTGTTCCCGGTCAGTGATATCCATCTGTACATAAGGCATGTGCGTCACGGGCGTCCCGTCGTCCGCGCCGCCGTAAGCGGGCTGGATGTCGCTCCCGGTCCCCTCGATTCCGCGCCGGTGCAGTTCGTTCATTACATCATGTCCGAGCTGTCCGGACACACCTGTCACAAAAGCTTTCATCTGGATTCTCCTCCTGCTTTAGATCGGTATTCCCCTGACCGCAGCCTGCGCCTTTGCAGCAGAGAGGCAGGGGAAGTGTTCGCGCTTTCAGTTCCTTTTCAGCGAAAAATCCTGTGTGATCATGCTGAGATTGGGGTTGTAATACGGATCCCCGTCTCTTAAGATATCAGGCCATTTTTTCTCGAAGATCTTCAGTTCCCGGCCGAAGCGGCTCTTTTTTTCGGGCGTATTCTCAAGTCCTCTGGATTTGGACTCATAATGATAGAGTTCCGCGAAGGGGTTGTAGACGATCAGGTATCCCTTCTCCCGGATCTTCATGCACAGGTCAATGTCGTTAAATGCAACCGCCAGTTCCTCGCTGAAGCCGCCTGCCTCAAGAAATACGGAGCGGCGGACCATCATGCAGGCCGCCGTCACGGCGCTCATGTCCTGCTGGCAGATGATTCTGTGCTGGTACCCGCTGACGCCCCGTTTCTGGTTGACGAACGCATGACCCGCCACGCCGCCCCAGCCGATAATGGCTCCCGCGTGCTGGATGGTATCGTCACCGTAGTACAGTCTCGCGCCCACGGCGCCGACGTCGGGCCTCATACAGAAGCCCAGCATCTCTCTCACTGCGTCGGTGATGAACTCCGTGTCATTGTTGAGGAGCAACAGATAATCCCCGCGGGATTCCCGGACGCCGAAATTGTTGATGGCCGAATAATTGAAGCCGCCCTCATACGTGATGACCCGGATCCGGCCGTCCGTCTCCGTCAGTTCCCGGTAGCAGGCGAAGGTCTCCTCTTCGGTGCTGTTATTTTCGATAATGATGATTTCCAGATTGGGGTAGTCCGTGCACCGCTTCAGGCTCTCCAGACATTTCCGGAGATCCGCGGCGTGATCCTTGTTGGGGATCAGCACCGAGACGAGCGGTTCCTCCTCCCAGTGCCAGACAGTCCTGTACAGCCC
>CACXFM010000163.1 GCA_902766955.1 uncultured Lachnospiraceae bacterium | reverse complement strand
GGGCATGCAAAATTGGAGGAAGCTTCATCTCACATGCCCGCGCCAGCTGTCCTGATCGATGGGTGGGCATGCAAAATCGAAAGAAGCTTCATATTGCATGCCCGCAAAACCAAAGGTCAAAAGCATGCGGGCATGCAAAATCGGAGAAAGTTTCATCTCGCATGCCCATGAAACTAAAAGTCAAATGTGGGCGGCATGCAAAATCGGAAGAAGCTTCATTTCATATGCCCGCAAAACTAAAAATCAAAAGCAGGCGGGCAAGCAAAATCGGAAGAAGTTTCATTTCGTATGCCCATGAAACTAAAAATCAAATCATCATAAAAAGAAGCTCTGTGCCGGTACAATACGCGGCACAGAGCGTAAAATCATCTGATTATTTGTCCATCATGTAATCGATGATTCTGGAGATATCTTCCGGCTCGGAAGCGATGATTTCCAGTTCCGGAATCTCGCCTGCGGAGAAGATGTTTGCCAGAGACACATACTGTGTCAGCTTGGACTTGAGGTTCAGCTGATCGCCTTCGCCGGTCACCAGCATGACTTTGCCCTTGCACTTGTCGATCATCTTAAAAAATCCGTCGACATCCTTTATATTTTCAATCTTCATAATACAACCCCTTTCGTGGTGGCAGCAGGTCTTTTGTCCGCTGCTGCAGATATTTAGTTCGCTTTACCAGTGTATTATAACAGAAAGCAGACCGGAATCAATCGGCATTCGTGCTAAAAATGCAGACGAATATGCTTCTTGCATTTACTTTCCCGTAAAATAATAGGTGACGCCGGCCGCGAGTCCCTGTGCAATTTTATTCTGATACTTCGGAGAGGCGAGATTTCTGTCTTCCGAGGGGTTGGACATATATCCCATCTCAATGATGGCGGCGGGCATTTTCGCCCAGTTGAGGCCGGTCATCTCGTTCGTCGTCAGAAGTTCAAGCACTCTCTGACCTGTGGCTTTCGCCTGGCGGGAAGCCAGTGCGGACCCCAGCGTGCGGCTCTTCGTTCGGTTTGCCGAGGAGACGTAGCGGTTTCCCGAGGACACCGTCATCGCGCGGACGCCGTGCAGGGATGTGCCGTAATCCTGTCCGTCGCAGTGCAGACGGATGAAAATACTGGCGCCGGCTTTGTTGGCAATCTGCGCCCTCTGCGCATTGGAGATATTGACGTCGTGCTTTGTGCGGGTCATGACCACCTTGTACCCGACCTTTTCGAGTTCTTTCTTAAGCTTCAGACTGATATCCAGTACGACCTCATATTCGTTTTTTCGTGACCAGCGCCCGTATGTGCCGCTGGAGACTTTTGTTTTAAGGGTGCCGGAGCCCGGTCCCACGGGTTCTTTGCCGTAGTTGGCGCGGCGCTGGTGGCCGGGGTCGAGACAGACGGTCTTGGACATGATTTTCCATCCGTGGACGGCCAGATCTGTGTGCGCCCCGTTATATCCGTAGAGCTGATAGAACTGATAGTAGCGGAAGAGTTCATCGCCGAACAGACCGCTGAGGCCGGAGTGGGCCCGGCGGTACTCCTGCACATTGAACTTGGCGCAGCCCTGCCAGCCGAGCTTCATGCCGTAGAGGACAAAGTGGCGGAGAGCCTGCTGCTTGTCATTTCCGTAGCGTTTTTTGACATTCGGATATTTTTTGACGTAGTAGTCATAATTGTAGACGCGGTTCCAGTTCACGCCGTCGTAGACGGTGGGATAGGAAGCGGCGCCCGCCGGAGCCGCAAATGTCAGGCAGAGCAGAAGAAAGAGCGCGTAAAAGGGGATGGAAACTCGTTTTTTCATAATACATTATTTCCTTTAATAATAGAAATTTTGTAAGGGTGCCTGTCACCGTATCAGGTGCCGTGGCTGAACAGCCATTCCTTATAGGCGTCGTCCGGCATGACGGCGGCCTCGACGTGGTGATAGCTGACCGTGGCTTCCGGGGAGGGATCGGCTCCGGCCGCATTCATCTCTTCGTCGGTATAGACGGTCAGATGCACATCGGGATTGCCGGCTTTCTTCAGTGTATCGTAAGCTTCCTGACTCGCCCAGACCGGAACGGCCGCATCGTGTTCGGCGTGGGCAAACCAGACGGGCGTATCCGCCAGAGTTTCCAGGCTGTCGACTGCCCTGCCCGTGTAATTGAGGGCCGGACACATGGCAATCACGCCGGCCGCAAAGTGCGGGAAACGTTCGGCGAATTCCAGCGCGGCGGCCCCGCCGAAGGAATTGCCGGTCACGTAGATGCGGGCGGGATCGACGGCGCCCTCGCGGATCATGCCGTCGAGCAGTCCCTTCAGGCAGTCGTAGACATTGTCCCTCACATCTGTCTGCATATAGTCGCGGATGATCGGGGAAATCACATGGCAGGGGCGCACCTTCTGCTGTTCCGGCTCCGCCCATTCGACCGACGTGCGGTATGTGAGAAGGTTGTCATAGTCCCCGAAGCCGTGAAATACGATGACGGCCGGACAGGGTTGATCCGCGTCCTCCGGAGTAAACAGCTCATAATGAAAATCATGTGCGTCGTCGTCAACATGCCGGAATTCGTCCGCGACGGGTGTGACGACACGGGTGACATCCCCGGAACTGAAAGAGAGAGACGGATCGCCCTCACAGGTGACGGAAAAATGATCGACAAAGAAATATTTCTCCGGAAATTCCTCAAATCCGAGTACAAGAGAGGAACCGTCCGCTCTGACATCGGAGATCTCTGCCGTAAAGGAATGCAGCGTCGGATCCATCCAGTTGTAAGCCTCTCCTTCCAATGTGAAATCATCCGGAGAAGGGAGCGGATCCGGCAGAGGAGTTCCCGTATCGACCACCATATAATCGACGCGCTGGCCGGATACTCTCACGGTCGTATGAATCGTGACATCCGCCGCGGAAATCTGTGATGCCGGAAGAAGCAGACAGAGAACTGCCGCGCAGAGCGCTCCCGGCAGCGGAAGAACTTTGGCCGGGTGAACCATGGGCGCTTTCACCTCCTTCATGAAGCCGACCCTGCGTACGTGCAGGCACGACGCGGAGCCGGACTTTTGGCCCTGTATTTGCGCGGGGCGCCAAAAGTTGATTACGGATTGTTCCGCGCTGTAATCTCAGTATATCTGAAGCCCGGAACGCCAAACAAGTATTTTGCGGAGATTTCCCGGAGGGAGCGGCAAACAGCGCCAAACCTGCTTGAATCGGGAGCGGAAATGGCGTACCTTAGAAACAGAAAGAAAGGGAGGTGCACCATGGAGAGACGGGACAAAATCAATTATTATCTTGATATCGCCGAGGCGGTGACGCAGCGCTGTACCTGCCTGAGGCGGAAGTACGGGGCGATTATCGTCAGAAATGACGAGGTGATTTCCACCGGCTACGCGGGCGCGCCCCGCGGCCGCAAAAACTGCACGGATCTGGGCTACTGCATCCGGGCGGCCAGAAAGATTCCGAGAGGGGAGCGCTATGAGCTGTGCCGCAGTGTCCATGCGGAGGCCAATGCGATTATCAGCGCCAGCAGACAGGAAATGCTGGGGGCCACACTCTACCTGGTCGGCAAAGAAGCGGATACCGGGGAGTATGTGGAAAATGCCAACAGCTGCCCGATGTGCAAGCGGCAGATCATCAACGCGGGGATCGAAACCGTCATCATACGCGACACCAAGGACAGCTACCGGATTATTCCGGTGGACAGCTGGATCAGCGATGACGATTCCCTGCAGGAACAGTTCGGATATTGAGGAACCTGTGAAAATTGAATAATGATTTCCGACTGTTGATAAAATATCAGACAATTAATAATATTCTGCGGCCGATAAAAGAAAATTGCCAATGAATTGAATAAAATGATTGACAACACCGGGGCACTCTGCTATAGTATATACATCCAAAGAACAGTAGTACTACTAATGAGGATAACCGTTAACAAGCCAGATAAGCATCGCAGGAGGCAGATGCAGCCGGTGACGAGAAAGCCGGTGCATTCCGGACACAACATCTTAAAGCAGAGGCAACAAAGAAGCGATGTATCGGGCTCAGGCATCTTAAGGAGGGTACTCCGTTGAGAACACAAGCTTAAAGATCTTCCATAACGGAGATCGCTGATAGGACCGGGGCAGATTCAGCAGTTCCCGACGAGAAAGCCATTTCACGGATTTGGGCACAGGGTGCCGTAGAAGACAGATCAGAATCGTCTGAGCATACGAAATGGTATATCAGCTGGATGGTCTTATCGGATAACTGCCGGTTCGGACTGTATCGGGCGGAAGCCGCACAGGGGCAATTGGTGTAAGATTGATTCCTGATGAAGGCAGCAAGCCGGTGTGAAACTTTACGGGACGGATCACAAGTGACTGACCGCGTGCAGCAGAAATTTCGACATTCCCTGTTTGGAGATAGGCCGGAACGGACACTTCAGAAGAAGTGCATACAAATTTCCGTAATTGATCCGAGACGTGTAATCTTAAGTCAGACGAAAAAGATTCCGGTATATAGACGGTATAGAAGACGAGAAGACGAATAAAAAGCCGTGAACAGGGTCAGAATATCAATTGGAAGCGGTGCAGCACAAAGATGATATTAAATTTCTAAATCGACAGATGAGCCGGGAATGAAAATAAAACATTTAAATAAATAGTAATCCGTAGTGTATAGATTCAGCGGATCAGGCAAAAGGGAGAAGTCCTGACCACACGAGGTAAATGTATAATTGAATAACGAACACATTTAAGCGGTCGCCGTATTTACGAAAAGGTAGGTACGACGGCCGCTTGCTTTATGCTATACTTACGGTAAATGTCCGAACATGCGGGCGTTTGCAGTAAGACTATTTTGGAGGGGCCGGTGCCATGGGGCATAACGAAAGAATCATAAGACAGTTCCGCACTCTGACCGCACAGGCTGATGCGCTGTCTGTGCCGGAAGCAGACAGAGAGGCGATTGCACTCGACCTGATCCTGAAGCTGAAGGAGAAAAGCAAACGGGAGGCGCGCCGCTATGCGCGTCAGGGCTGTTACCGCAACGGGAATGCGCCCAAGAAAAGCGTTGTCCAGAATTATGAGAAGACACGCGAATACAGGAGACGGTATACGGACGCCCTGGAGAGGGACGTCATTTATCAGGAGATCCTCGATGACTCCATCCGCAAAAATTACGAATTCCGCGAACAGCTGGACCTGCAGGTTGAGCGGGCAGAGCGGGAAAACAGAAAACAGGTGCGCCGGGAGCTTGCCAAAAAGCTGAGAAAGCTCTCGCGGGCTTATATCCATTCGCTGGATATTGCCGCATTTATGAATGAGCACCGCGATGAAGTGATCCGCAGAGAGAAGCAGATGGCGGACGCTTACATCCGGTCGGACCAGATGTATGTGGAGGTCGTGAAGAACGGCGGCGGAACGGACGGCGGTTACCGGGAGGAGCTGTGTGCCGATAACTGGAATGTCTTCGCCGCTCAGTTTGACAGCGGAATCTTTCTCAGCGATCTGTTTGACCGGCTGGCCGACCAGGGGATCTGTGCGTCCTCCGCGCTGGTCTGTCTGCTCTGCGAGGATGACCCGTTTCTGGGTGAGCTGATCGCCGGCGAGGACACCGGAGAGTCTGCGGCCTATATGCTGCAGCAGCGGGCGGCCGAAGCAACGGAGGGGACGGACGAGGATGCATTTTTAAAAAGCATCTATAACCTGGACCGCATCACGGAGCTCCTGGAGGATCATCCGAAATATTCGGCCGCCGTGCGGGACGGCCTTCTGCGCGAGGAGCGGCTGAGCCTGATCAACAGCGGCATCGCGGATACGATTCCCAAGCATTATCCGGATCTGTTTCCGCTGGCCCGCGCCATGAACCGGGAGTTTGTCCTCCACATCGGTCCCACAAATTCCGGTAAGACATATGACGCGATCGAGGCCCTCAAAAATGCGGAGAGCGGTGTCTATCTGGCTCCTCTGAGGCTTCTGGCCTACGAGCAGTACGACACGCTGAACCGGGCGGGCGCCGCCTGCACGCTGGTGACGGGCGAAGAGAGGCGAGAAGTGGACGGCGCCTGGCTGCGCTCCTCCACGATCGAGATGCTTGATTTCAAAAAGCGCTATGAAGTGGCGGTCATCGATGAGGCCCAGATGATGACGGATGACGAGAGGGGCGGAGCCTGGACCGCCGCGATTATGGGTGTCCGTGCCAGGACCGTGCACGTCTGTGCGGCGCCCTCCGCGGAGAGCCTTCTGAAACGGGTCATCGGGGAATGCGGCGACACATTTTCCGTCGTGCGGCACGAGCGGAAAACTCCGCTGGAATTTGAAAAACAGGTGTTTATCTTCCCGGATGACGTGAGGAGCGGCGACGCCCTGATCGTGTTCTCGAGAAGGGATGTGCACGCCGTGGCGGCGGAGCTGCAGAAGATGGGCAGAACCTGCAGCATTATATACGGAGCCCTGCCCTACGATGTGCGCTACGAGGAAGCCAGGCGCTTCCGGGAGGGAGAGACGGATATTGTCGTCGCGACAGACGCCATCGGCATGGGCCTCAATATGCCCGTCCGCCGCATCGTCTTTCTGCAGAGCGACAAGTTTGACGGCTATGAGCGCCGGGCGCTGTATCCCGACGAGATCCAGCAGATCGCCGGGCGGGCGGGCCGCTTCGGCATCTACGACAGAGGCTATGTGAATGCGCTCTACGACGTTCCCTATATCGAGGAGTCGCTGACGGAGGAAATCCCACAGGACACGGAGGCCGTCGTGGCATTTCCGGAGGAACTCCTGCGGATCAGGGCCCCTCTCTCGGAGATTCTGCGGCAGTGGTCCGAGATGGAGGTGAGCGTTGGCTTCCGGATCAATCTGGCCGAGAGCGAAATCTTTTTGTCCAAGCTTCTGGAGGAGATTTCGGACGACAAGTATCTGATCTACCGCTTCGTGACCATGGCATTTGATGAGTCGAACGAGGACCTTCTGGCCATCTGGAGGGAGATGTTTGTCTGCGAGTCCGGCAATTTTACCTTCTCCTATGCGAAATACCTGCCCCGGTATATTCCGGAAGAGGGCAGCGCGGCCGATCTGCCGGAGCTGGAGGAGGCATTCCATGTCTGCGACCTTCTGTATTCCTATATGGACAGGTTTGACCACCCGGAGGGGATCCCGGAGATTCTCCGCGTAAAGGAGAAACTGTCGACGGCGATCATGAAAATCCTGGAGAAGCAGGAACTGGCGGGCCGGAGATGCAGAATCTGCGGCAGGCCCCTGCCCTGGAATTATTCCTTCGGCGTCTGCGAGAGATGTCATCACGGCGGCCAGCCCCGGAGGCGGAGGCGGAGAAGATAAAATACGGGCGGCATGAAGCGCCGCTTCGGAAAAAGACGGAGAAAACGGACGAATGAATCAATTGGAAGACCTGCATGTGCGCATTCTGTATGAGGACGGCGAACTGATCGTCGTCCATAAGCCTGCCGGCTGTGCGACGGAGAGCGCCAGGGTGACCGGGCGGGATCTGGACAGCAGCCTCCGCACTTATCTGGCGGAGAAGGGGGAGAATCCCGCGGAGCTCCGGATGGTGCACAGACTGGACCAGAGAGTCGAGGGCATCCTCGTGTTCGCGAAGACGGGCCGCGCGGCTTCCGCTCTGTCCGCCCAGCTTACGTCCGGCGAGATGAAGAAGCTGTATCTGGCGCTTGTGTCCGGACCGGTTCCGAAGGAGAGCGATACCCTCATCCACTGGCTTGTGCGGGACGGGCAGACAAATATGTCGAAGGTTGTCGGAGAACCAGCCCCGGGAGGGGATGGGAGCGGCAAAGGCCGGAAAGCGGGCGGGCGCCCGAAGAGCAGGCGGGACGCACCGAAAAAAGCCGTGCTGCATTACCGGAGGACGGGAGAGCGGGAGCTCGAGATCGAGCTCGTGACAGGCCGGCATCACCAGATCAGAGCGCAGCTTGCCGCGGAGGGCATGCCGATCCTCGGAGACGTCAAATACGGCGGCCGGCCCGACGACAGGGGGATGTGCCCGCAGGGGGCCATCGGTCTGTGCGCGCATACACTCAGCTTCCGGCACCCGCTGAGCGGTGAGCGGATGACGTTCCGAATCACACCTGCATTTGCCGGGACGAATTGAAAGTAAAGAAAGTTGAAATGTACAGTGGCAGGATGGTTTTTTAAGAAACCCTGTGATAGAATGGGTTTACTGTGAACTGAAGACAAAAGAGACAGTAGTCAGTTTGTATCTGGTTTTGCAAGAAATAAAGGGGGTGAAAGCGTGATTGAAGAAACCATTAAGGCTGTGAAGGAGGCGGAGGCTCAGGCGGAGGCGCTTCTGGCTGAAGCAAAGCAGAAATCCGAGCAGATCCTTAAGGATTCTGAAGCTGCAGTCACAAAGATCGGAGCGGATGCGGCCGCGGCAGCCAAAGCTGCTGCACAGGAGAAGATGGACGCGGCCGTAAAAGCCGGTGAAGCCGCGCTCGCGAAGGCGGACGAGGAGTCGAAGGCAGAGACGGAAGCGCTCCGCGATGCGGCAAAGGCGAAGATGGCGTCGGCCGTCAGCGCCGTGGTTGACGAACTTCTGGGCTGAAAAAAGAATGCCGGTCCTGCCGGCATGGAGGTTGACATGGCAATTGTAAAGATGCAAAAGCTCAGCATCTGCGCAAACAGGAAGAACCGCAAGGGTGTGCTCGAGACACTGCAGTCACTCGGCTGCGTCGAGATCATCGAGGACGGTATCGAAGATGAGAATCTCGATATCAGCGACACCCATGAGGCGAGAGCCCGGTTTGAAAAAAGCGCGGAATCCTTTGACAGAGTGCTGAAGCTGCTTGCGTCCTACGCACCGGAGAAGACGGGGGCGCTGGCCTCGCTCGCCGGACCGGAGATGGTCACGCGGCAGAAGCTGAATGAAGTGGCCGGTGAGAGCAGCCGTCTCCAGAGCGATGTCTCGGCGATCCTGAAAGACGACAGGGAGATCACCGAGTGCAGAGGACGCATACTGAAAGACCGTAATCAGGCGGAAGCGCTGGTTCCGTGGATGAACCTGGGCATTCCCATGAATACGGAAGGAACAAAGACGACAGCCGTCCTGATCGGCACGGTGCCCGAGACGATGACAGCGGAGGCGCTTCTGGCGGCCGCTTCAAAGGAGATCCCGGAACCGGCCTGCATCTCGGCGGAAGTGCTCTCCCAGACGGGGGAGATGACCTGCGTCACCGTGGTCTGTCTGAAGAAGGACAGGGACAAGGTGGAGGAAAACCTGCGGTCGGTCGGGTTTGCGAGACCGTCGCAGCCCGTGAACGCCGTGCCGGCTGACGCCGTGCGCGAGTGTGAGGAGGACATCAGGGCCCAGGAGGAGCGAATCAAAGAACTGGAAGCCGACATCGTCTCCTATGCGGACCGCCGGGAGGATTTCCGGATCGCCGCGGACTACTACCGGACGCGCGCGGAGAAGTACCGCGTGCTCGGGACGATTCCGCAGTCGAAGAGCGCCTTCTTCCTCGAGGGCTGGGTACCGGCGGATCAGGCTGACCGGATCGCGAAGCTGCTCAGCGACAGATACGGCGCGATTGTGGAGAAGGAAGACAACGGAAACGAAGAGGATGAGCCGACGCTTCTGGCCAATAACGCGTTCTCGAGGAACGTGGAGGGCGTGCTCGCGTCCTATGGCCTGCCCAAGCACGGCAGAGTGGATCCGACTTTTGTGATGTCGATCTTCTATGTGATCTTCTTCGGCATGATGCTCTCGGACGGAGGCTACGGCATCGTGATGGCCATCGGCTGCGCCGTGCTGCTGAAGAAGTATCCGAGAATGGCGGAGGGCACCGCGAAGATGCTGAAGCTCTTCTTCTGGTGCGGCCTCTCCACGGCTTTCTGGGGCTTCATGTACGGCGGATTCTTCGGAGACGCGATCGACACGGTGGCGAAGACATTCTTCGGACACACGGGAGACCCGATCCTGAAGCCGCTCTGGTTTGAGCCGCTCAAGGATCCGATGAGACTTTTGATCTACTGCATGCTCTTCGGTCTGATCCATCTCTTTACGGGACTCGCCCTGAAGGGATATGAAGCGCTCATGAATCACGACTACGTGGGCTTCTTCTCGGACATCGTCTCCTGGTTCCTCTTTATCGGGGGACTGACGCTGATGCTGATCCCGTCGGACATCTTCGCGTCCATCGCGGGAACAAAGATCGTTTTCCCGCCGGCGGTGAATCTGCTGGCCAAGGCCATGGCGATCATCGGCGCGCTGACCATCCTCGTGATGTCGGGCCGCGGAAGACGGAACTGGGGTCTTCGGATCGCGCTCGGCGCGTATGATATCTACGGCGTATCCAGCTGGCTGTCCGACGTTCTGTCCTACTCCAGACTTCTGGCCCTGGGACTTGCGACCGGCGTTATCGCCAGCGTCATCAACATGATGGCTTCCATGGGCGGCAGGAGCGTCGTGGGCGTGATTATGTTCATCGTCGTCTTTATTCTCGGGCACACCCTGAATCTGGCAATCAATGCCCTGGGTGCCTACGTTCACACGAACCGTCTTCAGTTCGTGGAGTTTTTCGGTAAGTTTTATGATGGCGGAGGCAGTGCCTTCAGACCATTTAAAGCAGTCAATAAGTATATTGAAGTGAAGGAGGATTCATCACTATGACACTCGGAATGGTTTTCGCATTAACAGGAGCAGTTCTTTCCACGGCACTGGCGGGCTGGGGTTCCGCATGGGGTGTCGGTATGGCAGGCCAGGCGGCGGCGGGTGTCGTTGCTGAAGATCCGGATCAGTTCGCCAAGGTTCTGATTCTGCAGCTGCTGCCCGGTACACAGGGCATCTACGGTCTGCTCGTCACTTTCATTACACTTTCCAATATCGGCGTTCTCGGCGGTACTCCGATCACGGATACCAATGTCGGCCTTATGTACATGCTGGCATGTCTGCCGATCGCGATCGTTGGTCTTATTTCCGCATATCATCAGGGCAGAACGTCCGTCGCTTCCATCGGCATCGTCGCAAAGAAGCCGGATCAGTTCGGTAAGGCCATGCTGTTCCCGGCCATGGTCGAGACTTATGCGATCCTTGCACTTCTGGTCTCGATCCTTGCAATCACGAACATCAAAGCATAAGGAGAGGCGCAAATGGCAGGAATCGATAATATAACGAAGGAAATCCTGCAGGAGGCACAGGAACGCGCAGCGGCTCTCATCGCGGAAGCGCAGAAAAAAGCGGATGACGCACAGGCGGAGGCAAAGCAGGCCGCGGAGGAGACTCTGAAGAAGGCCGGCGAGAAAGCGGACCAGGATGCGGCGAACTACGGCGAACGCATCAAGTCCCAGATCGGTCTCCGCAAGAGACAGGCGGCGCTCGTCGCCAAACAGGATATCATCGACCAGGTGATCGGAGCCGCACAGAAGAAACTGGCTTCCCAGGACGCGGCGCCGTACTTTGAGATGATTGTGAAGCTGATCACGTCTCATGTCGGAAGCGGTGCCGGAGAGATCCTCTTCGGGAGCCGTGACCTTGAGCGGCTTCCGAAAGCCTTTGCAGAGACAGTCGCCGCCATCGCGAAAGCGAAGGGCGGAGACCTGAAGATTTCCGAAAAGGCCGCGGATATTGCCGACGGCTTTGTACTGAAATACGGCGGCGTTGAAGAAAACTGTACACTTGACGCGCTGTTTGCCGAAAAGAGAGACAGCCTTCTGGATAAGGTGAACAGAGCGCTGTGGTAAAGGAGAGCACGGATGGGTGATCTGGATTATATCTTTGCAGTGGCGCGGATCCGTGTGAAGGAGAAATCCCTCCTTTCCGATACGGACATCTCCCAGATGACGGCCATGAAGGATGAACGGGCTGTGCTCGGATATCTCGCTGACCGCGGGTGGGGTGACGGCGACGGCAGCACGGATGCGGAGGCGGTCCTGCGCGCGGAAGAGCGCAAGACCGTGGAGCTTGTGAAGGAGCTGAAAATCGATCCGGCTGTCTTCGAGCTTTTGTCCTATCCGAATCTGTACCACAACCTGAAAGCCGGCATCAAGGAAATCTGCACGTCCGATGCCAATGTCGGAGCATTTTTCGACGACGAAACGTACGGCAGAGAGGCGATGCTGCGCATACTGCAGAACAAGAGCTTTGCGGAACTCCCCGAGCACATGCGGGAGGTGGCGGAAGCCGCCTACGCGTCGATGCTTGAGACGCGGGACGGGCAGCGGTGCGACATTCTGGTCGACCGCGCGTGCCTGGAGGCGATGGAGAAGGCAGGGCAGAAATCAAAGAGCAGGCTTCTGCGCGAGTACGTGGAGTCCACCGTGGCGGTCTCGGATATCAAGATTGCCGCGCGCGCGCAGAAAACGGGCAAGTCACTGGCCTTCCTGAAGGAGGCGCTTGCTCCCTGCCGCTCACTGGATACAAGAAAGCTTGCGATCGCCGCATCGGAGAGCGAAGAGGCCCTGATCAACTGCCTGGATGCGCAGGGCTTCCACGAAGCGGGAGAGGCCCTGAAGGAGTCGCCTTCCGCGTTCGAGAGATGGTGCGACAACAGGCTGATCGAAACGATCCGGCCGGAGAAGGCCAATTCCGTGTCCATGGGACCGGTGATTGCCTACTATCTGGCCAGACAGAACGAAATCAAGACGGTGCGCATTATTCTGACCGCAAAAGCCAACGGCTTTTCAGAAGAGGCGACCCGGGAAAGAGTGAGGGATATGTATGTATAAGATCGCGGTAATGGGCGATTATGACAGCATCTACGGCTTCGCCTCACTCGGACTTGCGATATTTCCCTTCGAGGACAAGGATCTGGAGGAGGCAGCCAGGACGGTTCACCGCCTGGCGTCCGGCGGATACGGCATTATCTACATGACCGAGCATCTGGCGGAGGGGCTTCAGAAAGAGATCGCGAAGTACCAGTCGCAGCTTGTGCCCACGATCATTCTGATCCCGGGCGTGAAGGGCAATACCGGCCGGGGCATCGCGCAGGTGAAGAAATCCGTCGAGCAGGCTGTCGGCAGCGATATTCTGTTCGGAAATGACGAGAATTAGAGTTAGGAAGGTGGTCAATACATGAGCACAGGTACAATATTAAAGGTGGCCGGACCGCTGGTAATCGCAAACGGCATGCGTGACGCCAACATGTATGACGTCGTCCGCGTGAGCTCCCAGCGGCTGATCGGCGAGATCATCGAAATGCACGGGGACCAGGCATCCATCCAGGTCTACGAGGAAACCCAGGGCCTCGGCCCCGGCGAACCGGTAGAATCGATGGAAGTGCCGCTGTCTGTCGAACTGGGACCGGGTCTCATCAGCTCGATCTATGACGGTATTCAGCGCCCCCTGAATAAGATTATGGAAGCCACGAACAGCAATCTGCTGTCCCGCGGCGTCGAAGTCGCGGCGCTTGACCGCGATAAAAAGTGGGAATTTGCCGCAACGGCCAAAGCCGGCGACGAAGTCGAACCTGGCGACGTGATCGGCACGGTGCAGGAGACTCCGGTCGTCGTGCAGAAGATCATGGTGCCTTACGGCGTAAAGGGCAAAATCAAATCGATCGCTTCGGGCTCCTATACCGTGACGGAGACAGTCGCGGTGGTCGAGACCGAAAAAGGCGAGGAGAAGCTGTCTCTGATGCAGAGATGGCCGGTCAGACGCGGACGTCCGTACGCGAAGAAGCTTCCGCCGGATATGCCGCTGGTCACAGGTCAGCGAGTCATCGACACGTTCTTCCCCATCGCCAAGGGCGGCGTGGCCGCAATCCCGGGCCCCTTCGGCTCCGGCAAGACCGTCACGCAGCACCAGCTCGCCAAGTGGGCGGAAGCGGACATCGTGGTCTACATCGGCTGCGGTGAGCGCGGCAACGAGATGACAGACGTTCTGAACGAGTTCCCCGAACTGAAGGATCCCCGCACGGGCGAATCCCTGATGCAGAGAACCGTTCTGATTGCCAATACGTCGGATATGCCGGTGGCGGCCCGCGAGGCTTCCATCTATACGGGTATCACGATGGCGGAATACTTCCGCGACATGGGCTATTCCGTCGCTCTGATGGCGGACTCCACGTCCCGCTGGGCGGAGGCGCTCCGCGAGATGTCCGGTCGTCTGGAAGAAATGCCCGGTGAAGAAGGTTATCCCGCATATCTGGGCAGCCGTCTGGCGCAGTTCTATGAGCGCGCCGGCCGCGTCATTTCCCTGGGCAAAGAGGGCAGAGAGGGACAGCTCTCCGCGATCGGCGCCGTATCGCCTCCGGGCGGTGATATTTCCGAGCCGGTTTCCCAGGCGACGCTGCGTATCGTCAAGGTGTTCTGGGGACTGGATGCGTCCCTGGCTTACCAGAGACATTTCCCGGCCATTAACTGGCTGACCTCCTACAGTCTGTATCTGGACGATATGGAGAACTGGTTCAACAGCCACGTCAAAGAAGACTGGATGCCGACGAGACAGAAGCTGATGAGCCTTCTGCAGGACGAAGCATCCCTGAACGAAATCGTCAAGATGGTCGGTATGGACGCTCTGTCTCCGCAGGACCGTCTCAAGATGGAGGCGGCGCGCTCGATCCGCGAGGACTTCCTGCACCAGAACTCCTTCGACGAAATCGATACCTACACATCGCTGAACAAGCAGTACTGCATGATGAAGCTGGTGTATGCGTTCTACGAGGGCGGAGTCAAGGCACTCGCATCCGGCGCTTCGATCAACGCGATCGTCGGCATGGAGACGAGAGAGCGCATCGGACGTTTCAAATACACACCGGAACAGCAGGTCGACGAAGAATACGAGAAGGTTCTCCGGGAGCTTGCCCAGGAGTTTGCGGACGTCACGGCCAGAGAGGAGGAATAAGTCATGGCAAAAGAATATCGTACCATACAGGAAGTTGCCGGACCTCTGATGCTGGTGCAGGGCGTTGAAAATGTCACCTATAACGAACTGGGAGAGATCGAGCTGGCAAACGGCGAGACCAGGAGATGCAAGGTGCTGGAGATCAACGGCTCCAACGCGCTGGTTCAGCTCTTCGAGTCCTCTACCGGTATCAATCTGTCCAACAGCAAGGTCCGCTTTCTGGGCCGCGCCATGGAGCTGGGCGTCTCCGAAGACATGCTCGGCCGCGTCTTCGACGGCCTGGGCAGAACGATCGACGGCGGCCCGGAGATCCTGCCGGAGAAGCGCATGGATATCAACGGCCTTCCGATGAATCCGGCCGCCAGAGCGTATCCGTCGGAGTTCATCCAGACCGGCGTGTCGGCCATCGACGGCCTGAATACACTGGTCAGAGGCCAGAAGCTGCCGATTTTCTCGGCGTCAGGTCTTCCGCACGCACAGCTGGCCGCGCAGATCGCGCGTCAGGCCAAGGTCCGCGGGACGGACGAGCAGTTCGCCGTTGTTTTCGCCGCGATGGGCATCACCTTCGAAGAAGCGAATTTCTTCCAGGAGTCCTTCCGCGAGACGGGCGCCATCGACAGAACCGTCCTTTTCATCAACCTGGCCAACGACCCGGCGGTAGAACGTATCTCCACGCCGCGTATGGCGCTGACGGCTGCCGAATATCTTGCATTTGAGAAGGATATGCACGTCCTGGTTATCCTGACGGATATCACCAACTATGCGGACGCGCTGCGTGAAGTCTCCGCGGCCCGCAAGGAAGTTCCGGGACGCCGCGGCTATCCGGGCTACATGTACACCGACCTTGCGACTATGTATGAACGCGCCGGCCGCCAGAGAGGCAAGACAGGTTCGATCACCATGATCCCGATCCTGACGATGCCGGAAGACGACAAGACGCATCCGATCCCCGACCTGACGGGGTATATCACAGAGGGCCAGGTCATCCTGTCCCGTGAGCTCTACAGAAAAGGCCTCCAGCCGCCGATCGACGTGCTCCCGTCTCTGTCCCGTCTGAAGGACAAGGGTATCGGCGAGGGCAAGACGAGAGGCGACCACGCCGCCACCATGAACCAGCTGTTCGCAGCCTACGCGCGCGGCAAGGAAGCCAAGGAACTGATGGTGATCCTCGGCGAAGCGGCTCTGACGGAAACAGACCTGATCTACGCGAAGTTCGCGGACGAGTTCGAGAACCGCTACGTCAACCAGGGCTACAAGACGGACCGCTCGATCGAGGAGACGCTGGAAATCGGCTGGGATCTCTTAAGGATTCTCCCGAGATCCGAGCTGAAGCGTATCTCGGATAAGATTCTCGATCAGTACTACGAAAAGCATTAAAGAGGGATAGTTATGGCCGGATCACAGGTTACACCGACCAGAATGGAGCTGACCAGGCTCAAAAGAAAGCTTGTGACGGCGACCAAAGGTCACCGTCTGCTCAAAGACAAGCGCGATGAGCTGATGCGTCAGTTTCTGGATCTGGTGCGGGAGGATATGGAGCTTCGCAAAAAGGTGGAGAAAGGGATCGAAGACGCCAACAGGAACTTCGTCCTTGCCAAGGCCGGCATGTCTGAGGAGACCCTTCGGGCGGCGCTGATGGCCCCCAAGCAGGAGGTCTATCTGAACCAGGACAAAAAGAATGTCATGAGCGTCGACATCCCCGTGTTTGACTACACGACGAGGACCGCCGATAAAAATGACATTTACTCCTACGGTTTTGCCTTTACTTCGGGCGACCTGGACGGCGCGGTGAAATCACTGTCAGACGTGCTGCCGGATATGCTGAAGCTGGCTGAAATCGAGAAGTCCTGCCAGCTGATGGCCGCCGAGATCGAAAAGACCCGCCGCCGCGTCAATGCGCTGGAGCACGTGATTATACCGGAGACCCAGGAGGGAATCCGCTATATTTCCATGAAGCTTGATGAGAATGAGCGCAGTACGCAGGTGCGCCTCATGAAGGTCAAGGATATGATGCTGGAGGAAGCTCACAAATACAGTGAAAAACAGAATTCTTAAAATTGTTGTTTATCTTGCCGTCTATGTGGCCTGCGTGATTCTGTTTTCGAGGTTCGCGGTCATACAGAGGCAGCAGACAGTGAGTGCGTCGGATCTGGAGGATCCGACGCTTCCTGTCATGTGCGTGGATGTCAGCGGCTACAAGGTCAACCGCATGTTCGGCTTCGTCGAGGAGATGGACGCCAGGAATATGCGGACCAGCCTGATCCCGATGACGACCAAACGCACCATCACGGTTTCTTACAAAGCTTACAAAAATACGGTGCGCTCTGCCTCCTACGAGGTCTCGGCACCGGACACGGGACAGATCATCGAGAACGCGAAAATCGGCAATTTCAAGGCGGACGGCGAATATCAGACGGCCTCCTTTACACTGTCGGAGCCGATCCTGATGAACCGGGAGTATCCGATCCGCTTCACGCTGTCGACCGAAAAGGGAGACGTAAATTACTACTCGCGGATCATCCAGAGGAGTGACCCGGTCACGGACAAATATGTATCCTTTGTCTATGATTTCTACGAGGGATGCACCAACCAGCAGGGGGCGTCCGACCTCAATGCCTATCTGGAGACGGATGACACGATTACCAATACGTCTTATACATCCGTGAATATCCAGTCGTCGCTCCGGCAGGTGACCTGGGGCAACCTGAAGCCGCAGATCTACCGGAAGGCGGTGCCGACCATTAAAGACATCAGCGGCGAGACGTGCACGCTGACGACGGATTATCTGATCTCCGCGGTCGGAGATGCCGGGACAGAGGTCTATCACGTCTGGGAATACTACCGTCTGCGCTACTACAACAGCCGCATGATGCTCCTCAACTTCAACCGGAAGGCGCTGCAGGTCTTCAACGGAGCCGCGGAGGGCGCCGTCAATACAAACGGCGTGGTGCTCGGCGTCGCGGAGCGCAATGTCGACTATATTTCCAACGAGACTTCGGATACGGTAGCCTTCGTCCAGGACGGCTCACTCTGGATGTTCAATTCCGGCGCCGAGAAGCTCGCCAGAGTCTTCTCCTTCCACGATGTCGGCAGCGGCTCTGACGAGAGGAACGACAACTACGACAACGGCATCCGCCTGATCCGCACCTCGGAGGGCGGCGGACTTGATTTCATCATCTACGGGCATATGTGCCAGGGACAGCACGAGGGACAGATGGGAGTCTCGATCTGCCACTACACGGCGGAATCGTCGACTGTGACCGAGCGGGCGTTTGTGCCCTACTACAGGTCCTTCGAACAGCTGGAGAAGGATCTGGACAAACTGGCCTATGTCAACACGACCGGCCAGGCGTATCTCTATCTCGGGCGCGCCGTCTACAGAGTCGATCTGACGGCGAATTCGACGGATATCCTGCTCGACAACATCAATCCGGACTGCTTCGCTTCGTCTGCGAGCAACGCGTCTATTGCCTGGATGCCGGAGATGAAGACAGATCTGTCCGAATCGGCGACGGTGATGAACCTGGATACCGGCTCTTCCAGAACGATCAAGGCGGACGAGGGAACCTTTATCCGCGTGCTGGGCTTCCTGAATGAGGATATCCTCTACGGCCTCGCGGCGGAGGGCGATATCCGGAGAGGAATCTCGGGAGATGTGACGTTTGCGATGCGGGAGCTGAAGATCGAGGCCTTCAACGGGACGCTGGTCAAGGATTATCTCCACGACGGAGTCTACGTGACGGATGTGCAGATGGAGCCCGGCCTCGCGCAGCTGACCCGGGTTATCAAGGGAAAAAGCGGAGATTACGAGCCGGCCCAGGATGACAATATCATGAACAACCGGCAGCTCAACACGAGCGCGGTCCAGCCGGCCGTATTCAGCAATAACCGGCAGGGGTCGACCGTAACCTTAAGGATGCCGGGGGCGGTGCGCAATCTCATGCCGTCCGTGTCGGACTTCAGGATGCGCTTTGCCAATACGAGAAATGCAAGCATCGTCTATCCGGAAAACGATGATTTCAAGCTCTACTATGTCTACGCCGGCGGGCGGCTGCAGGAGATCTTCACCAGTCCCGCGCAGGCCGTGACCCTGGCCGACGAGGAAGTCGGCGTCGTGGTCAACCAGGAGGGACAGTACATCTACGAGCGGGGCAACAAGCAGACGAAGACGGACCTCAACAACGAAGATATCCCGCAGGTGTTCCTGTCCGGTGAGATCATCGCGGAGAGTCTGCAGATGCAGGCCGGTGATGACGTGACGGTACTGAATTTGAGCGGCTGCACCCTGGACCAGGTGCTCTACCAGCTGTCCCAGGGCAGGGCATGCGTGACCAGACTGGCGGACGGCAGCACGGCGGTCATCGTCGGGTACGACCGTTATAATACGCTCCTCTACAATTTCGACACGGGGGAGCACTACTACATGGGTATCAACGACAGTACCAACAGCATGCTGGAAGGCGGAAACGTATTTGTTTCCTACATCGAAAAACAGGCGACGGTAAAGGAGGAATCCTGACCGCCGCAAATCAAAGCGGAGGCGGAGCGGCGCTGTCCCGTAACAGGGAATGCGCGGGCTTTGCCTCCGCATTGCGTCAGTGTACTAAAATATGGTAATTGACAAGAATTTACGCAGAGAGTATCATAATTTCTAAGTTTCAGATCATTTATGCAGGGAGGATTTACTATGAAAATGAAGAAGATCATGGCACTTGCGATCACCGCTGCAATGACAATGTCTCTCGGCGCCGCCTTTGTGCAGGCTGACGACGTATTCAAGATCGGCTCCATCGGCCCGCTGACCGGAGCTGCCGCAAACTACGGCAACGCGGTTGTCAACGGCGCGCAGATCGCCGTGGACGAGATCAACGAAGCCGGCGGACTCAACGGCGTACAGATTGAGTATAAAGGCGAGGATGATGAGCTTGACAACGAGAAGTCTGTCAGCGCCTACAATGCCCTGAAGGACTGGGGTATGCAGATCCTGGTCGGCCCGACGACTTCCGGCTGCACGATCGCCGTGGCCGAGAAAACCAAGGCAGACAATATGTTCCAGATCACGCCTTCCGGTTCTTCACAGGACTGCACGAAGTATGACAACGTGTTCCGCGTCTGCTTCTCCGATCCGGCACAGGGAACAAAATCCGCGGATTACATCTCCGAGAAGGCTCTGGCTACCAAGATCGGCGCCATCTATGACAGCTCCGATCCGTATTCAGCGGGTATCGAAGCAAACTTCGAGGCGAGAGCTGCCGAGCTCGGCCTGGAAGTGGCAGTCAAGGAAGCCTTCACGGCTGACTCCAACACGGACTTCACGGCCCAGCTGCAGAAGTGCAAGGACGCCGGCGTCGACCTGATCTATCTGCCGATCTATTACACACAGGCAGGCACGATCCTGACACAGGCATACTCCATGGGCATTAACGCCAAGTTCTTCGGCTGCGACGGCCTCGACGGCATGCTGGCTATGGACAACTTCCAGAAGGAACTGGCGGAAGGCGTTCTGCTTCTGACACCGTTCGTCGCTGACGCGGAAGATGATCTGACCAAGAACTTCGTGGCCAAATATCAGGAAGCTTACGGCGAGATCCCGAACCAGTTCGCAGCGGATGCTTATGATGCTGTCTATGCCGTTAAGGCTGCTGCTGAGAAGGCAGCGATCACACCGGATATGTCCATCTCTGATATGTGTGAAGCGCTGAAGACTGCCTTCACGGAAATCCAGATCGACGGTCTGACGGGCGCCGGCATCCACTGGACAGCAGACGGCGAGCCGGACAAAGAGCCGAAGGCCATGGTCATCGAGAACGGCGTATATGTCTCTGCAGACTGAAAAGCGCTGATTTAACGGAAGAATAAGACAACTGGGTCAGATCCCCTTTAGCACGCTAAAGGAGGTCTGGCCCCCGTTTTTTATCTTATAGGAAATTGCGTTGCATTTCCTATAAGATAAAAAGCCCTCCGGGCGGGATGCGACTGGTGCGCAGATGTATTATGCAGGCATTTGCCTGCGCGCACCAGCGCGCAAAGAGTCGCAAAGCGACTCTTTGATCCTTTCACACACCTTAAGGGGGCCCGGCCCCGCAATGACTTCTTTATTTTCTGTACCTGAAATGGTATACTTTGAGATGTATGCAAACCGCTTCCGGTATTTTTTCCGGCAGCAGAACAAGCAGGGGAGAGAGTTTCATGATCAGCTTTTTAACTAGTTTGATAAACGGCCTTAGCCTGGGCAGCATCTATGCGATCATTGCCATCGGCTACACGATGGTCTACGGTATCGCGAAGATGCTGAATTTTGCACACGGCGACGTCATCATGGTCGGCGCCTATGTCGCGTTTTCGGTGATTACGACGCTCACACTTCCGACAGGGGTCGGGATTCTGGCTTCCATAGTCGGATGTATGCTTCTCGGCATGACGATCGAGAAAGTCGCCTACAAGCCCCTGCGCCACGCCACGTCTTCTCTGGCGGTGCTGATTACCGCCATCGGCGTCAGCTATTTTCTCCAGAACATGGCGCTTCTGATTTTCGGTTCCAATCCGAAAATGTTCACATCGATCGTTCCGTTTGCATGGCAGCGCATCCAGATCGGAGACTTTATGATCCAGACGATCAGTGTGATCTGCATCATCGTCAGTATCGTTCTGGTCGCTCTGCTCCAGACATTCATCAACAAGACCCGTCCGGGTCAGGCCATGCTGGCCTGCGCGCAGGACAGGGGCGCCGCTTCCCTCATGGGCATCAGCGTGGACAAAACGATCTCGCTGACCTTCGCTATCGGCTCCGCCATGGCGGGCATCGCGGGCGTACTGCTCTGCTCGGCGTATCCCACGCTTTCGCCCTATACCGGCTCCATGCCCGGCATCAAGGCATTCGTCGCGGCTGTCTTCGGCGGCATCGGGTCGATCCCGGGCGCCATGATCGGCGGTCTTCTGCTCGGTATCATTGAAATTCTGGGCAAAACCTACATTTCATCACAGCTGTCTGACGCAATCGTATTCTCCGTACTGATCATCGTCCTTCTCGTGAAGCCCACCGGCCTCATGGGCAAGGTGATCCAGGAGAAGGTCTGAGAAGGGAGGAGAAGGATATGAAACAGGTAAAATCGATATCCAGAACTTCCCGCGATAATATCGGCACGGTCCTGATGATCGTGGCGATCTATGTGCTCGTTCAGATTCTGAACGGGGCGGGGCTCATCAACAACCAGATGCGGGGCCTTCTGGTGCCGCTCTGCGTCTACGCGACGATGGCGGTTTCCCTCAACCTCGTGGTCGGCATACTCGGCGAGCTGTCCCTCGGACATGCGGGCTTTATGTGCGTCGGCGCGTTTGCGAGCTCTTTCTTCAGCAAGCTTTTTGCAGAGACGATGCCGGTTTTCCCGCGCTTCCTGCTGGCGATTCTGATCGGCGGCATCGTGGCGGGCATTTTCGGCTTCCTGATCGGCATCCCGGTGCTCCGTCTGAACGGCGACTACCTGGCCATCGTGACGCTGGCCTTCGGTGAAATCATCAAGAATATCATGAACGTCCTCTACGTGGGACGCGATGCCAACGGCCTGCATTTCTCCATTAAGGACCAGATGGCTCTGGGAATGCTGCCGGACGGCGAAATGATCATCAACGGCCCCCAGGGTATCTCCGGGACGCCCAACGACTCCAACTTTACAATCGGTTTCCTGATTCTGCTCGTCGCGACGGTGATCGTGCTGAACCTGATCAACTCGAGAGAAGGCCGGGCGATCATGTCCATCCGCGACAACCACATCGCGGCGGGTTCGGTCGGTATCCCGATCACGAAATACAAGATGCTTGCCTTCACGATGTCAGCCGTGATTGCCGGCTGTGCGGGAGCTCTCTACTCTCACAACCTGGCGTCCCTCATGGCGACGCCCGCGAGATTCGGTTACAACATGTCGATTCTTTTCCTGGTCTTCGTGGTGCTGGGCGGCATCGGTTCCACCAGAGGATCCATTATCGCTGCGATCGTACTGACACTGATTCCGGAATTGCTGCGGTTCATGAACGACTACCGCATGCTGATCTATTCGATCGTCCTCATCGTCATGATGATCGTAAACTGGAACCCGAAATCCCGGGCCTGGATCCAGGCGCATTTCGGGCGCAAAAAGAACAATGAAGCGGGAAAGGAGGGCAGATAAATGGCAGCACTCCTTGAAATCAACAATCTGTCCATACAGTTCGGCGGCCTCCGTGCTGTCGATGACTTCCATCTGACCATCGAAAAGGGTGATCTGTACGGCCTCATCGGCCCCAACGGCGCCGGCAAGACGACCGTATTCAACCTTCTGACGGGAGAATACAAACCGAATGAGGGCGTGATCCGCCTGGAGGACCGCGATATCACGGGCCTCTCCACGATCGAAATCAACAAGGCCGGGATCGCCAGGACTTTCCAGAACATCCGTCTCTTCAAGCAGCTGACCGTTCTGGACAATGTCAAGATCGGGCTTCACAACCAATACGAGTATTCGACAGCGGCCGCGATCCTGCGCCTGCCGTCCTACTTCAAAACGGAGAAACAGATGAACGAAAAAGCGCTCGAGCTGCTCTCCGTGTTCAATCTCGAGGACGAGGCGGATACGATCTCGGCAAACCTGCCCTACGGCAAACAGCGCAAGCTGGAGATCGCCCGCGCGATGGCGACGAATCCGAAGCTCCTCCTTCTGGACGAGCCGGCCGCCGGCATGAATCCGAACGAGACCCAGGAGCTGATGGATGATATCAAATACGTCCGCGAAAACTTCGATATGACCATTCTGCTGATCGAGCATGATATGAAGCTTGTCGCCGGAATCTGCGAGAAGCTGACGGTCCTGAATTTCGGCCGCATTCTGACAGAGGGAGAGACGAAGACCGTGCTTGCGGATCCCGAAGTCATCAAGGCCTATCTCGGCGGATAAGGAGGAGAGGCATCATGTCAATGCTGAAAGTAACAGATCTGAGTGTGAAATACGGTGTCATTCCCGCTCTCCGCGGCATTTCCTTCGAGGTAAACCAGGGGGAGGTCATCGCGCTCATCGGCGCGAACGGCGCCGGCAAGACGACGACTCTGCACACGATCACCGGGCTCGTGGAGAAAGCGGGCGGAAAAGTGGAGTTCGAGGGGAAGGATATCACAAAGATGCCCGCCCACAAAATCGTGGAGATGGGGATGGCCCATGTCCCGGAGGGCCGCCGCGTATTTCCGGAGATGACGGTGTACCAGAACCTGATGCTCGGCGCCTATACGAGGAAGGACGCCGCGGAAAAGCAGAAGTCGCTGCAGGAAGTCTATGGGCATTTCCCGCGCCTCAAAGAGAGAGCGAAGCAGACCGCGGGAACACTGTCCGGCGGCGAGCAGCAGATGCTCGCGATGGGCCGGGCGCTGATGTCGAGACCGCGCATTATCCTGATGGACGAGCCGTCCATGGGACTTTCGCCGATCTTCGTGTCCGAGATTTTCAACATTATCGAAGAGGTTTCGAAAGAAGGCACAACCGTCCTTCTGGTCGAACAGAACGCGAAGAAAGCGCTGTCCATCGCGGACCGCGCGTATGTACTTGAGACTGGCCGGATTTCTCTGGAAGGCCCCGCAAAGGACCTTCTTCAGAACGACGAGATCCGGAAAGCATATCTGGGAGAATAATATTCGCAGGTGGGAATACGTCACCACAGCAATGTAAGGAGGGCAGCCATGGAGCAGAATATTGTGATCTGTATCAATCGCGAGTACGGCAGCGGCGGGCGCACGATCGGGGAAATGCTGTCGAAGGATCTCGGATATCACTATTATGACAAGGAGATCCTGAAGTTGGCTTCAGACGATTCGGGCATCAACGAAGCCCTGTTTGTCAAGGCGGATATGAACTACAAACCGGGAGCGCTCTTCCGCGGAGGTTCCGCCGTGTACAGGGACGAGCTGCTTCCGCCGGACCACGCGGGCTTCACATCGGATCAGAACCTGTTCAATTATCAGGCGAAGGTGATCAAGCAGCTGGCGGATACGGAGAGCTGTATTATCGTCGGCCGCTGTGCGAGCTTCATCCTCCGCGACCGGCCCAATGTGGTGCGGGTCTTTGTACATGCGCCTCATGATTTCCTGATGGAACAGGCGGCCAAAAAGAAATCCCTGCCCTATAAAGAGCTGGAGAAATTCGTGGAGAAAGAGAACTACCGCCGGGCGGAGTACTACTACTACCATACAGGCAAGGAGTGGTATGACACGCGGAACTACGATCTCTGCATCGACTGCTCCAAGCTGGGATTTGACAAAGGCGTGGAAATCATCAAGGGCTATATGAAAGTCCGCTTCAGCTGACAAAGTCAGTAAGATCCTGCTATGAAGCTGTGAAGCGTGTCATTGATACGGGTTGTCCGCCATGTTATAATGAGTGCCTCGGGAGGTGATGACATATGAAAGAAACAGCTGAAAAGATACTCGAGG
>CACXFM010000162.1 GCA_902766955.1 uncultured Lachnospiraceae bacterium | reverse complement strand
TAGGCCGCTTCGATTTGCCGGGCCAGCTCGTCTTTGCGGATGCTGAGTTCTGTCAGTTTTTCCGGATTTCCGGCGATTTCGCTGTCTTCGAACAGCTGGTCGATTTCCGCGTCTTCTTTTTCAAGGGCATCGATTTTCGCTTCCAGGCGCGCCAGATCGTTTTTCCGTTTTCTTTCTTTTGCGTCTTTTTCTTTCTGTGCTTTCCAGTCCAGACGCGCCGCGGATTCGCTCCTGATTTCCGCGGAAACCTCCTCCGCGCCCAGAGCAGCCCGCTCCACGTCTTCCTTTTTTTCGAGATAGTAGTCGTAATTGCCGATATAATTCAGAAGCTTCCGGTGTGTCAGGTCAAGGATGCGGTGGGCCGTTCTGTTGATGAAGTAACGGTCGTGGGAGACATAGAGGACTGTTCCTTCATAGGCGCGGACCGCAGACTCCAGTACTTCCCTCGAGCTGATATCCAGATGGTTGGTCGGCTCGTCCAGCATGAGGAAGTTGGCATCCGACAGCATTAGCTTGCAGAGAGACACTCTGGCACGCTCACCGCCGGACAGGGCGCTGATCGGCTTGAACACGTCCTCTCCGATAAAGAGAAAAGCGGCCAGCTTGGTCCGGATCTCCGTATTGGTCATATACGGATAATCGTCGGAGATTTCCCCGAAGATCGTTTTTCTGTCGTCCAGCACCTGCATTTCCTGGTCGTAATATCCTTCGAATACATTTGTGCCATACCTGTATTCGCCGCTGTCCGGCGCCAGGACACCGTTCAGGATTTTCAGCAGGGTGGATTTGCCCGTTCCGTTGTCACCGATGATAGCGACATGCTCCCCTTTTTTGATTTCGAACGAAATATCGCGGAAGAGCGGGAGACCCGGATAACTCATGGAGAGATTCTCCACGGACAGAACATCCCGGCCGCTTTCTTTCCCGGGGGTAAAGCGGAGCTTCATGCTGTCCGCAAGTTCCGCCGGTTTCTCCGGGGTTTCCATTTTCTGCAGCAGTTTCTCCCTGCTTTCCGCGCGGCGGATTGATTTTTCGCGGTTAAAGGACTTGAGACGGGCGATGACGTCCTCCTGGTGCTTCCGTTCCCGCTCGGCGTTGAGCCAGGCCGCATAGGCGGCTTTTCTCTGCTGTTCCTTTTTCACGCTGTATGCGTCATAGTTGCCGCGGTATGTGTAGGAGATGCCGTTTTCGATTTCGACCACCTTGGTCACCACGCGGTTCAGGAAATACCGGTCGTGAGAGACAATCAGGACAGCCCCGCGGTAATTGATCAGATATGTCTCCAGCCACTCGATGGAATGCATGTCGAGATGGTTGGTCGGCTCGTCCAGAAGGATCAGATCCGGCGCCGTGAGCAGGAGACGCCCGAGCGCGACCCTGGTTTTCTGGCCTCCCGAGAGCTCGTGGATTTTTCTGCCGAATTCTTCCTCTTCAAATCCGAGGCCCCTGAGGACGCCGGTCACTTCGCTTTTGTAGGAATAGCCGCCGTTCCGCTCAAACTCTTCGGTCATTCTCGCGTATCGCTCCATGGCGTCCTGCAGTTCCTCACCTTCCAGGCAGGCCATCATGTTTTCCGTCTTCCTGATCGAATCCGAGAGCTCAAGCAGCTCGCGGCGCACGCCGAGAAGCTCCTGGTAGATGGTCTGTTCTCCCTTGAGATCCTGATGCTGCGCCAGATATCCCGTGGTGATGTCGCGCGAGAGGACGACGGAGCCTCTGTCCGCCTCCTCAAGGCCCATGATGATTTTGAGAAGAGTGGATTTTCCGGCCCCGTTCATGCCGATCAGGGCTGTCTTCTCATGGGCTTCTATATGAAACGAGATGCCTTTCAGAACCGGTTTCCCGTCATATTCTTTGCTGATATCAGAAATATTTAGTATCATATCTGCTCCGTAAGCGGTTTTTAAGCCGCACCCCGAAAGGTGCTCACTGCATTATCGCATAATCGCGGAAAAGGTGCAATCGCTTTGACAGCCGCGGCATTTGACAAGCCCGATCATGCAATCATATAATGAATGGGTTGACAAAAGAAAGGAAGTGGAGCGAATATGCTGCATATCGTGCGCGCTGAAGGAATGAAAAGACGCGACATGCGGATGATGGACGACATCGGCGTGCCGTCAGCCGTGCTTATGGAGCGTGCCGCACTGGAAACGGCCCGCGCCGTCATGGAGATGCTTTCCGAAGCCGGCGGGCACTGCGGGAAAGAGAGCAGGGTTCTCGTTCTGTGCGGTTCGGGAAATAACGGCGGGGACGGCTTCGCCTGTGCGCGGATTCTGACGCTGAAGGGGATTTCCTGCGCCGTTTATCCGGCCGGAAACCCGGATCACATGACGGAAGAATGCGGCAGGCAGTACCGGATCGTCAGGAAGATGGGGATCCCGGTGACGGACCGGGTGAATCCGGCAGAGTACGGCCTGATCGTGGATGCCCTGTTCGGAATCGGCATCTCCCGGGATATTTCGGGCCGCTATGCAGATCTGATCGGACAGGTCAATGATTCGGGCGTACCGGTTGTGGCCGTCGACATCCCCAGCGGTGTTGACGCCGACACGGGGCAGGTCAGGGGCTGCGCCATCCGGGCACGGCGCACCGTCACCATGCAGCTTCTGAAGCCGGGCCTTCTTCTGTATCCGGGCGCTTCTTATGCGGGAAGAGTTACCTGCGCCGAGATCGGCGTGGAGGATATCCCCGATGAGAGGCCGCTTCTCGCGCTTGAGCGGAAGGACCTGAGGGCATGGATTCCCCCGCGGAATCCGGCCGGAAATAAATCTGACTTCGGCAGGGTCCTGATCGTCGGAGGAAGCCGGAATATGGCCGGCGCGGCCTGTCTGGCAGCGCTGTCCGCCCTGCGGAGCGGCTGCGGCATGGTCAGGGTGCTGACTGATGAATGCAACCGGGAGATCGTGCAGAGCGTGCTGCCGGAAGCGCTTCTGTCTACATGGACATCAGCGGAGGACGCGCAGAGCCGGCTGGCCGAAGCCGCCGCATGGGCGGATGTGATTGCCGCCGGTCCGGGACTGGGCAAAAGCGAAGCTGCGCAGACGATGGTCAGATGGCTTCTGACGGAGGCTGAACACCCGCTGGTTCTGGATGCGGATGCGCTCAATCTGACGGCAGCCTCCATGCTGCCGCTCCTGGAAGCACACAGAGGTCCGGTCATCGTCACGCCCCATATGGGCGAGATGGCGAGACTGACCGGAGTCGCCGTCTCCCAACTGAAGCTGCATCCGTTTGACGCGGCGTCCGCCTTTGCGGACCGGTACGGAGCGGTCTGTGTCATGAAGGATGCTCGCACCGTCACGGCAGTGCCGGGCGGACCGCTCTACCTGAATCTGTCCGGCAATGACGGGATGGCAGGGGCCGGAAGCGGTGATGTGCTCACCGGCGTGACGGCGGCTCTGCTCGCGAGAGGAACGGATCCCGCGGGAGCGGGTGCCCTCGGCGCATTCCTGCATGGCCTGGCGGGGGATTCCGCGGCTGAAAAACACGGCAGATCCGGTATGATGGCATCCGACATCGCAGAAGCCATGAAAGATCTGCGCATATAAGAATCAGGGGAATCCGGCATAAAACCGGTTTCTGTATGAATGAATATCTGGAAAAGAGGAACACGTTAAAATCATGGAAATCAAAAAATACAGCAGAGTCTGTGCGGAGATCAGTCTGGACGCAATCGATCACAATATAGAAGTCATGAAGAACCGGCTTACGGAGGGGACATCCATCTGCGCGGTCATCAAGGCGGATGCCTACGGTCACGGGGCACTTCAGATTGCCAGAAGGCTCGGCAGCAATCCTGCCGTCTGGGGATTTGCCTGCGCAACATCTGATGAAGCGGCGTCGCTCCGTAGGAACGGAATCACAAAACCGGTGATTCTTCTCGGATATACGTTTGAAGAATGCTATGAAGATATTCTGACCTATGACCTGAGGCCCTGCCTCTTTGATACGGACTCCGCCCGGCGTCTCTCCCTTGCCGCACAGGCGGCGGGAAAAACCGTGCGCGTCCATCTGGCAGTCGATACTGGCATGGGGAGAATCGGTTTCTTCCCCGATGAGGCGGCTGCCCGCGAGGCGGAGGAAATCAGCCGTCTTCCCGGTCTTGAGATCGAGGGCCTGTTCACCCATTTTGCCAGGGCGGACGAGCCGTCAGGGGAGCCTGCCGAAATCCAGTTCAGCAAGTATGAGATGTTCCGGAAGATGCTGCAGGAGAGAGGCATCCGTCCGGCTGTCTGCCACGTCTCCAACAGCGCCGCCCTGATGCGCTTCCGGCAGATGAACCTGGATCTGGTGCGCGCCGGCATTACACTGTACGGCCTGATGCCGTCCGGAGAAGTGGCCTCCGAAATGGGGGATCTCATGCCGGTCATGACCATCAGAAGCCACGTGTCCTATGTCAAGACATTGCCCGCGGGCAGTCCCGTAAGCTACGGCGGAACATATGTGACCGGCCGGGAAACGCGGATCGCCACGATTCCCGTCGGCTATGCGGACGGCTATCCCCGCGGCCTCTCAAACAAGGGATATGTTTTGATTCACGGGCAGAAAGCGCCCGTGACGGGCAGGGTCTGCATGGACCAGTTTATGGTGGATGTGAGCGGAATCCCGGGCGTAAAGACGGGAGATGAGGTTGTTCTGCTCGGCACCCAGGAAGGGGAGCGGATCACTGCAGAGGAACTGGGAGATCTGAGCGGCCGCTTCAATTATGAACTGGTGTGCTGTATTTCGCGCCGCGTGCCGCGGAATTATACGGAAGACGGGCGGATTGTCGAACAGGTTGATTATTTCCGGTAACTGTGTTACATTTTAGGTTCAGGAATTATTAAGAATAACAGGAGATAAGGGATATGTCAGGCCATTCAAAATTTGCAAATATCAAACATAAAAAGGAAAAGAACGACGCTGCCAAGGGCAAAATATTCACCATCATCGGCCGTGAAATCGCCGTTGCGGTAAAGGAAGGCGGTCCGGATCCCTCCCACAATTTCAAGCTCGCAGCAGTGATCGCCAAGGCAAAAGCCAACAACGTGCCCAATGACACGATCGAGAGAGGCATCAAGAAAGCATCCGGCGACAACGGCGGGGCTAACTATGAGCAGCTGACATATGAGGGCTACGGCCCCGGCGGTGTTGCGATTATCGTCCGCGCTCTGACGGATAATAAGAACAGGACGGCAGCCGATGTCCGCTCCGCTTTTTCGAAAGGAAACGGAAACCTGGGCACATCCGGCAGCGTCTCCTTTATGTTTGACGAAAAGGGCCAGATTATTATCGACAAGGAAGAGTGCGAGATGGAGTCCGACGATCTGATGATGGCCGCCCTCGACGCCGGTGCCGAAGACTTCTCCGAAGAGGAAGACAGCTATGAGATCATCACGGATCCGTCATCCTTCGACGAAGTGAGAAAGACGCTGGAGGAACAGGGAGTCGCCATGGCCGAGGCCTCCGTGACCATGATTCCGCAGAACTATGTAAAATTAAGCGATCCTTCTGACATCGCCTCTCTCGAAAAGATTCTGGATCTGCTCGAGGGCAGTGACGATGTGCAGGATGTCTATCACAACTGGGACGAAGAAGACTGATCGTGCCGTTTTGTGAGAGGTATCTATGGACTTTTTTCTGGCTATTTTGCTCGGTGCCGTGCAGGGAGTTCTGGAGTTTCTTCCCCTGAGCTCCTCCGGTCACCTGGTTATTCTGGAACGTCTGAGCGGAATTCAGATCCCTGCTCTTACGTTCCATGTTTTTCTGCACGCCGGAACCATGATCGCCGTTTTTATCACAATGCGCCGCGAAGTCGTCAGGATGTTTGCCGAGGGATTCCGCATCTATGCGGTCATCCTGGGAAATCTTGCCGGTTCTGTGAGACAGGACAGCCGGGAACGCCCGGCTGCCTTTTCAAAGACAGCCCACACAAATTCCGGAAAACTGTCATATATCATCTTTACGGCCATGATTCCCACCGCGGCGACTGGTCTGCTGCTGCGGAATATGGTCGCATCAGCGGCAGATTCTCCGTTTTTTGCGGGCATCGGGTTTCTCATCACGGGCATCGTTCTCCTTGTCACGGACCGGGTCGCTCCCGGGAGCACCGTTCCCAAAGAAGTGCCCGCCCGTGCGGCCTGGCTGGCCGGCCTGATCAACGGCCTGACGGTGTTTCCCGGCATATCCAGTACAGCTATCATGCTCTGTGCCGGCATCTATGCGGGCTTTAACAGAAAGACAGCGGTGCGCTTTACATTGCTGCTTTCTGTTCCCACTGTGTTTGCCGCATTTGTGCTGGAGGTCATTGTGGGGATTGTACAGGGGATTTTTTCAACCCAGGTACTGCTTGTCTGTATACTCGGCATGCTTTCGGCGGCGGTGACAGGCACTCTGGTGATCAATACGTTTATCCGGCTGCTGCGCCGCAGCCGTTTTACAAATTATGCATATTACAGCTTCGTGATCGGCATGACGGCGATACTGATCGGATATCTTCTGCGATGAAGAGGAAGAGGAAGACGACTTGAGGAAGGGAGAGTATGGCAGCAGCTGCTAAAAAGAAAGCGCCCGAGAGCGGGCGCCCGCAGAGAAAAACAGGCACTGCCCGCAGTACCTCAAAACAGACAGGAAGGAATAAGAGCGGCAAAACCGCGGCCCCGCGCAGATCGACGGGCAAAAAGACCGGCCGTGCCGCCGTCACATCCGTCCGCAGGGAGAGCCGTACAGTAGGCCGGGAGATTCTGCTTGTTTTCGTTCTGGCCTTCTCGGTGCTGATTTTCCTGGCCAATCTGCATCTGATCGGCCGTTACGGAACCGTCATGAGCGACGCTCTGTTCGGCGTATTCGGACTGATGGCCTGGCTGTTTCCGTTCTTCCTGTTTTTCGGATTTGCGTTCTTTCTGGCAAACCGCGGCAATCCCCAGATTGCCAGGAAGATGACGGGACTGATCATTTTATTTCTGTTCCTCGCGGCGTTTGTGCATCTGCTGACAGTACCTGTCTCCCGCGATACGCTGATCGGGGATCTCTACCGTGTTTCATATGAGGATCATACCGGAGGGGGATTTGCGGGAGGTATTATTATCTGGGCATTTGCCTATTGTCTGGGAACTGCCGGTGCGTATGTCCTGACCATATGCGGCCTGATTGTCGGAGCGATCGTGCTCACGCAGAAGCCGCTTCTGACACAGCTGGGAGCGGGCAGCCGCAATGCTGCGATCGATGCGCGGAACAGACGCCGCATGCACCGGGAAGAGAAAGCTCTCGAACTGGAAGAGGAACGGGAGCAGTGGCTGCTCAGACAGGAAGAAAAGAGAGAGAAAAGGGAGCTTAGAGAAGCAGCACGCCGCCGCGAGCTCATGGAAATGCGGCAAAAAAAGAAGCGGCGCGATGCGGAAGCGGCCTCCCGCCGGAAAAAAGCGGCAATGGACGAGTTCAGCCGCACTGACAGCATCCGGGAAGAGGCATACGGTCTTCTCGACAGAGTTACCCTGGTGAAAAAGGATCCCGTCAAATCGGCGGAAACCGAAGTCAAAAAGAAAAAGCCCAGGCCCATTCCCGAATATATGATCGGGGAGCAGCCTCCGAAGAGTGATCCGCTGTCCGCAGCGGAGCCGATGCCGCCGCTTCCGGCACCTGCCGCGATCACGCCCGAAGTGAATCTGGAAAATTTTGAAGTGCCTTCATTTTTGAGGGATCTTCCCGCCTCCGGGCAGAATGATTCCATTCCGGCGGAAGAGCCTTCCCCGCTCGGGGATGCAGCCTTCCTGCAGGAGACGGAAGCAGATCGCGCTCAGGAAGCGGCTTCTGTCCGGTCTGTGTCCGAAGAGGCCCCTGCGACTGCGCCTTTTGCTTCAAAAGGGCAGGGCGCGTCCGGCACGGAGGGACGCAAGGAAGCACGCCGGAGCGGGCAGAAGGCATCCCCAGGATCGGCGCCCGTTTCCGAGATCACGAGCGAGATCCTCGCGTCTGGAAAAGAAGAGTCCGCTTACCGGTTTCCTCCCGTCTCACTGCTGACCAAGGGGCGCGCGGTCCGTGGAGATTCCGGAAAGACACTGATGGAGACGGCGCGCAAGCTGCAGAAGACACTGGAAGATTTCGGCGTTAACGTCAAAGTCGTCAATGTCAGCAGGGGACCGACCGTCACGCGCTATGAACTGCAGCCGGATCACGGGGTCAAGGTCAGCCGGATTATCAATCTCCAGGATGATATCAAGCTGAATCTGGCCACCTCGGAGATCAGAATCGAGGCGCCCATTCCGGGCAAGGCAGCCATCGGAATCGAAGTGCCGAATAAAGAGGTGGCTCCGGTCATGCTGCGGGATATCTGCGAGTCTCCGGAATTTACGGACAGCAGAGCCGTCCTCGCTTTTGCGGTCGGCAAGGATATCGGAGGCAACCCGGTTGTGACCGATATCGAAAAGATGCCGCATCTTCTGATCGCCGGCGCCACGGGCTCCGGTAAATCAGTCTGCATCAACACCCTGATCATGAGTATTCTCCTGAAATCTTCGCCTGACCAGGTGAAGTTCCTGATGATCGACCCCAAGGTGGTCGAGCTCAAGATCTACGACGGCATCCCGCATCTTCTGATTCCCGTCGTGACGGATGCCAGAAAAGCTGCGGGCGCCCTGAACTGGGCGGTTCAGGAGATGACGGAGCGCTACAACCGCTTTGCGGCATTTCCGGGTGTGCGCGATATCCGGTCTTATAACGAAAGAGTCGAAAAGATCAACAGGGAAACGGATACCGACGAAAAACTGAAGCCGCTTCCCCGCATCGTCGTCATTGTAGATGAGCTGGCGGATCTGATGATGGTGGCCTCCTCCGAAGTGGAGGACGCGATCTGCCGTCTGGCCCAGCTGGCCCGTGCGGCCGGCATTCATCTGATTATTGCCACACAGAGACCTTCCGTCAATGTCGTCACGGGTCTGATTAAGGCGAACATGCCCTCGCGGGTGGCCCTGGCGGTGACATCCGGCACGGACAGCCGCACGATCCTCGATATGAACGGAGCCGAAAAACTCCTCGGACACGGCGACATGCTGTTCTATCCCCAGGGATATCCGAAGCCGGCCCGTGTCCAGGGATGCTATGTGTCTGATCACGATATCAGCGAAGTGGTCCGCTTCCTGACCGACCAGTCGGGAAATACCGAATACAGCGCGGAGGTCGAGCAGCAGATTGCTTCGGCCGGGATTGCGCCGTCCGCCGGAGACAGAAACGGCAGTGACGACAGGGATGAGTATTTTGCGGAATCCGGAAGGCTGATCATTGAAAAGGAGAAAGCTTCCATCGGCATGCTGCAGCGCGCTTTCAAGATCGGTTTCAACCGGGCCGCACGCATCATGGACCAGCTTGCCGAAGCCGGCGTCGTCGGAGGCGAAGAGGGGACCAAGCCCCGCAAAATTCTCATGAACATGGAAGAATTCGAAACTTATCTGTCGGAGATCTGATCATGAAATGCACCAACTGCGGATGCGAAATTCCAAAGGGCAAGTTATACTGTCCGGAATGCGGCACGGAAGTTCAGCTAGTGCCTGATTTCACGACGGTCAGTATGGAGCGGCAGCAGCTGCTGAAGGAACAGGCCGAGCTGGAGCGCAGGATGCGGCGGAGAGCGGAAGCCGAAGCCAGGCGCAACCGGGTCAGGCCTGCCGTTGCCATGGCCAGACTGTTCATGATTCTTCTTATATCCGCGGGTCTGACGTTTTTAATGGTTTTCTATATCCGTCAGCACGCCTGGTCCAATTTCGGCTATCAGAACAAACATGCCCGGGAGGAATTCGAGGGCGGCAATTATGCCATGGCCCTCACCTACTGTGACCGGGCGCTCGCGCTCCGCCCCGATTCGGCCGAGTGCGGCGTATTCAAGGCCAAAATCCTGCTGCAGATGGATAATCCTTCCGGAGCCGAAAGCGTGCTCCGCGAAGTCGTCCGGAAGAATCCGGCCTCCCTTGAGGCCTGTGAAGAACTGCTGCAGCTTCTCCTTGAGAGAGAAGACTATGACGGCGTCTCTGAGGTTGTACGGGCCACTGATTTTCAGAGTATCAAAGCGGCCTACAGCAAGTATCTCTCCGATCCGCCGACTTTCTCGCTAGTCAGCGGCAACACGTACCCGGCGGGCACTAAGCTGAAAATGTACTGCAAAGAGGGCACGATCTATTATACAACCGACGGCACAACGCCTTCGGAGCAGAGCGGGATCTACCGCTCCCCGGTTGTGCTCGAGAAGGGCATTGCGAGAATCAATGCCGTGTGCATGAACCAGTTCGGAGTGAAGAGCAAGGTGGTCAAGGCGATTTATACGATCGAATAAGCAAAACGTTGCATAAGAAACATGATCATCGGGCACGGAACGGATGCCTTCCAGCCGCGAAGCGCAGCGGGTGCAAGGGGTCTGTCCCCTGCCCCTTTTTCTTTTTAAAATACAGGGCGGCATCCTTTAAGCCGCTTGTGACGGGAAAGGAGTTCCTCTACGTAAGATGCAGATCAGAATTCTCTGCACGGGCAGAATCAAAGAATCGTTTTACAGAGATGCCGCAGCCGAATATGTGAAAAGGCTGGGCCGCTATGCAAAAATATCCATCACCGAGGTGCAGGACGAGAAGACTCCCGACGGCGCCTCGGACGCGGAGCGGGAGAAGATCCTCCGGACGGAAGGCAGCCGCCTGCTCCGTCTGATCCGCGACGACGACTACGTGATCGCGCTCGCCATTCAGGGAAAGGCCTGGGATTCCGTCGGCTTTGCCTCGCATATGTCGGAGCTCATGCAGCGGGGCCGGGGCAGTCTGGTTTTTGTCATCGGCGGCTCGCTCGGGCTGTCTGATGAAGTGCTCCGCAGGGCGTCCGAACAGCTCAGTTTTTCAGCCTTTACATTTCCCCACCAGCTGATGCGGGTGATCTTATGTGAACAGATTTACCGGGCCATGAGGATCATTAACGGAGAACCGTATCATAAATAACCCCGTGGATTTTATACCGCCGCCATGATACAATGACAGCGGATATGTTATATGAAAAGAGGACGCGCCTCCATGCCGAAAACAATTGATCGAGAGGTGGAACTGCCGGCCGAGCATGCCAGAAATATATTCGGCCAGTTCGATTCCAATCTGAAAAAAATAGAAAAAGAACTCGCTGTTTCCATCCTTCTCAGAAACGGACATGTCACTGTCAGCGGCGAAAGCTCGCAGGTGGACAGGGCGGTCAGCCTGCTGGCCATGCTCCGCACCCTCTTGGAGAGGGGAAAACCCGTCACGGATCAGAATATCACCTATGCCCTGACGCTGGTCAATGAAGAAGAGCGGAAGAAACTGCTGGCGGCAGATGAGGATATTATTATCCACACGGCCCAGGGCCGTCCGGTCCGGCCGAAGACGATCGGACAGGAGGAATACGCCGACCTGATCCGTAGCAACATGATCACTTTCGGGATCGGCCCCGCCGGAACCGGCAAAACCTATCTTGCCATGGCCATGGCCATCCGTGCCTTCCGGAATGAAGAAGTGTCCCGCATCATTCTCACGAGACCTGCCATCGAAGCCGGCGAAAAGCTGGGCTTCCTGCCGGGTGACCTGCAGAGCAAGATCGACCCGTATCTGAGGCCCCTCTACGATGCGCTCTATGACATCATGGGGGCGGAGGCATTTCTCAAAAATTCAGAGAAGGGCCTGATTGAAGTGGCTCCTCTCGCCTATATGAGAGGCCGCACGCTCGACAATGCGTTTATCATTCTGGACGAAGCGCAGAATACCACGCCCTCCCAGATGAAAATGTTCCTGACGAGAATCGGATTCGGCTCCAAGGTCGTGGTTACCGGCGACCGGACACAGAAGGATCTGCCTTCAGGCGCCGTGAGCGGGCTGGATGTGGCCATGCGGGTGCTGGGCAGGATCGACGGGATCGGGTTCTCGGAACTCACATCCAGGGACGTCGTCAGACATCCCCTCGTACAGAAGATCGTGGAAGCTTACGAGATCTATGAAAAGAAGGCCTCTTCCGTGCATGACGGGAAGAAGATCCGGTCAGCCAGACGAAACCGCTGAAATAATCCGGAACGGAGATATGAGATGCTGACAGTTTACTTTGAAAATGAATATGAGGGCGGCGATATACGGACGCTGTTCCCCTTCCCGCCCGCTGAGACCGCGGAGAAGGTCATCGGGGAAGTACTCAGGAGCGTCGGCTGCAGCCGCAGCTGTGAGGTCAGCCTGACCCTTGTGGGTGACGAGGCCATGAGAGAACTGAACCGGGAGACGAGGGGAATCGACCGCACGACCGATGTCCTGTCATTTCCGGTTTTCCAGTATACACAGCCGGGACACACGGAAGAAGCGGAGTCCGACAGGGCGGGATCCTTTAATCCCGAGACGGGCGCCCTCCTGCTGGGGGATATTGTGATCTCTGTCCCGCGCACGCTCTCCCAGGCAGAAGAATACGGACATTCGGTAAAACGCGAGTTTGCCTTTCTCACCGCTCACAGTGCGCTGCACCTGCTGGGATTCGATCACATGAGCCCCGAAGAAGAGACAGAAATGACGGCGCGCCAGGAACAGGTTCTGGATGCGCTTGGCATCACCAGAAAATGAATCATTTCATTCAACGGGAGGTATTCGCCATGAAACAAGTGATGAAGAAAGCCTTTTGGAAGAAAACAGCGGTCTTCCTGATGACCGCGGGCCTTGCGGCATGTCCTGTCCTGGCTGCCGACTCCCAGGCTAAGGAGACGTCAGCGAGGCCCAGCATGCAGGTTCTGGTCGGCGGCGCGGAAGAGCGGGAAGAACTGGGCGCCACGGAACTCGATTCACTGAGCGAGATTACGGATCCGTCGGAAGCGGTCATGTCGGGGGAGAGCCAGACGGAAGCCGCGCTGTCCGGGGCGGAAGCGCCGGCGGAGGAGATTCCCGAAGGAATGGTCAAAAGCAGCCTGACGGGAGAATATGTTCCGGCGGAAATCGGAAACCGCCGCCCCGTCGCTTTTATGATCGACAATGTCAAAGATGCGGATCCCCCCAGCGGCATCTCGCAGGCGGATCTCTATATCGAATGCGAGGTGGAGACGGATCTGAGCCGGATCTGTGCCGTATTCGAACAGTATGATGATGTAGCCAAGATCGGCCCGCTCCGCAGCTGCCGCGATTATTTCATCTCGCTGGCCGCCGGACTTGACGAGATTTACTGTCATTACGGGCAGTCCGCATACGCACTCCCGTATCTCGAATCCGATGATGTGGACAACTTAAGCGGACTGATGTCGTATCCGTATAATGCATTTTTCCGCGACGGGCCGCATGCCGCGCCCCATAACGCCTATACGAGCGGCGAACAGATCAATGAACTGATCCGCACGCTCGGCTACCGCACCGACCATGAGGCGGATTTCACGCCCCAGTATACATTCAGGGCAGTCGGCGACGAAGATACGCTGCCGGGCGGACAGGACGCCGCCTACGTCGACCTGGGCTATCCGTTCAACCATCCCTGCTTTGAATACAGCGGGGAGACCGGGCTCTACAGCCGCTATCAGCACGGAAGCGCCCATGTCGACACCGAGAACGGAGAGCAGCTTGCCGTCAAAAATATCATTCTCGAATACCAGAGCGGCGTGACGTACCAGGATACGCATTACCTGCACTACCATACCTGGAATTCCGGAAAAGGCAAGTACATCACCAACGGCAAGGCTGTTGACATCACATGGTCGCGCGAAAGCTTCTATTCCCCGGTTGTCTATAAGACAGCTGACGGACAGCCGCTGAAAATCAACACCGGAAAGACGTGGATTGCCGTGATCCGCAAGGACCAGCTGAAGGACTGCAGGATCGGCACGGATTCTGAGAACACTTCATGTGTGGCAGACGCCGAAACGGTTGCGGCAGAGGAAGAGAAGATCAAAAAATGGTCTGCGTGGTACAAGGAAATCGAAGAGAGCTATCTCTCCAAAATGGCCCAGATCCGCAACGACAACGTCGCCAAACACGGCGGCAAGACCAAGGTGGAAGTGGGACTTCCCTGACAACTGACAAAAAGCAGATAAGAAACAGATACGTATGGCAAGACAATTATCACACAAACAGCGCATTGTTATAAAAATCGGATCCTCCTCTCTGGTTCACCAGGAAACGGGGAGACTGAATCTGCCCAAGATTGAGATTCTGGCCCGCGAAGTGGCGGATATTCACAATCAGGGCAAGGATGTTGTTATTGTTTCCTCCGGTGCCATCGCCGTCGGCAGGGCGGCGATGGGCCTTAAGGAACTCCGGACACTCAAGCAGAAACAGGCGTGCGCAGCCATCGGGCAGGTCAAGCTGATGATGATCTATCAGAAGTTTTTCTCCGAATACGGCCAGACGACCGCCCAGCTTCTCCTGACCAAGCAGACCATGCTCAGCGAGGAGAGCAGATCAAACGCCATCAATACCTTCGAGGAGCTGTTTTCACTGGGTGTCATCCCGATTGTCAACGAAAATGACACGGTAGAAACCTTTGATATCCGTTTCGGTGACAATGACCGCCTCTCGGCGATCGTCACGGCCCTGATCAAGGCAGATCTCCTGATTCTGCTTTCCGATATCCGGGGACTCTATACGGATGATCCGAAGGCAAATCCGGATGCGGAGTTTATCAGCTGCGTGGATTCCCTGGACGAGAGCCTGACGGCGATGGCCAAAGGGTCCACGGGAAGCCGCTTCGGAACTGGAGGAATGGCAACCAAGCTCGCCGCGGCCCGCATTGCCGGAGCGGCGGGGGCCGATATGCTGATCGCCGATGCTTCCGATTTCCGCATCATTCACCGGCTTCTGGAAGGGGAAGAGCTGGGAACGCTCTTCCGCGCTCATCCGCATGAGTTCCATCTGATGGATTACATCGAGCATATGTCCTGACGGTGGGAGAGTGACATGACCAAACAGGAAATCCGCAGAACGGTTCGTGCGCTCAGGCGGTCGGCGGATCCGGAGCTTCTGCGCGAATACAGCGAAGCGTGCGCGGCGCGCCTCTTCCTGACTGAGGAGTGGCAGCGTGCGGACGCCGTATACTGTTATGTATCCCTGCCGCACGAGGTGGGCACGGAGAAAATTTTCCAGAGGGCCCGCGCCGAGGGCAAACTGACGGCGGCACCTCTCTTGCGCGGGAAGGATATGCTGTTTTCAGCCTTCCGGGGCCCGGAAGACCTCGTCCCCGGCAGAATGAATATCCGGGAACCCGCCGCTTACGTCCCGGTTCCGGCATTGGATCCGCTTGTTGTCATGCCGGGCATTGCATTTGACAGAAGCCTCCACAGAGTGGGGTACGGGGGCGGTTATTACGACCGCTACCTGCATGAGCACCCCGGCCTCATGACCTGTGCACTGGCGTTTGGTTTCACGGTCTTCGACAGCGTGCCTTATGAAGACTTTGATATCTGCCCCGGCTTTCTGATTACGGAGCGGGAGACCATCCGCCGATCGGGCAGTTTCCATTGACACAAAAACTGATTCAGATATAATAATACTTATCCTATAAAAAGCAGCATGACCGGAGGTCAACATGTCTGAAAAGAATACAGTCCAGGTTCTGATCGGAGGCAAGATTGTGCGTCTGTCAGGATATGAGAGCGAAGAATATCTGGAGCGCGTGGCTTCCTATATGAACCATAAGCTTGATGAGCTGACTACTCTGAGCGGCTGGAGGCGGATGACTTCCGACCAGAAGAATACGCTTATTTCGCTGAATATTGCAGATGATTACTTTAAAGCGAGACAGAAGGCGGAAGATCTGGAGGATGAGCTGCAGGCCAAAGACAAGGAACTCTTTGATCTGAAGCAGGAACTGGTCAGTCTGCAGGTTCGTATGGATTCCGCAAAGAAAAGCGGACAGAGACATTCATGAAAGGACAGGTGATTGCCGTCAGGTAATCACCTTTTACTATTTAAAACTATGAAGAAGAATAATAAAACTGTTTTTGTTCCCGAGCTCCTGGCTCCCGCCGGTTCGGCCGAAGCTCTCAGGGCCGTGATATCCGCCGGCGCCGACGCGGTCTATATCGGCGGAAGCCGGTTCGGTGCCAGGGCCTACGCGGATAATCCCGATGAAGAGGAGCTCTTGAGCGCGATTGACTATGCGCATCTGAGAGGCGTCAAAGTCTATCTGACCGTCAATACCCTGCTCAAGGAAAAAGAGCTCCCCGATCTGATCCCGTTTATCACCCCTTACTACAGAAGGGGTATCGATGCGGTTCTGGTCCAGGACTTCGGCGTCATGCGGCTTCTGCACAGAACGTTTCCGGATCTGCCCCTGCATGCCAGTACCCAGATGACGATCACCGGTCCCGAATCTGTCCGCTTTCTAAAGGAATACGGACTGACCAGGGTGGTCCCGGCCAGGGAGCTTTCTCTCGCCGAGCTGAAAGAACTGAAAGCGCAGGGACTTGAAGTGGAGACGTTCGTCCACGGGGCCTTATGCGTCTGCTATTCGGGCCAGTGTCTGTACTCCAGTCTGATCGGGGGACGGAGCGGTAACCGCGGCAGGTGTGCGCAGCCCTGCAGACTTCTGTATCTGAAAGGAAAAACGGACTTCGACGGTTCCGCCTCGATTCTGAACGAACCTGAAGCCCGCCATTTCCTGAGTCCAAAGGACCTGAATGCGATTGATCTCATACCGGACCTGGCGGGAGCCGGCATTGATTCCCTGAAAATCGAGGGGAGAATGAAGCAGCCCGAATACGCCGCGGGCGTCGTGTCCGTCTACCGGAAGTATCTGGATCTCTACGCGGAGGATCCCGCGCATTATCATGTGGATGCTGCCGATCATCAAATTCTGTGGGATCTTTATAACCGGAGCGGTTTCACCGACGGGTACTACTACCGCAGGAGGGGCTCCGGCATGATGGCTTTCGTCAAGCATGAGCTCACTTCTGACGAGACAGCGGCTCGCCATGCCCTCTATGAAGAAATGCACCGCCGGTATATGGATAAAGAGAAGACCGTACCGGTGTCCGTGTCCGCGGAGGTCAGAGCCGGAATGCCCCTGACGGCCTCTTTTTCGGCGTGCGGTGTAACCGCAGCCGTACGGGGCGCACTCGCGGACACCGCCAAAAACCGGCCCCTGATAGCAGAGAGAATCGCGGAAAGCCTCTCGAAAACGGGAGGTTCGGACTTTGGCCCCGCATCAGTCGGGGTGGATACCGACGGCGGAAGCTTTGTGCCCGTGGGAGCTCTGAATGAACTCCGCCGGGACGGTCTGGCAGCGCTCAGGGAGCGGATCCTGTCCGCGTACAGGCGGTCTCTTCCGGCTGACGAAAGCGGAATCTGCACGCCTGCCGCTATCATGGAGAGCAGTGCGGCCTCTCTGTCAGGAAAAGCGGATATCTCGTCCGGAGAGTCAGATTCCGTGTCCGGGGAGACGGGTCCCGTCTTTTCGGCCGTCGCGGCATCTCAGGAACAGCTGGACGTGATCCTCTCCGCCGGACAGGCCGTGAAAACCGTCTATCTCGAGTCATCACTTCTCCTCCGGCAGAAGGACCCGGAATACGCCTTATCCCTCATCAGGCGGGTGGTGAAGAGCGGCAGAATCTGCGGAATTGCCGGTCCCTATATCGACAGGGGCGGGGAGGCGGAGATGAGGTTGCGCGGTTCGATCCCCCAATACCGGGAGGCCGGCGCATCCGTCATTCTGGTCAGAAGCTTTGAGACCATGTGCGCACTGATGCGCGAGGGCCTGACCGACATGATCAGAGCGGATGCGGGAATCTATACATATAATTCCGAAGCGGCTGCTTTTCTGCAGGACTGCGGCATTCGGGCCGACACGGCTCCGATTGAGCTGAACAGGCATGAATTATCCGTGAGATGCAAAGGAGAGAGCGAGCTTATCGTTTACGGCCGCCTTCCGCTTATGATCACCGTGCAGTGTCTGACGGCCAATACCGGGAAATGCAGGCATGCATTTTCGGAAGTTGAACTGACCGACCGCATGGGCGTCAAATTTACTGTCGGCTGTGACTGTGTTTTCTGTTATAATATAGTATTAAACAGTGTGCCGCTGAATCTGTTTTCCGAGTATGATTCCATCAGAAAGATGGGTTTCCGCCGTCTGCGGCTTTCCTTTACAGATGAGAGCGCGGAGGAAACGGAACGGATTCTGAAATCTGCGGCGCTTCTTCCCGCCGCCGGAGCGGAAGCCCGGAACGGCACATTTACGAAAGGACATTATCTGCGCGGAGTCGAATAGAGCATGACAATACTGACATCTATCATGAAATATCTGTTCGTGATTCTGATGGCGCTTTTTGTACTCAGGGATTATACCTACCTGGCGCATTCGGATGAGCGGAAGCGGAAGCGGAACCTGAACAGCCAGATCCGGATCATGTATCTGACCGTCGGACTCGGCTATGTCATTATTATGGCCAATAAAAGGACTCCGCTGTCCGTCATTCTCCCGGCAGGGATTTTTCTGTATTTTGCCGTCACCCTGATCTGCTACAGGCTGATTTATCCGAAAGCATCCATGCTTCTGGTCAACAACATGCTGATGCTGCTTGGCGTCGGGTTCATTATGATCGGCAGAATCAACGAGTCGCAGGCGCTCAAGCAGTTCCTGATTGCGGCGGGCGGCACAGTTCTCGCATTTATTATCCCCGTGCTGATCCGGCGGCTGCGGATCCTGGCCTCGCTGACCTGGCTCTATGCATTCGTCGGAATCGTGGCGCTTCTCGGGGTTCTCGCCCTGGCCCGCATGAGCGGGGGAGCAAAGCTCTCCCTGACGGTGGGCGGAATCACGATTCAGTTTTCGGAGCTCGTCAAAATTACGCTTGTATTTTTCCTGGCCTCAAAACTGTCCAGGAATATCTCTTTCCGCAATGTCGTCATTGCCACCGCGGTGGCCGCGCTGCACGTCGTGCTGCTCGTCCTCTCCACGGATCTGGGCACTGCTCTGGTTTTCTTTATCACGTATATCGTCATCGTCTATGTGGCGACCAGAAAACCGCTGTATCCGGCTGCCGGCCTTCTGGGGGGCGCCCTGGCTTCCGTGGCCGCCTATCATCTCTTCGGTCACGTGCGGCAGCGCGTCACGGCCTGGAAAGATCCGTTTGCGGTCTATGACACTTCGGGATACCAGATCGTCCAGGGCCTGTTTGCGATCGGTGCCGGCGGGTGGTTCGGCACGGGTCTGTGCCGGGGACGTCCTGATACGATTCCCGTAGCGACCAAGGACTATATCTTTGCCGCCATCTGCGAGGAATTCGGTGCGTTTTTTGCCATCTGTCTGCTCCTGGCATGTATGAGTATGTATATTCTGATCATCAACATCTCCATGCTGATCAGAAACCGTTTCTATAAGCTTGTTGCCATAGGCCTGGGGACGGAATATGCATTCCAGGTATTCCTGACGGTCGGCGGCGTCACGAAGTTTATTCCGCTTACGGGCATCACGCTGCCTCTGGTCAGCTACGGGGGCAGTTCGGTCATCAGTACGATCATCATGCTGGCCATCATACAGGGCCTTTACATTCTGCGTGAAGATGAAGAGTAAAGGAGACTCATGCAGTTCAGAAAAAAGAACGGAAACACAATATCGGATGAAGAGCTCCGCAGGCAGCTCAGCGATGAGGTCCGCGATATACTCGGAGATCCGAAAACAGACAGAACGGATCCGGCCGGCCCTTCCGTCTATCCGGGACTTGAAGACAGAGGGATCGGAAGCCGGGAGCAGGAGCACCTGCGGGAAGAACGCCTTCGGGAGGAACGACTGCGGGAAGAGCACCTGCGTGAGGAGCGCCTGCGTGAAGAACGCCTGCGGGAGGAACCGCTTCCTCCCCGGCCCGCATCGCCTTCAGAACGCGAAAGCAGGGAGAGCGTCCGTCCGGTCAGGAACGAGGTCAACTCCGTCAGGCGCAAACTGAGGAGATCCAAAGGACCGTATCTGTTTATTTCCGCGGTCACGGTTCTGCTGTTTATCACCCTGATCGCCCACCTGATCTATTTTAATGTCCGCCTGAAGGACGGCATTATCAACAGCCCCTATAACCGCCGCCAGAATACACTGGCCGAATTTGTGGTCCGGGGTCCCATCCGTTCCTCGGACGGGGCGACTCTGGCGTATACGGAGACGGGAGAGGACGGCAGCGAAACCAGAGTCTATCCCTACGGGCGCATTTTTGCGCATGTGGTGGGGTTTATGACCCACGGAAAAAGCGGGCTGGAGTCCTTTGCCAATTATCAGCTCCTCACGTCCCACAGCAATATCATTGACCAGGTCATCAATGATTTCAAGCGGCGGAAGAACGAAGGGGACGCATTTGTCACAACCATCAATTCGGAACTCCAGCAGGCCTGCTACGAGATTCTCGGAGATTACAGAGGCGCCATCATTGCCATGGAACCGGATACGGGCGCCATCCGCGCGATGGTATCGAAACCGGACTTCGACCCAAACACGCTGGCCGCAGACTGGGATGAGATGGTCGGTGATTCATCCAATTCACAGCTGGTCAACAGGGCCTCTCAGGGGCTCTATGCGCCGGGCTCAACCTTCAAGATTCTGACAACCCTGGCGTGGTACCAGAGAGACCGCAAACTCGAGAAGTTTCACTTTGACTGCACGGGAGAACTGACCGTCGGTGAGATCACCGTGCACTGCTATGAAGGCGCTGCGCACGGTGAGGAAGATCTGGCGGAGGCATTCAAACACAGCTGCAATACCGCGTTCTCGCAGATCGGCCTGGACCTGAGGGCGGACGCGCTGACGTCCGTTGCCCGCAGGATGATGTTCGGAGAATCACTTCCTTTTGATCTCGCCGCATCGAGGAGCCGCTGGTCGCTTTCGTCTGCCTCTTCCGACGAGGAACTGGTTCAGACCGCCTTCGGGCAGGGAAAAACACTTGTCACGCCGTACCATATGGCCCTGATCTGCTCCGCGATCGCCAACAAGGGCGTCCTCATGAAGCCGCATCTGACCGATCATATAGAAAATGCGGCCGGCAAGCGGATCTCCTCATACAGGCCGTCGGCCATGCGGACCCTGCTCAGCACTGATGAAGCGGAAACGCTTTCGTCGCTGATGCGCCAGGTCGTGACGGAGGGCACTGCGGCGGCACTGGCAGACCGCTCCTGCAATATTTCCGGCAAGACGGGTTCGGCGGAATTCTACAGAAGTGACGGATCCATCGGAACGCATTCCTGGTTTACGGGCTTTTCGGACACGGAAGACAGCGATCTCGTTGTCGTTGTGCTTGCGGAAGACGGAGGAGCCGGCAGTACGACGGCCGTGCCGATGGCCGGCAGAGTGTTTGACACATGGTACTCCATTTCCTCCTGACATTTCATCAACAGAAGAAACTGGTAACGGCTATGGTAAAATGGTATCATTCCTTATATATTTCGGAACATGCGCATAAGCATGAAAAACAGATACGCCGGCAGCTGAACAGCGGGCATGCCTCGTTCCGCCAGTACATCATTACGCTCGCGTCGAACGGCACCGACATGCTGGACATTATATCCGGACTGTTTCTGCCGGACAGTCTGATCCGGTGCGGCCTGCCCATGGTGGTGGGGATCGCGGATACTAAGAAAGAGGCGGTCGAGCTGGTCATCCGGATGACGGAAGACTGCCTCGAAAAACAGGGCAATCCGGATCTGAGAGCCTTTTTCAGCGGGGGAGAAAGATGAGCGTACTTTCTGGGATTTTACTTTTCATCGGAAAATGTGTGCTGATTCTTCTGCTGATTCTTCTGCTCCTGATCGCGGCCCTTCTGTTTATTCCCTTCCGGTACCGGGCGCATGTCAGCGGCAGTACGGAGTCTTCGGAGCTGCACATCATCGCGGAGATCTCTTTCTGCCTGAGAGCCCTGCGTTTCCGCTTTGAAAAGAACGCGGGGAAGAACCCGGGCGGTCCCGCATCCGCAAAGAAATTCATCATTTTCGGAATTTCACCGTCCGACATGCGAAAGGCCGCAAAACGAAAAAAAGCGGAGGCGGCAAAAGCAGAGAAGAAGAAGCGCATCGAACAGATTCACGAAGAAAATCCGGAACAATACCAGAAGATGAAGGAGGAGGCGCGGGCCCGGAAGGAAGAGCGCGAACGAAGAAAAAAACAGGCGGAAGAAGAGGCCGCACTGCGGCGCAGGCGGGAAGAGGAAGAGCTGGCCCGTGCGACAGAGAGACGCGAACGGATGCGGATCCGCGCACTGCACAGCATCGGGTATGCCGAGCGCGCCGTGAGAGCCATCTTTTCCGCGGTGCGGGACACATTCGGCCTGCTTTACCGGATCCTGCTGCGTCTCTCGGAAATTCCCTCCCTGCTTGGCGGCAGGCTGGCGGACGGGTGGAAGAGTGCCCTGTCGGCCATGGGGAAGGTCATGAACACGTCGTCCTTTGCCACGGATCCGCGGACACACGGGGCACTGCTCGCACTGCTCAGACTGCTTCGGAAGCTCCTGGGGCACATCATGCCGGGCGATGCTGCCGGAGAACTGACATACGGTTTCGGCGACCCCGCGCTGACCGGAGAAAGCCTAGCAGCCGTCTCCGTCTACTATCCCCGCTATGCGGGAAAGCTGCAGATCAATCCCCGGTTTGATGATCCGGTTCTGGACGGGGATGTGGAGGTCAGAGGCCGCGTCTTTTTATGCTATGTTGTCACGATTCTTATCAGGACATTACTTGACAGCGACATCAGATATATGATTCATTTATACAGGGAACGAAAGAAGGAGGAACAGGATCATGGCTGAGAACAACGATTTTCAGAGCACCGTACAGACATTATTCAGTGGGATGGAAGGCTTTCTTTCATCAAAAACAGTGGTTGGTGAACCCATGCACGTCGGAGACGCCATGATTATCCCTCTGATGGATGTTTCATTCGGAGTCGGCGCCGGAGCAAATCAGGGAGACCGCAGAAGCCCGAATACCGGCGGCGGAATCGGGGGCAAAATGTCTCCCAGTGCCGTGCTGGTGATATCTAACGGAACCACCAAGCTGGTCAATGTCAAGAATCAGGACGGGCTGACCAAGATCCTGGATATGGTGCCCGATATGGTCAATAAATTCACCAAAAAAGAAGGACATGAAGAATCACATGAGGAGACGCTCTGATTTCAGACGGTAAGTATTACGTGCGCGGAAAACGCTCCCTTATACTCAGGGTTCGGACGGCAGGAATGTCCAACCCAGTCGGTAATATTGCGTGCGTGGAAAACGCTCCCTTATACTCAGGGTTCGGACGGCAAGAATATCTAACCCGGTATAAAGAAGCCTAAAAGCTCAGAAAAAATCTTTAACTCGCATCACACTTAAGAAAAGAGGCGGTGATTGTGAGCTCAGACAGTAAAGATTTTTTCTGAAACGGCTTCTTTATCCCGGGAAGATATTCTAAGCCGTCCTCTATTCGTATAAGGGAGCGTTTTCCCGCACTTA
>CACXFM010000161.1 GCA_902766955.1 uncultured Lachnospiraceae bacterium | reverse complement strand
TGTTTGATTCTCCCGGGAAGAAAATGTCTGAGGAAGATATCAGAGCCCTCTTAGAGAAGTACTGCTCACAGATTGATTTCCCCCGGGATAACTATGAAACTATTTCTGCGGCGGGATTCATGGCACGCCGCCGTCTGGAGAAAGAAGACCGGATATCAGGAGAAAAAACCGTGGTCTATGTTCCCGGCGGCGGAGAAAGCAGCTGGAAAATATCCGATATTGGAAAGACGGTAATCCGTAATGGCTATCCTGTTAAGACGGAACTTGTTGAAGCCGGACAGCAGGATATCGAAAAGCTGGCAGATTCTTATGAATGGAGGGCTGAAACAGTAGAAAAAGGTCCGGTGCAGACCGTTCAGATCGGAGAATATGCCGTCCGGTATATGCTTGTGTCCGGTATTTCCGGGGAGGAGAAGGAAGGCAGGTTTTATTGTGACTGCCTGTGCCGCATCGCACTGCCGCCCGAAAAAAACACAGATGTCTCTGCAGACATATCACGGAAGCCGGAGATCCAGCTCATCATCAGCACGCTGGGAATGCTGCATATGGATAACGTTGAGGAACTGCTCCGGGATTATGTCAGCCGCATCAGTTGGAACTGTTAATTTGTTGTGAGGAAGGAGGAAGGGTATGTACAATTGCCCCCAGTGCGGAGCCGGGATGCGATATGATATCGCGTCGGAGAAGCTGACCTGTGATTATTGCGGGTATCTCTGCGAACCGGGAGAACATCCGCAGCAGATGAAGGATGCGATGACGGCCGTCTATGAGGCGACGCTTTATACATGCCCGAAGTGCGGCGGCGAAATTGCCTCTTCAGATCATGCCGCGACGGATTTCTGTCCGTACTGCGGTTCGTCCGTTGTTCTGAACGGAAGGCTGTCTAATGAACAGAAGCCGGATTATATTGTTCCGTTCACCCGGACAAAGGAATCCTGCAGAAGTGCATTTGAAGATAAAGCCGCTTCGGCCTGGTGTGTTCCGAAGGATTTTAAACAGGGAGAGTTCCTGGATAAAATGATGGGGATTTATCTGCCTTATCACATCTATGACATCAGCGAGGACGACAGGGTTTATGTGGACGGACAGAGAACTTCCGGGAATTATACGGAATACTGCCACATTAATTTTGACCTGAAGGCGGAGTATCCGTGGGTCACGGTGGATGCTTCGTCGAGGCTTGACGATGACATTGCCTATGAGACAGGATCCTGTGATAAATACACAGCGGTTGACTTTTCGACTGCTTATCTGTGCGGATTTTATGCGGACACACCGGATGTCGACAGTGAAGTCTATAAATCTGTGGCGAAGGAGCTGGTGAGGGATGACCTATATGGTCAGGTAACCGGGCGGGTTAATGGTCTCAGCAATATGAGGCTGACCAAAACCGAATATGGTCCCTTCTCACTTGAGTTCGGGAAAACGAAATCCGCCCTTTTCCCATTCTGGTTTCTGACATGGAGAAAGGATGACCGGATCGCGTACGGTGTCATGAACGGAAGAACCGGCAAACTGGCCCTTGATCTGCCGGTCGATATCAGGAAGTTTCTTCTGTTTTCACTTCTGTTTGCGGTCCCGTCTGCATTTTTATACTACCTGCTTCCAGTGATGATGCCGTCGACAGCGGTCGTACTGGCACTGGTACTTATGATGGTTGTCGCCTGCCTGTATGTGAAGACGGTGCTCCGGTGTTCGCTGCGGGAGACGCATGCTGTGGACAAAGGCCGTGAGGCGGATAATCAAAATGCACTGTCCTTTGAGGGCGGTCAGGTTCTGGAAGATCTGCACATTATGCATACCGTCAGGAAGTATGCACCGCTGATCCTGTTTGTTGTCGCCTTTCTGGTATGTCTTGCTTTCTGCATGGGCCTGAGGGTGGACGTGGCTGTGATCGGACAGTGCCTTGTGTATGTGATTGCATTTCTGGCCATTGCGGCGGCATATATTGCGATTTCATGGACTTTCCATGCCAATCGTCTTCTGAAAAAGGCCGGCGTGTTTCTGGAAGGTCTGGTGGTGGCGGCGTCACTGGCAGTGCCGGCAGTGATCGTGATCATGCACCCTGTAAATGATGAGGTTTATTATGCCGGTCTCTTTCTGATCCTGGCGGGGGCCGTGGGCAGCATGCTTTTTATTATCCGGCGGTTTAATATGCTGTGCACGCGACCGATTCCCGTTTTCCACGAGAGAAAGGAGGCGGGACAATGAGAAATATGAGAACTGCAGGGTTCCTTTTGTGGATGCTCCTCGTCTTTTCGGTTGTCTGTACAGGTGTGACGGCGGAAACGGATTCGGCGGTTTCTGCTCCTGAAAGCGTGGCAGAGGAAGCGGTGTCGGGAAGCGGATACATTCCCGAAAACGGCGTGGCTTATTACAGAGACAGTGAGAGCGGTTATCAGGTTTTTATCGTTGATGAAGACGGGCTTTTACCGGAGGAAGAGAAGGAGGCCTGTATCCGGGAAATGATGCCGGCGGCCGCATACACAAATGTGGTTCTGGAACTGACAGTCGGGGATAAAATACGTGATAAGAAGAGCCGGCTTGATAATGAGGTGAAGGGGCAGGAGACAGACAGGATTCTCTATCTGCTCTGTGAGAAGGAAGAATCTGGCGGAGATGCAGCTCAAAAGTTCCCATATACAGGATTGTCTTTCAGATCAGCTGCCCTGATGAAGGATTTTATGCCCGACGAAAGCACAATCTGGTCTGTCTGTCCTATTTATCATACGGATCTTGTGCAGCTTGTCAGAAACGAGGTTGTGACGAACTGTTTTATTAAGGAGCGTTACGGCAAAGTCTGCAGTGTCCGTGAAGTGATGGTCAGGCAGGGCCACACGCTGTACGGGATCACCTCCGATCCTCAGCTGATGCTTGATGAATTTGCAAAAGGTGCGGAGCCGCTGCTCGAATGGGGAAATGTGATTGTCTGGTGTGGGATCCGGCTCGAGGAGCCGGAAGACACGCCGCAGAAGCTTCTGGATCAGTTTGGTGGAAGTGACGCATCACTTTTTTTCTATGATCATCGAAAACACTCTTTCAATATCTATAATACCGGGATTTTTGCGGAACGTATTTCGGACACAGATCTGAAAGGACCGGACTTTACGCCGGCGGAAACCATGTATTTGGATATGCTGAGAGGATTTCTGGCAAATGCTTATGACGTTGAACTTCGGCTTATGCGGGGCGAAATGGCTGACGGGCCGGAATCCGCTGCAGAGTCTGAGCAGGAGGAAGCGGTGTCCGCAGCTCAGATTCCGGAATCCGGTACGGCAGAAACGGACACGCCGGATGAGAATGTTCCGGCGGCAAGATCGCTTTCATGGCGAAACAGCGAGACCGGCCATTCGGTCGATATCGAAGACAATGCCGGACTTTTGCAGGCCGGAGAAGCGGAGAAACTGCAGAAAGAGATGGAGCCGTTTACGGAATACGGAAACCTCGCCTTTGTTACAAGAGACAGAAGCGGCGGCTATCAGGGCTATATCAGTTATGCGCAGGCAGAGGCGGCCAAACTCCTGCATGGAAATGGTGCACTTTTCCTGATTGATATGAAGGATCGGAAAGCCTACTTCTGCACAGCCGGCAGTACAAAAAGGGTGCTGACAAATTCCAAATGCCGCACGATAACGGACAATGTCTACAAACTGGCTTCGAGGGGAGAGTATTACGCATGCGCTTCGGTAGCCTTCAGGCAGGTGTTATCCGTCATGCGGGGTGAGCGGATCGCGCAGCCGCTGAGAATGATCACTAGCATATTCCTGGGATTACTTACCGGACTCTTGATCAATTTCATATTGATCCGGAAAAGCAGGGAGATCGTAGATGAGGAAAGCAGCGTTGTCATCGGAACGCCGGATGTATTTGAGTCGTCAGATGCCGAAATCACCGTTTACAAGAGAGTCAGCAACGACAGCGACAGCGGTGGCGGAGGCAGCGGCGGAGGAGGCGGCGGCGGAGGCAGCTTCGGTGGGGGCGGCCATAGCTTCTAAATAGGTACCAGGTACCGTTACAAAAGTGTTAAGGAGTGTCATGGATTCGTAAAGGTACCTGGTACCTCTTGGAGGAAGATCGATGACCTATGAAGAAGCCGTAAAATCAATCTTGCCCGGCCGCTATCGCCATTTCAAGGGGAATGAATACGAAGTGATCGGTATTGCAAAGCATTCTGAAGATGAGTCCCCGATGGTCGTTTATCGCGCTCTTTACGGAGAAGGCGGTCTCTGGTGCAGACCGGCATCTATGTGGAATGAGACCGTAGAGCGTAACGGGATAACATATAAGCGGTTTTATTGGCTGGACCGGATAGAGCGGGTGGAGAAGTATGAGCAGCTGTTTGATGAAGCCTGTACTTCTCGTGATCCGGAGAAACTCTGTCTCCTGGATGAATATTATACTTCGGGAGAGTGGCGGGAAGATTACGAAGCCGATGAGCGAGGAGAACTGCCGCCTGATCTGAAACGCAGTGTGCTGTCACAGGATGTACTGTATGATCTGTTGGAGGAATAGTAAAATGAATCATCATCAGCTGGATCCCTACCCGATCCCAAAAGAAAAGGCCCCGCTATATATTAATGAACCTTGGCTGTCAGACAAATCCCTCCTGGGATATCCCGGGAATAAGGAACCGGATCTGAATGATGACAATGTACGGATTTATATTCCCCTCGATTTGAACCGGGAGGCGATCCTTCGAAGGCTCGACATGGTTATCTCTCACTACGGAGAGGCCAATGAAGGGAATGAGGTCGAATTTGGTATAGACGTAGATATGCTTATCGCCCAGATCGAAATATACGATCAGGTTTGGTATGTGCGGCATATGCCGGAGACGGGGAACCATAGTAGGGAAGCGATAGAGCTGGTAAAGGAGTTTGTGGCGAAATTGGAGGATATACCGGACGGCTGTGCGGAATGCTTTCCGTTTGAAACAATTGATACCTTGGGTGCCAGGTACCTTTACAAAACTATTAAGGGCTGTCATAGATTCTTAACGGTACACGGTACCCTTTTATAGATTCTTCCTTGCATACTCCTCTACGGTGTCTAAAGTTATTGGCATTAACTTAACTTCGTTTGCGCTTTTTCCTTCTTCTCGTGCTTTTTTCAGCGCATTGCGATTTAGCATATTTCCTACATAATTAAGACGGTGAAAATTAAGGTTTGTATAGTTTTTTTTGAGTGCTGCAAACGTAAAAGAAATTGACAAACCACTAATCGCAATTCCCATATTTTTAATCGTATTAAGCGTTTCCCGATCAAGATTTGAAGATAAGGCGACCTTATAGAATGCAAATGCTCCGGCAATAAGCGCCACTCCTGTAAAAAGAACGATTTTGTTCTTACGGCGTAATTTCTTTCGCTTTTTATTCAGTATTTCTTCATTCATGGCAATTTCTTCTTCTAACTCCTTAAAGGTCGCCATAAATACAGTCCCCCTGTTTATTTCCTATGCCCGGATCCTTCTTAATTGCTGTCATGATCTTATCATGAAACGGGAGCGTTATCAATTATCAGCACATCCGGGCTGAACAATGCGGGTGTTTGCAGATACTGCCGGAAATGATTTACGGCCTGCAGAGAGTTGGTTTATACTGTGAATATCAGGGGGATGGGAGTCAGATTCATCCCCTCTTCCGATTTATTAAACAATTGCGGCAATGAGGGAAGAGGAAAGATGAAAAAAAAGATACTGTGGATCGGGACTGGCGGCACTATTGCATCCATGCAGGAGTCCGACGGGCTCAGTCCGTCCATGAGAACAGAGGATTTGCTCACCTTCGTACCGGATTTGCAGAGCCGGTATGAAATTGTCTGCTCAGAAGTCTGCAGAATCGACAGCACCAATATGACACCTGCAGAATGGGTCCGGATCGCAGAGACTATTCAGGCGCAATATGATGCATTTGACGGTTTTGTCATTACACACGGGACGGATACGCTGGCGTATACAGCTTCGGCGCTTTCTTATATGATCCAGGATTCTCCCAAACCGATCGTGCTGACAGGAGCACAGAAACCTGCTGGTTTTGGGAGTTCCGATACATTTCTGAACCTGACTGACAGCTTTACATATGCTTCTTCGGAACAGGCGTGCGGTGTCAGAATTGTTTTCAATGGGATCGTGATCGAAGGCACCCGTGCACGGAAGACCCGAACCAGGAGCTATCACGCATTCTCAAGTGTTAATTATCCGGTCGTGGCAAGAATTCAGGATCAGAATGTGCTGACGTATATTGAAAAGAAAAGCGGCATGAGCCCACGCTTCTATACTGTGCTGGATCCGCGTGTGGTGCTGATCAAACTGACTCCCGGACAGGACGCATCGCTCCTCAGTTTTGCTCTGGAGCATAATGATGGAGTGATTATTGAAAGTTTTGGCCTCGGAGGTCTTCCGGGCGATCCGGCAAAAGGCTTTTACAGGGTGATTGAAGATGCGATAAACAGAGGGAAGGTTATTGTTCTGACTACACAGGTGCCAAATGAGGGCAGCAGTATCGGGACCTATCGGGTTGGATATCATTACAAAAATGATTTGAATATCCTTGAGGCATATGACATGACCTCGGAATCGGCTACCTGTAAGCTGATGTGGATTCTCGGACAGACCCGGGAGCCGGAACAGGTTCGTGAGATGTTTCTTAAGAAGGTGGCGAACGATATTTTGAGGTACCAGGCACCTTTACAAAACTATTAAGGACCGTCATGGATTTGTAAAGGTACCTGGTACCTGACATGGGGAAATATGATGAAGCAATATATAGTAGATGCATTTACAGATAAACCATTTTCAGGCAACCCGGCGGCTGTCTGCGTCATGGAGTACTGGCCTTCCGAAGAATCGATGATGAAGCTGGCGCTGGAGAATAATCTTTCTGAGACAGCCTTTATTGTCAAGGAAGAAAGCGGGTATCATCTTCGGTGGTTTACGCCCGGAACAGAGGTGGAACTCTGCGGACACGCCACGCTGGCGTCTTCGCATGTGATCTTTACATTCTGCGAACCGGAAAGCAGCGAAGTCCGGTTCAATACCATGAGTGGGGTTCTGACGGTGCGGAAAAAGGGCGATCTCTATGAAATGGATTTTCCGACTTATCCGCTTACAGAGATTCCGGTGTCCGATGAGATGGAGCAGGCGTTCGGGATCCGGCCGGTAAAGGCCGTTCTGGGGCTGGACCTGATCTGCATTTTTGAAAATGAAGAGCAGGTAAGGCAGATGCAGCCTGACCAGGCAATGCTTATGAGTATTGAAGGACGTATACAGAATGTGACCGCAAAGGGAATCGAGACTGACTGTGTCTCCAGAAGCTTCTGCCCTAAATTATCTATCGCGGAGGATCCGGTATGCGGTTCAGCGCACTGCCAGATCGCGGACTATTGGTCCGGGAAATTGAACAAAAAGCAGATTGTTGCCTATCAGGCCTCGAAACGCGGCGGATACCTGTACTGTGAGATGCGGGAGGATGGCAGGATCAATATCAGCGGAAAGGCAGCACTGGTGGCGGTTTCAGATATAGTGGCTGCGATTTAGGTGCCAGGTACCGTTACAAAACCATTAAGGGTCGTCATAGAAATTTAAAGGTACCTGGTACCCTTAACTATTGCGATGGAGAATCTGTGGCTGGAGACCGATGCCCAGGGGCTCGGCGGTGTCTGGCTGGGAATTGCCCCGCAGGAAGAGAGGATGAAAGCTGTGGAAGAGGTTCTTGATCTGCCGGAAAATGTCAGAACATTTGCCATCTTCCCTTACGGTTATCCTGCGGAGGAGAGAAAGCAGAAGGACAGGTTTGATGAGAGCCGGATTCATTATATTGAGTAATGAACGGCATTTTGGAGGCATTATCATTCTTATGGAGAGGGCGTTATGACGATTACAAGATATGGAGACCCGGACGCTTCCACGGTCCTGATCCAGATGGTCGATGACCACGACTTAAATGGTATCGAAAATGAAGTGTCAGAAATACAGCGTCTGACGGAGCAGAATTTCTGCCTGATCACTGTGAAGGTTAACGACTGGAATTATGATCTGTCCCCGTGGAAAGCGCCGGCCGTTTTCGGCAAGGAGGACTTCGGAGGAGGAGCGGAGGAGACGCTGGCCGAGGTCCTGAAGTATTGCACGGATGATGATAAAACCTATATCATCGGAGGGTATTCACTTGCCGGCCTTTTTGCCTTATGGGCTGCATATCACACCGATGTGTTTAAGGCTGTGGCAGCGGCGTCACCTTCTATGTGGTTTCCCGGATTTGTTGAATATATGAAAGAGCGCAGGCCCAATGCCGATTCTGTTTATCTGAGTCTTGGAGATAAGGAAGAGAAGACACGGAATCCGGTCATGGCGACTGTGGGAGAGAAGATCAGGGAAGCGAAGGAAGTCTTACAGGAGCAGGGTATACGAACCGTCCTCGAGTGGAATCCCGGGAATCATTTCAGGGATGCGGACATAAGGACGGCGAAGGCGTTTGCGTGGGTAACGGTATAGGTACCAGGTACCGTTACGGTACTGTTACAAAAACCTTAAGGGCTGTCATAGACTTTTAATGGTACACGGTACCCTTATTTTTGGCAAAGGAAGTGACTTACATGGAATACATGAACGGTGAATTCATCATGATGGGGTGCCGCGAGGAAGATGCTCTGCATTCCGTCTCTGACTGCGCCGCCTTTATCCGCGAGGCCGGATTTATTCCGCTCTTTTCCAACTTGATCCCCGGTTTTTCTATCGAGGAGCACACGGCTGCCGCTCAGTGGTGGACGGGCGATCCGGAGACTGACCCGTGGGTGTGGAGGCAGGTTCTGGCTTCCGATCCGGACATTGCATACGGAAAGTTTTTCGGCCGGAATGCCGGGTTCATCGCCAGGGATTTCTTCCCGATCTTTGCCAACTACCGCCGCAACGGCTACGATTTCGACGCCCTCTTTGAGGATGAGCTGGCAAGCTATCGTGCTAAGAAAATAATGGATGTGTTCGAGCTGGATGATGAAAATGCAGGCCGGCAGATCATGTCTTCCGAAGTAAAGGAGCTCGCGGGGTTCGGGAAAGGCGGAGGCGAGAAGAACTTCGAGGGTGTGCTCACTGATCTTCAGATGCAGACGTATTTAATCGCCGGTGATTTCCGGCAGAAGAAAAATAAAAAGGGCGTAAGCTACGGCTGGTATATCGCTGTCATGGAGACCCCGGAAACGAAGTGGGGGAGAGCGCATGTTGCGAGCGCATATGCCGAGGACCCGCTTAAGAGCTGGGAGAAAATTACCGCTCGCATGAAGCAGCTCTGTCCGGACGCTGCAGACGACCGGATACAAAAACTCCTGGGCATCAGGTATCCCGGCGTGGAAAGCAAGCCGGAGAAGAAGGAGAAAAAAGAGAAAAAGATCCGGCTTCCAAAAGAGTGGGTCATCCCGGCCAATCCCAAATACTATGATGTTGAAAGTGCATTTGAGGTCACGGATGAAATCGAGTGGAAACAGGGGGCGGGGATTCGGAAAGACGATACGGTATTCATATATGTGGCGGCTCCGGTTTCGGCGATCCTTTATAAATGCCTGGTGACGGAGACGGACATCCCGTACGAGTATCATAACGGGAAGGTGCAGATGAAGGCAGTGATGAAGATCAAACTATTAAAACGGTATCAGAGAGACCGGTTTACATTTGCAGTCCTGAAGAGCGATTATGGAGTAAATGCGGTCAGGGGACCGAGAGGGATTCCGGAGGGGCTGAGCAGGGACTTATAGGTGCCAGGTACCATTACGGAATTATTAAGGGCGTAACAGTTTTGGACCAAATCGCCGCCCTGCGGCGATAGCCTGCCAAGCTTCTTGGCTACACGAAAGACTGCCTCTTGCCAAGGTGGTCTTTTT
>CACXFM010000160.1 GCA_902766955.1 uncultured Lachnospiraceae bacterium | reverse complement strand
TCCACTTCCGGATTGAGGTCCGCAAGGATCACGTTTGCGCCCTGCTGCAGGAAGAATTCCGCAGTCTGGTTGCCGATGCCGGCGGCGCCACCCGTGATGACGACAGTTGTATCCTGGAGCTTCAGATCAAGTCCGAGAATCTCCTCTTTTGTAAAATTTGGTAACATGTCCGTCCTCCTTTCTCAGTCGAGATCTTTTCTGACCTTGGGGAATCCGGAGGTCTGGCCGTCATACATATCCGGCTCATGGCCCGGAATCATGACATCCGCCATTTCCCGGACGCGCTTCAGACTTTCCATCTCGTCCACCAGGCTGAGTGCAAAGGTGACAGGCACGTTTTCATTAACATTTGCGGAGAGATTGGCGACGTCTCCCAGAATGGCAAGTTTTCCTTCCTCCGTCTTTACGAGAACGGACTGCTGTCCCGCCGAATGGCCGGGTGTCGGGAATACCTTGAGACCCGGATAGATTTCCTCTTCTCCGTGCAGGAATACCCAGTCGAAATAATCGACCGCTCTCTCATCATACAGTTCTTTCTTGTACAGATTCTTTGTGTGCGCGTAGGGATTCATGGCCGCTCTGTACTCATCCTCCTGCACATAGAATCTCGCATTGTGGAAGGAGCGGTTTTCCCCGCAGTGATCGTGATGAAGATGCGTGTTGATGATGGTGTCCACATCTTCAGGGTTCCAGCCGAGGTGCTTTTTAATGGCGGAGACGATATCCTGATCGTCTTCTCTTTCGCAGGGGCTTAATGCTTCTCTGATCCACTCACATTCATCAATCCCGGTATCGACAAGAATCTTATGTTCATCATTCCAGATGGCGGTCGCCCACATCGGAATCGTAATCTTCTCCCCGAAATGCTGGCGATACATAAGAGTGGAATATTCTACCGTCAGTTCTCCCATTTTCAGTAACTTGACATTCCATGCATTAATCATTCGGAACCTCCTTATCTGCATTATCCTGTTACTATTTTGTAAGGGAAAACTGACTCTTTTCAGCCCTCCCTCAACAAGATTCGCGCATGATGATTTTGGTCGGAACGCTCAGATGCCGGTAGCCTTCCTCTCCTGCCGTTCCTTCCGTTTTCTCCTGCAGCCTGTTCATAATCAGTTCGGCTGCGATTTTTCCGAGTTCTCTGCTCGGCTGACTGACCACCGTGATGGGCGGCGTCGTGATTTCCGTCCACTCAAAACCATTGCAGTTAATGATCGCCACATCCTCAGGAATCCTGAGATTCAGCTCCTTAATCGCCTTGATCCCGCCGATCGAAGCCGTATCATTGGCAAAGAAAATGGCATCGATTTTCTGTTTCTTCGTGAGATCTTTGACTGTCTCATAGCCAAAATCAAATGAGAACCGGCCTTCCACGACGAGCTCCGGATCATAGGGCATGCCATGCTCAGAGAGGGCTTTCCTGTAACCTTCAATCCGGTCACACGTAGTCGACATGTCCTTATTTCCAAGTATCAGGGCAATGCGTTTATGTCCGCGGTCGATCAGAAGATTCACGGCTTCGTACGTTGCTTCCGTATTTTCCAGAATGACGTAGTCACCTTCATATTTTGAAGGCCGCCTGTCCACGAACACGATCGGATAATTGCTGCCCACAAAAGAAGAGAGGTAGCCCTGGGAACCGATCGTCGGAACCATGATCAGTCCGCAGACCTGCAGAGAATTGTAGAGCTGGACAATCGATTTCTCCGTTTCGTTATCTTCATAGGAGTTGCTGACAACGATATGGTAGCCCTTCTCACTGAGAGAGCGCTCCACGCCTTCGGCCACGCCCGTGTAGTAGTAGTTCGACAGATCCGGTATGATCAGTCCGATGGTTTTGGTCGTATGACTTCTCAGACTTCTGGCAAGCAGGTTCGGGACATATCCGATCTCCTCCATTGCATGATTTACCCGCTCTGTCACGACATCCGATACATATCTCGTCCCGTTTATCACATGGGATACGGTGGCGGTTGACACGCCTGCAAGTTTCGCAACATCCTTGATACTCGGCCGTTTTTCAGAGTTCATATATGCAGCATCCTTTCTTTTTCGCGCAAAAAGTAAAGTGCCTTTTTGTGCCATCTCGAGTCATTCGGAGCTCCCGCCAGACCGCGCGTCCGTCCCTTTCGCGGAGACAATGCGCTGTTCTGTCAGGAAATCATATGCATTTCAAACTATTGGTGCAAAAGCATAAATATTGTAACACATTGCTACGGTACAATATGCATTCACTTGAGAAGATACTTGCATCAAACCGAAAGCAAATATTACCTCCGAATGTATCCCGATCAGTAAGGTATGTCACTCATGCTGCTTCTTTAAGGCTCCTATGGACAGCGCCGCCAGAATAATGGCGCCGTTGATGATGTCCTTATGCGCGGCTCCAAGCCCCATAATCGTGATCCAGTTGGAAACCAGCCTGGTAAAAAGCGCTCCGATGGCGGTTCCGATCACGGTCATTCTGTTGTTTTTTGAAATAATCGCGCCGAGATAGACCGACACAAAGCAGTCCATCAGGTACCCTTCCACACTGGTCGGAACGGCGCTTCCCGTTCTGGAAACGAGCGCAATCCCCGAAATGGAACTGAAAACCGAACCGAGGATAAAGGCCGCCCCGAAAACCTTTCTGACATTGACACCGGACAGAAGGGCCACACGCGCATTTCCGTTGACCGCGTCCATCTCGCGTCCGAGCACCGTCCTGTGCCGGATAAAATAGGCGGCAATGATCACGAGCACCGTAAAAATCGTCAGGAAAGGCATGCCGAAAAGCTTACCCGTCCCCAGATAAAAGAATGTCTTGGTCTGATTCGGCGGAAGCATAAAGAGGATCTGCGCCTCCGCACTGTTGGTCAGCATCAGCTCGAAACTCCGGATAATCAGCATCTGACCGAGCGTGGCGATGATGGCCGACAGTCCGAGATAAGAGACAAACAGGCAGTTGCAGAGTCCTATAAAAACACCGAACACGACCGGCAGAAGAAAGACTGCCGCCGACGGCCAGGAACGGATCACCATCATGGCAGCCAGAAGACCCGCCGCATCCGCCACGTAGGCAATGCTTAAATCCACGGCCTTCACCGACATCGCCATCATCATACCGATTGCCATGATGATCAAAAGAGAACTCTGATAAAGAACATTCGACAGATTCTTGGGCGCGGCAAATTTCGGGTTGATGATTCCGAATACGATCAGGACCGCAATCATCCCGAGAATCACGCTGTTTTGAATCAGCCACTGCTTAAGACCGGAAGAAGAGGATCCACCGGCAGCCGTTTTTGTACTGAGCATATGATATCCCCCCTTCTTTAGAAGATCGTGACCTGGCCGATCTCGCGCTTCTTAATGACCGTCAGCATGACCGACACGACAAGAATCAGTCCCAGAAGCCCCGGCTGAAGCAGATTGGATACGCCGTTTGCAATCAGGGCACTTGACAGAGACGAAATAAACAGAGCGGATATGGCCGTTCCGATCACACTGAGTTCCTCGGTTCTGGAGAAGGTCGTCCCCAGCAGAGATGCCGCCAGCGCCTGAAGGAGGAAATCGAGCGTCGTCGACATCGTGGATGCCCCGTAGCTGTAGGAAGCCTGCAGGACACCGGCCGCCCCAATCAGGGCGCCTCCGAGCATAAAGGAAATCAGCAGCGCTTTCTTTTTACTGATGCCGTGAAGCATAGCGGCAGCATAGTTTTCTCCGACGGAGTACATCCTGAGTCCCGTTTTTGTTTTCTTCAGGAACACGTGGAGAAGAAGCATGACGGCAACCGTGATGATAAACAGAACCGGTATCGGACCGATATATCCCTGTCCCAGGAAGAAGAAACCGGGTTCATTGCTGAGCGTGATTGATTTGCCTTTGTTATACCAGGTCGTCACACCCGACAGGACGAGCATCATGGCAAGCGTCGCCACGAATGCGGGTATTTTAACCATGACCACAAAGAATGTATTGACGAGTCCAACCGCAAGTCCCACGGCAATCCCCGCGATCAGGACAGATGGCGTTTTCATGCCTGCCAGGATAAATCCCGCCGCAAGATTTGCCGTCAGCTGCAGCAGACTTCCCGCCGACATATCGAATCCGCCCGAAACGAGAACCACGGTCTGCCCCATGGCCACGAGAATCAGAATGCAGCTCTGCTTCAGCACGTCCATCAGATTCTTCACCCGGAAGAATGACGGCGCCCTGAGCCCAAGGAAAAGAATGATCGCGATCATGCCGATCATCGTTCCCCGGCGGAGGATCAGATCTTCCCAAAAGGCTTTATTCAGCTTCGTACTATTCTTATTCATAAGCGCTCCCCATACAGAACCTGTGTCTTATGATTCCCCGGCTTTTACGGAAACCGTGGCATAATGCAGCAGGTCTTTTTCTTCCGCCTCGCCGTATTGATAGATTTTCGTCACCGCACCGCCGGATATGACGATAATTCTGTCGCACATCCCCAGCAGCTCTTCAAAGTCCTGGGAAATCAGGATGGCGCCTGCCCCGTCGGCAACCAGATCGGAAATCGCATTGTAGATTTCAACCTTCGAGCCGACGTCCACCCCGGTCGTAGGCTGGTTCATGATGAAGATTCCCGAGTCCCCTTCAAGCCACTTTCCGATGACGACCTTCTGCTGATTTCCTCCGGAAAGTGAATCGATCATCGTATTGCAGTCATTTGTTTTAATACTGAGAAGCCGGATAATTCTGTCCGCTTCCGCCGCACCCTTTTTCCGGCTGTAAAGCGGACCCTGGCGGTATCGTTTTGCAAAAGCAAATGACATGTTCTCTTCCACTGTCATCCCGCTCACGAAACCTTCCGTTCTCCTGTCCTCGGGTATCAGGGCAAGCCTGTTCTGTTTGGCGATCCGCGGATTCTTTATATCGGTCCTGCTGCCGTAAACGCTGATTTCTCCCGTGTCGGGCCGCACGATCCCGAACAGCACGTTGGCCAGATCCGCGATGCCGGAGCCCAGGATGCCGGCGACGCCAATGATCTCTCCTTTTTTCAGCTCGAAGGACACGTCGTTCAGCTTGTTTCTAAGACTGATATTCTTAACGGAAAGGATTGTTTCCCCCTTCTCGATCTCCTTCTTGGGATAGAGCTGGGAAACATTTCTTCCGATCATGATCTCGATGACTTCGCGCTTATTACAGTCCTTTACATTCAGCGTCTGAATGCTCTTTCCGTCTCTTAAGACCGTAATTCTGTCTGATACTTCAAAGATCTCATCAAAATGATGGGAAATATAAATGATCGTGACGCCCTGGGATTTCAGGTCGCGAATGATCTGAAAAAGCTGCTCTGTCTCCTTCAGGCTGAGGGAGGCCGTCGGCTCATCAAGGATCAGGATCCGCGGCTTCTGCAGCAGTGCCGCCGCGATCGAAACCTGTTCTCTCTCTCCGACACTGAGTGTTTTAATCAGGTCGTCGGGACCGAAGCGGACGTGGATCATGTCCAGGACTTCCTGCGTCTGCTTCCTCATCGTGTCAAAATCAAGGAACGGCCCCTTTCTGATCTCTCTTCCCAGAAATACGTTTCGTTTTACATCAAAATTATGGACGAGCTGCTGATCCTGATGGATGATCGAGATCCCCGCTTCCTCCGCTTCTGTCGGCGATCTGAGGGGCATCTCCGTGCCGTCCAGTTCGATCACGCCGCCGTCTCTCGTATAGACGCCGGTTATAATTTTCACGAGTGTGGATTTTCCCGCTCCGTTCTGTCCCACAAGCGCGTGTACTTCGCCCCTGCGGACGGAGAAATCCACATGATCCAGAGCCAGATTGCCCGGAAATTGTTTGACGATTCCGCGGCAGTTCAGCACAATCTCTTCCTCTGCAGGACGGTTTGTTTTCTGATCAGGTGCATTCATATATTCTTTCTCCCCACGTTACTTTCGACTGTACTTCACTGCGGTTTGAATAAGGAGAATCCTCCCCAATCTGATCATGGAGGGGGATCGGGGAGGATTCATTTTAACGGCGTGTTACGGAATCAGCGGCTGTACGACATACAGATCCTGCGTCTGCGGGAATTTCTCCGCCAGCTCTTCTTTGTCAAGCTGCAGGTAATCCCAGACTTCCTCGCCGAATCTCTCTTCGGCGCCCGCAATCGCATTCCACTTGGTGACGCCGTAAGATGTCGTGTACTGAGCGGCCGGAACTTCATCGGCGCGTCCGTTCAGGGCAAGCATCATGGATTTGCCGGCCATAAGTCCGAGCTCCTTGACGTTTTCTGCACCGATTGCCACAAACGGGCTGTCGTCTGCCAGCAGCATGGAATATGTCACGCGGTCTCCGTCGCAGCTGCCGATCTTGATCTCGTTGCGTCCTGCCATCTTGATCGCCTGATATGCGCCTACCGCAAGCTGGTCGTAAGCAACCCAGACACCGGCGATACTGCCTTCATCCGGATTCGCCGTCAGAATGTCTTCCATCTGGCTCTGTACGGTCGCCGGGTCATGCTCTGTCGGGACTTCGATCATCTTGACCTTGGGGAAGTCCACAAGGAGAGCTTCCAGAGCGCGCTTTCTCTGTTCAAGAAGCGGTGCGCCGGATACCCAGAAGACATAGAGGTTGCCCTCGTAATTCATGGAGGCCAGGAGCTCGCGGCTCATAAGGGTAGATGTCAGAACCTCATCCGCCGAGATATCCGTCACGGAACCCTCAACGTGCGCCATGACGCAGGTCGTCACCACCGGAATGCCCTTTTCGTTGGCCTTCGCAACTAGCGGCGCCAGCTGCTGGGCATCTCCGAGTTCTACAATAATTCCGTCCACATCGGAATTGATCAGGTTTTCAATGTTCTCATTGTGCTTGGTCGCGTCCGCCTCTGCGTTGATGACGGTCATCTCGCCGCCCGCAGCTTCGATCACCTCCTGCGCGCCGGCTATGACGTCTCTGTTCAGGTCATTGACGATTTCTCTCGTCGCAAAACCAATCTTAAAATCGCCATTGTTGTAAGTCAGTTCTTCTTCAGCCATTACGTTTCCTGCAAGCAGGATCGTGCCCAGTGCTGCGGCAAGTAATAAAGTGATTTGTTTCTTCATTTCCTTCTCCTTTCAACTTTGTGCTTAAGAAAATCCCCTGATTTACCCTTTCCGACGCAAAACTCTGCACATATGCAGAGAGTGAGTCCATATGTTTAAACGTTTGCGTATACGTTTGCGTAAACGTTTAAACAAAGTATAAATGAATCTGTTTCGCTTGTCAATATTCTTGCCCGTATTCAGAAAAGATCGGCAAAAATGTCCAAAAAAACATGGTATTTATTGACAAAATGGAAGAAATAAAAAACACCCGGCACCGCACATGCGGTGCCGGGCATCCCCAAAAAGAAGCCGCCAAGAATGAAGCGTTATCTTATTTGATTATGGAAAGGTGACAGGCACCTTTCCATCGTAATCGCGGATTTGGAAAGAATATGGAAAGGTGACAGGCACCTTTCCATTTATTTGATTGTGTAGCCGCCGTCGATCAGCAGGTTGTGGCCCGTGATCATGGCTGCGCCCTTGCTGCACAGGAAG
>CACXFM010000159.1 GCA_902766955.1 uncultured Lachnospiraceae bacterium | reverse complement strand
CGCCAGACATCCACGGGCGTGTGAGCGTCGGCGCCTAAGACGACGTCGTTGCCGGTCTCGGCCGCGAGCGGCCAGAAGAGCGGATTCGGGTAATTCCGCCCGCCCCGAAGGCCAAGCAGGTTGAACTCGAGCGGGATCTTCAGCTCTTTGGCCCGGACGCAGAGCCTGCGCATTTCCGAGCGGTAGAAGTCCTCATTTCCCGTAAAATTGATGACGTCCGGATGGGCGAAATACAGAAAACGTCCGGTTTCCAGAGCCTCGATGCACTGGGAGACATACTGTCTCAAAGTGTCTTCGGAATCTGTCGGTGTGAACATAAAAAAGTCGCCGGGCTCGCCGTTCCCGATGCTGTGCTGGCCGAGGATCAAATACTCAATCGGGTATTGATCGACCAGATGCATCAGTTTTTCGAATGTCTTCGGAAAGTATTCCACTTCAAGACCAAGCCGGATATCGATGTCATCTTTATATTCGTCCCGGAGCCGGAGAATGGTAGTGACATAATCTTCGAGCTGCTCGGGCCGCATTTTCTGTCTGACGGGATAAAAATCACTTTCGTAGAACTGAGGCGTGTGGTCGGAAAACCCGAAAATCCGGTATCCGCCCTCGATTGCGCGCTCGATATATTCACGTTCCGTGCCGGTGGCATGACCGCAGCGCCATGTGTGGGTATGATAGTTTGCGTACATATTTCCAATGCTCATGATCTCTCCTGTACGGCCTTCTTCAGAATACGGATGTCTTCCTTTGCGATTTCGTACGGATCTTCCCCGAGCGTCCTCATGGGAAGAACATCATAATAATTCTCCAGAAGAAGGATGCCGGAAAATCCATGCTCAGCAAGCCAGTCCATGGTGGCAAAGAATCCGGAAGGTCCGCTTCCGAGGTATCCGCCGCCTAGTTCCACCCCATCCTTGACATGCAGCTGACTGCACATCTGCGGATACTGTCTTTCCAGTATCATGCGCGGATCATAGCCTTTATTAAGGTAATAATTCTGGCTGTCGAAGTACAGGTAAAAGTTTTTTCTGTCAACGATCTGATTGACTTGTTCAAAACGCTCCGGCGCCATATCTGTCTCAAGAGCTACGGAAATACCTCTTTCTGCGGCACCGTCACAGAGGTATTGCAGTGCCTTTGCGGAATATTCCATATCCTCAGTCGTTTTCATCTCACTCGCCACAAAAGACGGCACCTGGATGATCGGAACGCCAAGGGCTGCCGCTGTAGGGACAGCCCTCTTCAGCATATCCCAGACAATGGCATGTTCTTTCGTGTTTTCCCTTGCATGCATGGGAATGTTATCAAAGTCATTAAGAGCGATGGCAGCATATTCAATTCCATATCGCTGCTGCTCACTGAGATAGATTTTCTGCATGGCCGGGCGGGTCAGCGGATAATCATTCGCGTACAACCCGAGCTTGATGGATATTGCTTCCAGCCCCAGATCTGCCGCGATCTGTGTGGCGTAGAGCCCGTTTCCCGGGAGCGCCCAATCACAGGCACCGATTTTAATAGAGCCAAACATACTTTTCTCCTTATGATTATAAGTGTACCCGTTCCCAATGCTCATGAGAACCGGGCTGATGGCATGGCCGCTGCGCCATGCGTGGGAAAGATCGTTTGTGTAACCCAGTATACTACAGACCATCTGTTTTTGCTGACACGACACAGGATTTTTTACAAATGAGCACCTAGAACCGTCCCCCATACTCAGTCGTCCCCAAATGCTCACCCAAATGCTATAATTATGAATATACTTGCTAAGGAGGAATCGTAAAAATGTTCAATTGCCGGGATTTATACAGGAAATACAGAAAAGCACTTTTGTGTACAGCGGCTGTACTGGCGGCCGGCAGCATCAGCGTAGGGGCGTGTTATGCAGACGCCGGTCATGTATTATCAGATGAAGAATATGCGGAGTTTCTGATCAATCACATTACGAAAGATGAATGCGAATATATCCTCGGACTTATGCCTGATGAAATGGACGGGAGTATTGACCAGGACAGAATTCATCTGATTGTGGACTGGCTCAACCTCGGATACGATAAGCTTGAAGGAGAGACTTCCGGACAGGATCTCAGTCTGAGCGCGTATAACCGCTGTCTTGCGCTTGTGACAGATTATACGCTGACACCTGAAAATGCAGGTGAGTTTGAACTCAGCCCCCATTTCGGGGTCTATGAAAGCAATGGGGAATGGTTCCTCCCCTATTACGGGTTCGATGCGGATCCTTTTGCGGAAGCAGAGATTATTGATGCGGTGGAAAATGAGGACGAACTCCTGATCCGTTATCACTACACAAGCTTAAGCGCCGATAACAAGTGTTCGGTGTCGGCCGGCGAGACAGAAGAGTTGTGTGCGCATCTTGCGGAAGAGCCGGAGGGCAGCGGGTATCGCGTGAGGAGTATATCGAAAGCTGACTGAGTATCCGGGACGGAGAACCGCCCCGCCTGTTCACAGCCAAATCATCAAATTGTCAAAGGAGGTACAAGCAAAATGAAAAAGACAAGATGGATATGGATTTCCGCACTTCTGATCATGGCCTTATCTGCAGCACTCTGCACGTTTGTCTCTGCAGACGTCGACCTGACCCTTGCGCTGGAAAAAGTCGGAGAGATACCGGAAGAAACACTGGATTACGAAGATATCAGGATCTATCCTTCCGGTCTGATCGCAGAAGATGCCGAGGGCAACTACTATGTGCTTGACGAGATGGGCAATAATAATCTGGGCCGAAGCTACGGCAATGCCTCGTTTTTCACTGATGAACTGTTCAAGGTGTATGATGCTGCAACCTGGCCCAATTCCTGCGGACTTGTAAAGGCAGACGGAACAGTGGTGCTTCCCTGCGAAGCGGCGATTATCAATTCAGTAAACGATACCGACCGCTATGTGGAGGTTTCTGTCGCAACAGAGCCCACGGACAAGGAACACGCATTTATCTATACGTACGACGGCTGGGTCGCATGGCCGGATGAAGACTCGGAATACTATGACGGATACAAGCATTATTATGATCTGAAAGAGGGCAAATACATCGATACCCTGGACGAAGCGGATCCCTCCGGTTTTCAGGGCCGCTATACCTATGAGCAAGGTGACGATGACAAATATTCCATCGTCGCTCCGGACGGGACGGTGGTCACGGAGCTGAATTCCCGGCCGTCTGAAATCTACGGCGAAGGAGAATTCTTTGCCATGAAGCAGGATGACGGATATATAGTCGTGGACCGGAACGGTGCCCCCATCAGTGAGTTTCAGTTCAAAGCCCCTCCCGATGTAATAAACGGGTATCTGTCTGCTGTGAAAACAGAGGATGATAAGGCATATACGGTCATGGATTTTGAGGGGAATATATATGTAGACGGTGAAGACAACATCCCATATGTCAATGAAAAGGCTTACGGTTTTACTCTTCTCGGTAATCCGGACGATAAGAATCTGCTCCTTTATCCGGACGGAACACTTGCGGAGCTCGGCAAGTACAGCAATGGCGGCGATCTGCCTTTTTACAAAAGAGGATCCGATGGAGAACCGGACCAGTTTTTTGTGTTGGAGAAAGGGGCCTATCAGGATCTGGGAGAGGAGCACCTTGTCAATTCCAACATGGAAAGCAGTCTGATTATTCAGGCCAAAGCCGACGGTGAGGAGGAAAGCTCTTTATATAACACGATTGACGGTTCTGTACTCATGGAAAAGGCCGGCACCGATTTTTACACTTCCGACTACTGGGTATACGTACTGAAGGACGGTGTCTGGGGGGTCTATAAGGTTGTTGTGAACAATTGACGGTCTGAGTATCCGGGACGGTTCTCACTGCTCATTCTATCAGGTGAGAGCTGCCACAAACGCTCCGGGAAACCGGGGCGTTTTTCTATCGTATTATATTTCGAAGCAACGTGAGGGTGATATAATGTCCATAAGTTAACACTCGGAAGACACGGAGAGCAGCAGGCACCGTACACCGCGCGCTGCCCTTTCCGGACAAGGGAATAAGGCTATGAGTCTATGAGTCAAATAGAAAAATTGATGTCACTCGCCGGCCGGATGAAGCCGGACAAAGATCTGCAGGTACAGAAACTCCGGGTCGGCAAGATACCGGTCCTGGTGCTTAGGCCGAAAGACCGGAAGGAAAAGACGCCTGCTCTTCTCTGGATCCATGGAGGCGGCTATTTCCTCGGGATGAAAGAGATGGTGTACATGGGCCGCGCCGCGGATCTTGTGAACCGCTTCGGGATCACGGTCATTTCGCCCGGCTACCGGCTTGCATTTCAGGCCCCTTATCCGGCCGCCCTGCAGGACTGTTATCGGACGCTGATATATATGAAGAAACATGCCCGGAACCTCGGCATAGATGAGGACCGGATCATGGTCGGCGGGGAAAGTGCCGGAGGCGGACTCACGGCAGCGCTCTGTATGCTGGCCCGCGACCGGGGAACCGTGAAAATCACGTATCAGTTTCCGCTTTATCCGATGCTGAGCAATCTGGATACGGAATCCTCCCGAAATAACCATGGCCGCGTCTGGAATACGAAGCGGAACCATCTCGGCTGGCGGTTCTACTTGCGGGGAAATGCAAAAAAGAAAGTCTCCCCCTACGCCTCACCCATCCACCAGCAGGATTTCCGCGGCCTTCCGCCGGCCTATACCTTCGTCGGCAATGGCGAACCGTTCTATGCGGAAACACTGGAATACGTCCGCAAACTGAAAGAAGCCGGTGTCTGGGCGGAAGCAGACGTGTATCCGTCTGACATGCATGCATTTGACATGCTGGACCGGGAAAGCGAAGTCAGCAAACAGGCGATCCGGACATTTGAAGGAGTTTTCGGGACGGTTCTCGCTGCTCATTCTGAGTTTCCGGGACGGTGAGGAGTATCCGGGACGGTTCTCTTGAGAATGCACTGACTGTTCTGAAGGAAAGTTGAGGGCAAAGTATGAGAATACAATGTACGAAGAAACTTCTGGATCGCATGAAGATAAGCGCGGCAGAAGCCAAAAAAGCAGGAGAAACATCTGCTGCGGAAGACTTCTTCTGCTGGCATGCAAATGTGATTACGTTGGACCGGCGGAAGGCTCTTATTTTTGTAAATAACAGCACACGCCTGACAGTCATCGCTTACCGGCCGAAACCATCGGCTTATAAGAATCCGGGAGAGATCCTGGAGACCGGAATACGTGAACTGTTCACGGCCCTTGGTATTCATGATGATGTAACGGAACAATATTTGCAAAAAGCAGGGTCCTGTCTGATCACGACCAGCGGAACAAGAAGCCAGATCGCCCGAATGAATAAAATGGCAGAGGGAGCGGCCTGGCAGTCGCTGTTTTTCAGAGAAGATAAGGTATTGCAGACGACGGCATCCGTTGAGCTTGCGAATGATGTGTTTGCTGAAGGCAAAGAATTGTTAGTTCCTGAAGAACAACTGTTCGAATTGCTTTGCCGCATGATAAACGTGTCCGAAACGGAATGGGATAAAGTCCGGGACGTTCCCAGCTATCGCCTGAAAATCACCATCGATCTTGAGAATTATGATATTTACAGGATTATCGAAGCACCTGCCCGGGCCCGGTTCTGGCAGCTTCATGAAGCGATCCAGCGTTCCTTCGGCTGGCTGGGTTATCATCTGCATATGTTTACATTCTATGACGGGGAAGTGACGCCCCACCAGAACAGGATGTATTATAGCAAAAACTGCCGGATGGTTATTCTGGACCACAGGGATCCTGAAGCAGAGCAGTATCATGACCCCGAAAAATATGAAATATATAAAGACCGCAGTCTGATGCTTAGGGATGTATTCGAGAAGTGTGACTCCTGTGTATATACCTATGACTTCGGAGACGACTGGGAACATGTGATCACTGTAGAAGACCGCATAAAAGACGGGAGCGGCAAAATCAGACTGCTGGAAATGCAGGGTGAACGTCCTCCGGAAGATGTTGGAGGCGAGGGCGGATTTGAGGAATATATGAGAATTCTTTCAGACAAAAATGATCCCGAATATGAAGCCACCGTGCAATGGGCGGAAATAACGAAGGCGAAGCCGGAAACAATGGAAGAAATCAATGAAAAAATTAGATTTCTCACTTAATGAGTATCCGGGACGGTTCTCACTGCTCATTCTATCAGGTGAGAGCCGCTGCTATCCTCTTGTCTAAAAATTATTTTTAGAATCTGTAAATCTGCAAAGAAGTTGCAAATGTCGGTTTGTTAAGATGACATCACAACAGCGGAAAACAATGGTCAACACAAAGGATGACCACAGAAAACTACAGATAAAAGAAGAGGAGAAAAGTACAATGAAGAAAATGAATCTTGCAGGAATTATCGCAGCTATGACAATCGCAGCATCCACACTGACAGTACCGTGCATGGCCCAGGGCCAGATTACGGAAGCACAGGCCAAGCAGATCGCGCTGAAAGACGCAGGCCTCACAGAAGATCAGGTCACTTTCGTCAGATCCCAGGTTGATTTTGACGACGGCGTCAAAGAATTCGAAGTTGAGTTCTATGCCGGAAACATGGAATACGACTACGACATCGATGCCGCGAGCGGAGTCATCCGTTCCAAGGATCAGGACTGCGAATTCTACGCACCGACAGCCGGACAGGCAGCAGGCGGCGCTGTTACAAAGGAGCAGGCTCTTGAGACAGCCCTGAATCATGCAGGCGTTTCGAAAGCAAATGCTTCCTACGTCCAGGTACACAAGGATTATGATGACGGCATGGAGCAGTTTGATGTGAAATTTTATGTCGGCATGACGGAATACTCATACGATATCGACGCCAACACTGGCCGCATCGTCGATTATGATATTGAGATTGATGACTGAAAATAAAGAGACTGTTTGAACCAAAAAATAAGAAGACGGTTACGAGAAGGATCGAGAGTTTTGAAACTCAAGATCCTTCTCTTAGCTTCGCGGAAATTTATTTGCTGCGGCTTTTCAGTGTGGAGCGCAACAGAACGATAGAAAAAAGGATTCAGATCAGCACAGCAGCACAAGAGCCCGAGCGTCACGCTCGGGCTCCTGCAGATAATATATAGAAGTTTTAAAACCAATGACCGTTATTAATAACCGATCAGGGATCCTGCGATCCATGCTTCGTCAGATCCGCTCGGAAGAACGATCTTGTACCAGT
>CACXFM010000158.1 GCA_902766955.1 uncultured Lachnospiraceae bacterium | reverse complement strand
CGTATAAAGCTCGCCCGGAATGACAAGCGGGGAATCGGGCGGGTAGACAATCACAAATCCTCCGCTGATCCTGCCCTCCGCCAGGGACAGCGGAACCGCTTCCGTCGGCGCATCGTACGCCTGAGAAAGCGGCATCCGGACAGGTGGCAGGCTGCTCTCCCGTCTTCTGTCAGGCCGCTGCATACATGGCGGGCCGGCCGGTCCGAGAGAGGCATCCGTCTCCCGCAGCGCATTGAGAAGCCGGGCAAATCCCTCATCCGTGTCGCAGACGGAAGTCATCAGCAGCACCGCATCCGGCGTCTTCATCTCGGGCTGCAGGCGGTAGCGCCTGATCAGAATCTCGTACAGCCTGTCTCCGCTCATATACGGTGCCGTCAGGATCAGGAGTTTGCCGGGATCCGTGACGGTGCCGGCCCGGAAAGGGGGAATTTCATCGTCACGGGAGAGGATCCCTTCCTCTCCGCCGGCAAGCCTGAGACAGCGGAGTGAAGCCAGCTCCCGCCGGAGATTCCGCAGCCTCCGCAGATAGGCGTCGAAATAATGCGCCCCTCCGTCCGACATCTTGTGGACAGCCGCCGCAGCGGAGGCCATCAGTACATAAGACGGACTGGAAGTTTCATAAATACGGAGGAATTTCTCAAGCTGCTCATCGCTGATTCTGCCTGTCACATTGTGCAGTACCGCGCACTGCGTCATGGCCGGCAGCGTTTTGTGGAGACTCTGGATCACCAGATCCGCCCCCTGCTGCGCGGCGGATGCCGGGAAGGAAGGATGTCTCCCGAAATGGGCGCCGTGCGCCTCGTCCACGATCAGCACGGCGCCGGAGCGGTGAGCCGCCTCCGCCCACGCCCGGATATCTCTCACACAGCCCTCGTAAGAAGGAGACGTGATGAGGACGGCCTGTACGGATCCCTCCGGCAGGGAGGCGGGGATCTTCCCGCCGGCATCCGTATAGACAATATTCAGCCGGCGCAGATATGCCGCATGATAGACGGAGAGATGAGAAAGCCGGCCGGCCATAAGCGTCCCTCCGGCAGGGACGGCCGCGGATATGGCCGCGAGTATGCCGCACGTACTGCCGTTCACGAGAAAATGAGTGCTTTTGACGCCGTACAGCTCCGCGGCGCTGTCCATCTCCGTTTTCAGAATCCCCGCCGGATCATGAAGATTGTCAAACCCGTCTATTTCCGTAATATCTCTGGCAAACGGTTCTCCCCCCACACGTTTGTGCCCCGGCATATGAAAGGGGTACAGGTCTGAATCTGCCAGTTCCGCAAGCATTTCCTCCAGCCGTTTCGTTCTCATTTTCCACCGCTCCGTAAAAAGCCACAAAACAGCCCCGCTGTTTTATGGCTCTCTGATTACTCCGATCCTGCAGACGTCTTACTGCCGCTCGCCATCCGCTTCAAATGCGGGCATCAGGCGGAGCTTATGCAGATTGATCCGGTGCAGTCTGTCGATTTTCTCCTTCACCGCGGGATCTTCGCAGGTCCCGCTCAGAATATATTCATCCAGAACGGCGTAGGTGAAGCCGAGCTTCTCCTCGTCCCCCATACCGCTCAGGCCGTCCGACGGAACCTTGTGAACCAGTTCCTGCGGCAGCCCGAGTACATCACCGATCTGTCTCACCTCGTGGACCAGCAGATGCGAAAGCGGACTGAAGTCTCCGGCCGCATCGCCGTATTTCGTCGAATATCCCACATAATCCTCCGAGGCATTGCAGGTATTGACCACCCTGGCGCCGCCCGGCACCATCTGGCCGACCGCGTACAGCGTTGCCATGCGGAGGCGCGGAGGAAGGTTGATCTCCGTATCTCTCGAGAGGCCGTCGAGCCCGCACAGCTCAAGGAGGCTGCCGCTGCCGGTCAGCATGCCCTTCATGGCTTCAAAAGCATCCCCGATATTTAATTCCACATTCGGAATCCCCAGATGCTCCACCAGCTGCTTCGAGTCCGAAATATCACTCTGTATGCCGTTCGGCATCAGGACGCCGATCACCCGGTCCCGTCCCAGCGCCTCCGCGCACAGAGCGGCCGCCACACTGGAATCCTTTCCGCCGGATATCCCGATCACGGCCTTGCAGCCTTTTCCGTTCTCCTCAAAATACGATCTGATCCATTCGACGATTCTGTTCTTTGTTCCTTCGGGATCCCGCAGCATAGTTCTTTCTCCTTCACGGCTTAAAAGCCTTCCGACACCATCTTTCCTACAAATAATATTTTACACATAAAATGCACCGTGGCAACCGTGATTCTTTACACGCCGGGGTCCGCATGACAGATCATTCCCGCAGCAGATCCCTGTCATAAAGCGTCCGCAGCAGAAACTTCTTCTCCCCGCAGTCATCGAAGACAATCGTAATGAATTCCCCGCCGAGTTCCTTCACGAACCCTTCGCCGAACTTCCGGTGCGTGACGATGAGTCCTTCTGCCAGAGCTGCCTGAAATTCCTCATATGACCTGTCCTTCCGGGCAGGACTTGCGGACCGGCCCCTTCCGCCGCGGGCTGCACCGGGTGCTTCCGCTTTGCCGTCCTTCTGTCCGGGTATTCCCTTCAGAAACTCCCCCGTAAAAGGAGATTCATTCGGCATGCGGAAAAGTGTCAGCCTGCGCCGCGCCCTGGTCACCGCCACGTAGAAGAGCCGCCGCTCTTCTTCATAGGCGGTCATCTGTTTCTTCTGGTCAGCGTCCAGTGCGCCCCTGCGGCCGCGCCATTTTCTGAGGACACGTTCGTCCGGCACTTCTTCGGGAAAGATCCCCTTTACCGCATCCAGCAGGTAAACCTGCTCATACTCCAGCCCCTTGCTGGAATGGACGGTGGACAGAATAAATGGGCAGGCAGGGTCATCAGGCTTGTCGCGGATCACATCCCGCAGCTCATCCAGGCGGTTCAGAAACGACGAGGCGGAGGATTCCTGCCTGGCAAGCATTTCCAGGATCCAGAGCGAGCGGTTGGATATCCCGCTGCGCTTCAGATATTCATCATAGCCCATCTGCCGCCGGACCCGCACCAGCGCATCCGAGGCGGATTCTTTCCTGATTCTCTGAAAATGCGTCCGCAACTCCCGGCAGCCCGAATAAACATACGCCGGAAGCCCTCTGATCCGGCCCACGGCGGAGAGAGGCTCCGTGCCGTTTTTTGCGCTCTCCCCGGCCGCCGCGAGCGCCATCTTCTTAGTCAGATACCCGGAGAGCTTGTAATAAATCTGCAGAAACAGTTCCGTGTCCTCAGGATGTTCCGCAAACAGCAGGATGTTCCGGATATCCGTGACAACCCGGCTGGTAAAAAAGCCTGGGTCCGCATTCCGGATCCGGTACGGTATCCGCGACCGCTCAAGCAGATCGACCAGCGGCAGCACACTCTCATTATCCCGGTAGAGCACCGCCGTCTGAAGGGCGGGGTTCTCTGCTGTTTTCAGCAGATAGCGGTACTGCGTGCTGCGGCCCGGCAGAGGCACTTCCCGGACGGCCGGGCCTCTGCCGGCCCCGGTCTGTGCCGGCGCTTTCGCCCTCATCTCTTTTGGGTGCCGCAGCCGGTTCCCGGCAATAAAATGCTGTGCCGCCTCTACGATGGCCGAATCCGACCGGTAATTGTCCTCCATCAGAAGGACGCGGGCCCCCGGGTGATCGCGCTCAAAATCAAGCAGCGCCTGCGGGTATGCCGCCCGGAATCCGTAGATACTCTGGTCCTCATCGCCGACCATGAAAAGCTGTCCGGTCTTTGAGGCCAGAAGGCGGATGATGGTGTGCTGGATGCGCGATGTGTCCTGCGCTTCATCCACGCAGATATACGGGTACTGCTCCTGAAAATACGCGAGTGTTTCCGGACTGGCCTTCAGAATATTCAGCGCGTAGCGCATCTGGTCGTCATAATCCATCAGCCCTTCCGCGCGGAGTTCCTTTGTGTATGTGCGGTAGAGATCAGCCAGGCGGAAATCCTCCGTGCTGTCCAGCTCATCGATCTCTTCCTGTGAAAGCATTCCGTTTTTGATATAGGTAATGCGCGTCGCCAGCGCACGCAGTTCTGATTCCGGCGCAAACGTGCCTTCGATCTCTCTGTAGATACCGGATAAGCGGCGCAGTTTCTCCTTCTCATCCGTCAGAAGTGTGAATGGCTGCTGTCCCCGCAGCCTGGCGTAATATTGAATGATTTTCGCGGAAATGCCGTTGATCGTGCGGAACTCGGGAGAAAGCCCCTGCAGATAAGGAGCGGTTCCGGCAGACGGCGGCACATCCGGGATCAGCTTCCGGAAGCGCGCTTCCATATCCCGCGTGGCAGCCACCGTATAGGTCAGCGTGAGAATCCGGTCGGGCCGGATCCCGCGGCACAGGATCATGTAGGCCAGCCTTGTCACCAGTACGGTCGTCTTCCCTCCTCCGGGAACGGCAAGAAGCAGCACCGGGCCCTCGTCCGCTAAGACGGCGGCCTTCTGCTGCCCGCTGAAAGAAGACATATATTTCTGTTCAAATTCCGTAGGTTTCATGCCGCTGCTTCACGCTTTAAACCGGTATCCGACGCCCCAGATCGTCTCAATATACTGGGGCTTCGACGTGTCGTATTCTATTTTTTCCCGGATCTTTTTGATATGCACCGTCACCGTGGCGATGTCCCCGATGGACTCCATATTCCAGATCTCGCGGAAAAGCTCTTCTTTTTTATAGACATGATCCGGGTGCTCGGCCAGAAATGTCAGGAGGTCGAACTCCTTTGTGGTAAACTGCGTCTCCCGTCCGTTGACCCACACTCTTCTCGCCGTCTTGTCGATCTTGAGTCCGCGGATCTCGATCACGGTGTTTTTTCTGGTGCCGCTGCCGACAAGCCTGTCATATCTGGTGAGATGCGCCTTCACGCGCGCCACCAGTTCGCTGGGAGAAAACGGCTTTGTGATATAGTCGTCCGCACCGAGGCCCAGGCCCCGGATCTTGTCGATATCATCACTTCTCGCCGTCACCATCAGAATCGGCACTTCCTTTATCTCGCGGATCTCCCTGCAGATCTCAAACCCGTCCGTTCCCGGGAGCATCAGATCCAGGATATACAGGTCATACTCCTCGGTCAGGGCTTTCTTCAGGCCCTTTCTTCCGTCGGTTTCGATATCCACCTCGAAATCACTCAGCTCCAGGTAGTCCTTCTCCAGGGCTGCGATCGACTCTTCGTCTTCAATAATCAATATCCTGCTCATATCACGCCTCTTCCTTCTTTTCATATATCCGGAGCGCGAAACACATGGTAGTTCCCTCGCCTTCCCTGCTCATCGCCCAGACACGTCCGCTGTGGTCCTCAATGATTTTCCTGACAATCGCCAGGCCGATTCCGCTGCCGCCCGTCGAGGAATGGCGGGAGGCGTCCGTCCGGTAGAAACGCTCAAACACATTTGCGAGATCGTCGGCCGGGATTCCCCTGCCGTTGTCCTCCACGGACACACGGATCTCATCGCCCATGGTGCTGACGTTCAGCTTAATGATTTTCTCTTCCTTATCATTATATTTTATCGCATTTCCCACCAGATTGTTGAGGACTCTCGCAATCTGTTCCGCGTCGGCAATCATATAAGTCCCCTCGCGGACGGAATTGGTATAGCCGAAGCGGATTCCCCTCGTCTGCAGATCCTCCGCGATGCCTTCCGCCGCATCATCAAAGAACGCGTTGACATCCAGCCGGTCAAACACATAGGGTATCCGGTTGGTCGAAATGCGGGAGTAGAAAGACAGCTCGTTGATCAGATGATCCATTTCATTTGCTTTATTATAGATCGTCCGCACATACCGCTCCTGCTTCTCCGGCGTATCCGCGACGCCGTCCATGATGCCCTCGCAGTAGCCCTTCACGGCCGTGATAGGAGTCCGCAGATCATGGGAAATATTACTGATCAGCTCCCTGCTCTGTCTGTCAAATTCCAGATTCGCCTCATTGGTCTCCTTCAGCTTCCGCCTCATCTCTTCAAAGGATTCAAAGAGCAGGTTGATTTCCTCCACATTTCCTTCCGGCTTCAGTTCAAAATCCAGATTTCCGTCGCGGATCTGCTGTGTCGCCTTCATCATCGACTGAATCGGGGCGCTCACGCCCCTGGTCAGCCAGAGCGTCATGACGACGCCGGTGATGATCAGAATGACAAGAATGCTGAAGATCAGGCTGAACACCATCGATTTATCAAAGGCCTCCAGGTGAGCCACATCGATGCCGTAGTGCTGGCGGATGGCATCCGCCTGAAAATATAAGGTCCCGGCCAGGGTCGCCGCCGCCAGCGTGACCGGGACGATGATCACGATTGCAAAACAGATGGCAATCCGTTTACGCAGCTTCATCTGCCTCTCTCCTTTTCACCGGATATAAACGAACCGGGAGCGTGCCGCTCCCGGTATATGCTCCGGCATTTATGCCAGATACTTCTTTAATTCTTCCACCTTGTCCAGCTTCTCCCACGGAAGATCCACATCCGTCCTGCCGAAATGACCGTAGGCGGCCGTCGCCTTGTAAATCGGTCTTCTGAGGTTGAGCATTCTGATGATGCCCGCGGGGCGGAGATCAAAGTGTTTACGGATAATCTCCGTCAGCTTCTCGTCAGAAAGCTTTCCGGTTCCGAATGTATCGATCATCACCGATGTCGGCTGTGCCACGCCGATCGCGTATGACAGCTGGATCTCTGCCTGATCCGCAAGTCCGGCCGCAACAAGATTCTTTGCCACATAGCGGGCCGCATATGCCGCGGAGCGGTCAACCTTGGTGCAGTCCTTGCCGGAGAAAGCGCCGCCGCCGTGACGGGCATATCCGCCGTAAGTATCGACAATAATCTTGCGGCCCGTGAGGCCCGCGTCTCCGTGAGGTCCTCCGATCACAAAGCGGCCTGTCGGGTTGACAAAGAACTTCGTATTTTCATCCACAAGCTCGGCAGGCAGGACCGGATCGAACACATATTTGCGGATATCTTCGTGGATCTGCTCCTGTGTGACATCCGGATCGTGCTGTGTCGAAATCACGACAGCTTCAAGTCTGGCCGGCCTGCCGTTCTCGTCATATTCCACGGAAACCTGGGACTTGCCGTCCGGACGCAGATAGGGAAGCGTGCCGTCCTTGCGGATATCGGTCAGTCTCTTGCAGAGCTTATGAGCCAGGCTGATCGGATACGGCATATATTCTTCCGTCTCATTTGTCGCATAACCGAACATCATGCCCTGGTCGCCGGCGCCGATTGCCGCGAGCTCATCGTCGCTCATATTGATTTCCTGATTATTCTTTGTTTCCAGAGCCTGGTCCACGCCCATGGCAATATCCGCCGACTGCTGATCCATCGCCACGAACACCGCGCAGGTATTGCCGTCGAATCCGATTGCGGCATCATTATAACCGATCTCGTTGATCGTATTGCGGACGATACTCTGATAATCAAGGACTGCTTTGGTCGTGATCTCGCCCGTCACCAGCGCAAAACCAGTGCAGACAGCGGTCTCGCAGGCCACGCGGCTCATCGGATCCTGTTCCATGCAGGCATCCAGAATGGCATCGGAAATCGCATCGCAGACCTTATCCGGATGTCCCTCTGTCACTGATTCAGACGTAAAAAGTCTCTTCTCTCCCATTTTCTTCTTTTCCTCCTGAAGATCATATGAGTGCTTTTTGTTTCATAGAAAATCCGAAGGATTTTCCTACGAAAGAACAAAGAGTCGCTTTGCGACTCTTTGCGCGCTGGTGCGCGCCTGCTTTAGCAGGCAACTTCCTCTGCGCACCAGTCGCATCCTGCACGGAGTGCTTTTTGTTTCATAGAAAATCCGAAGGATTTTCCTATGAAACAAAAACCGGTCCGCGCGAGGCGAACCGGCATCCGTATCATCACTTATTGTTCGATCGCTCGCTTGAGGCTGGCACCTTCCCGCGTACGGGAGGTTGTCACGGCTTCACAGATCCTCTCCATCTCCACCGTTCTTAATAAGAGTTACACACATATAAAATTGTCAACGTAAGAACTCTACCACAGGCTCTTCATTCCGTAAAGATACAAAAAGCCGGATATGTCATTATTTCTTCTTTGACGCGCGCTCCAGTATGGCCTTCAGCATATCCGTATCAAAAGTATAATCCGTATTGCAGAAATGGCAGTTCAGCGTCACGGGTTTCCCTTCCGCGATCAGCTCCTTCAGCTGGCCCGGGCCCATCGCCACAAGCGCCTTCGTCACGCGCTCCCTGGAGCAGTCGCACTTGAATGCGACCGGCATCTGTTCTCTCACCCGGAATCCCATCCCGCCGAGCAGATCCGTGAGAATACTCTCCGGCGTGCCGCCTTCGGCCAGCATCGTCGTCACCGGCGGTGCAGATACGCAGGCCTTCTCCAGTTCCGCGGCGATATCATCCGGACAGCCCGGCATCAGCTGGATAATATATCCGCCTGCTTCCCGGACCTTTGCGGTCTCCCTGTCCATGAGGACGCCCAGCGCCACGACGGAAGGAATCTGCTCACTGACCGCAAAATAATAAGTCAGATCCTGGGCAATCTCGCCGCTCTGTATATTGACCTCTCCCGCATAAGGCTCCTTGAGGCCGATGTCCCGCATGACATGCAGAATCCCGTTTCCCACGGCGCCGCCGACATCCAGCTTGCCGTACGCATTCGGAGGCAGCATGACGCCGGGGTTTTCTGCAAATCCTTTCACGTGTCCGCCCGAATCCGCCGTCACGGTGATGCCGCCGATCGGGCCGTCGCAGACGAACTGGATGGTCAGCACATCGCTGTCATTCTTCATGTCCGCCCCCATCATCAGCGCGGCGGACATGGTTCTTCCCAGCGCGGCGGCCGCAACCGGACTCAGATTGTGTCTTTTTCTGGCCTCTTCGGCCACTCCTTTTGAACAGACGGCGAAAGCCCTGATAAATTCATTGGCTGCCGTTCCGCGGATCATATAGTCACTCATCTCACTGTTTCCTTATCTGTCAATTGTACACTTACTTCAGCGTAACCAGGCCCGTTCCGTCAAAACCGGGAATAAAGCTTTCGTCAGCTGTCCCGCCCTCCTGGATAAATGCATTCGTGATCCCGCACTCCAACGCATAATCGATCACCCTCGCATATTCCCGCCGCGTCACTCTCCGGCCGAGCTCCGGATAGTCCGCTTCAATCCCCGGCATCGGGGTGTATTGATTCATGATACTGATCCAGATGTGATCGCCGTATCTCTCATACAGATATTTCAGGATTCTTCTGGAATCCGCCGTATGTCCCGGCAGAATCATATGCCTGACGATCACGCCGCGGGTCATGATGCCCTCCGGATTAAACACGGTCTCTCCCCCCGTCAGCGAGACCATCTCGTCAATCGCCTTTCGCGCCACTTCAAAATAATCCGGGGCGGAAGCATATCGCCCGGACAGCGCCGGGTCCATAAACTTCAGATCAGGCAGAAATACATCCGCGTAGCCCTCCATCATGCGGATCGCCTCCGGGCTCTCATAACTGCCGGTATTATAGACGACCGGCAGAGTCAGTCCCTCATTTCTGGCGATCTCCAGGGCCTCTCTGATCAGCGGCACAAAGTGTGTCGGCGTCACGAGATTGATATTATTTGCCTTCTTTCTCTGCAGTCCCAGAAAAGTCTCCGCGAGCCCGGCGGGCGTCAGGGCCTTGATGCCGCTGCCGGCGGGATCCGGCCTCACTCCGGAAATATCCCTGTTCTGGCAGAAAACACACTGCAGCGGACAACCGGCAAAAAAAACGGTTCCGCTGCCTTCTTTTCCCGAGATACACGGCTCTTCCCACATATGAAGAGCAGCCCGGGCCGCGAGAATCTCATTTCTCCCGCCGCACCGGCCTGCCCGTTTTGTTCTGTCTGTCCTGCACTTTCTGCCGCAGAGGGTGCAGGCTTTCATCATGTCGTCCGTCATCCGTCAGCCAACGCTCAGTTCAAACTTGCGGATATCTCTCTCCGAATTCACAACCGTAATCTCCGCGCCGAGTCCGCGCAGTTTTCCGTCGAAGTCTTCATATCCGCGCTTGATATAGACGATATCATCGACGATCGTGAAGCCCTCGGCCGCCAGTCCGGCAATCACAAGTGCGGCGCCCGCCCGCAGATCCGGGGAAGAAACTCTGGCGCCGGTCAGCTGTCTCACACCGTCGATAATCGCGGTATTGCCTTCGACTTTGATATTGGCTCCCATACGGGAGAGCTCGTCCACATACTTAAAGCGGCTCTCGAAAATACTCTCCGTCACGATCGAGGTTCCTTCCGCAATCGAAAGGAGCGCACCGATCTGGGGCTGCATATCGGTCGGATAGCCCGGATACGGGAGAGTCTTGACATGCGTTCTCCGCAGACGCTTGGAAGCCACCACGCGGATCGAATCATCGCCTTCTTCGATCTCGCAGCCGATCTCGCTGAGTTTCGCGGAAATCGCCTCCAGATGCTTGGGGATAATGTTCTTCACAACGACATCACCTTTAGTGGCCGCTGCCGCAAACATATATGTTCCCGCCTCGATCATATCCGGAACGATGCTGTATGTACAGCCATGGAACTCAGGCACGCCGACGATCCTGATCACATCGGTACCGGCGCCCTTGATATTGGCGCCCATGCTGTTCAGGAAGTTCGCCGCGTCCACCACATGCGGTTCTCTTGCGGCATTCTCTATAATCGTACGCCCCTCGGCACGGGACGCAGCCATCATAATATTAATGGTTGCCCCCACGGACACAACGTCAAGGAAAATATGGGCGCCGGCCATCCTGCGGCACTTGGCGATAATCGTGCCGTGGGAAATCTGCACATCAGCACCGATGGCCTTAAAGCCCTTCAGATGCTGGTCAATCGGCCTGCTGCCGATATTGCAGCCGCCCGGAAGCGGCACCTCTGCCTCTTTGTACTTCCCCAGAAGCGCGCCGAGCAGATAGTAAGATGCACGGATTTTCTTGATACTCTCATAATCAACGCTGCAGTTGCGGATCGTAGAACCGTTGATCCTGACAGTATGGCGGTCCAGTCTGTCAACCTTTGCGCCGATCTTTTCTATCGATTCAATCAGAACATTGATATCATTTACATCAGGAAGATTCTCCAGCGTAACCGGTTCGTCACACATGATGGCTGCGGACAGAATCGGCAGTGCTGCATTCTTCGCCCCGGCGATCTCCACTTCTCCCACAAGCGGAATTCCGCCTTTTACGACATACTGTTCCATGAAATGTGCCTCTTTCCCCTTATTTACCGCCGACAGACCCGGATGAAAGATGTACTCCCCACATCCTTTCACAAGCCATAACGGCAGTTTTATATTTTACTGCACCATCTTAACGTAGATTTAATAATTTGTAAACATTTACGGGTCTAAATAGCGCTAATTCGTGCAGAATCACGGACAGAATACTCTGTCACATTGTATCAATATATTTTTACTTTCTGTACACTTTTCGGCCATCTCCCGAATTATAAGTCCTTTTACTTATCCGGCGAACGTATGTTCTCAGCCTGTTTTCAGGCATTCTGGAGGCTGTTCATGAATGCCGGGATCAGCTGTTTCTTCCTCGAGACGACACCCTTCAGCACACATCTGCCGTCCCGGACTTCCTCTCCGTAAGCGTCCTGAACCAGACTGCCGCAGTTTTTCCCGTAGCACAAAAGCGTGGTATCCTCTGTCAGGATATTCGTCAGCATAAAGAAAATCATCTGGGTTCCGCCGCGGCCGCATTCGACTTCCAGCTGGGGTTCCAGCGTCTTCGCAATCTCGTCGAGTTCCTCCTGGTCCATGGAACTGATCTGGCCGACGCCGAACACATTCTCTCCGAAAATAAATTTCTTGTAATCCTGGTGAAGAATCTCCTCCGGCGATTTCCCTCTGAGGTTGCTTCCCGCGCGGAACATATCCCTGGCATACTTCTCAATATCGATTCCGGCGATTCCGGCCAGTTCCCTGGCTGTTCTTTCGTCCCTCGGCGTACAGGTCGGCGAGCGGAACAGAAGCGTATCGGAAATAATCGCGGAACACATCAGGCCGGCGATATTCGGCGGAATCTCAATCCCCTGTTCCCTGAACATGGAAAAGAGAATGGTACATGTACAGCCGACAGGCTCACCGCGGAAATAAACCGGCTGCAGTGTCTCCACCGTTCCGATTCTGTGGTGATCGATGATTTCCAGAATCTCCGCCTGGTCAAGATTATCAACCGCCTGTGATTCTTCCGTATGATCGACCAGAATCAGTTTCTTTTTGCGCACGTTGATCAGGCTTCTTCTGGAGATCATACCGAGATATCTGCCGTTGTGGTCGAGAACGGGAAAATCACGGAACCTGTATTTACCCATAATCTCCCTGATATCATCAACAAAATCATCTGTTTTAAAGGAAACAATATCCTTCTTTTTCATCAGGTAATGGATGGGAATACTCTGGTTGATCAACCTGGCCACGGTGAACGTATCAAATGTTGTACAGATAATCACACAGCTCGCCTTCTCCGCGAGAGCTCTGATTTCCGGATCCACTTCCATTCCCAGCGTGACAACCAGACAGCTGGCGCCGCATTCGATCGCAGCCTTCTGGGAATCGATGCGGTCACTTGTGATCACCAGATCATCCTTCTCAATATAGTCGGAGAAGCGGTCCGGGGATGCAGCGCCTACCACGACCTTTCCCCTTGCAAAATAGCCGTGCTCATTTCCCGAGAGGACAGTTCCGTTGATCGTCTCGGCGATATCATAATATTTTGTCTTCGCCTCCGACATAATCGTCTTCGTATAGGCATCAATAAAATAATTTGCGATATCCTCGATCGTAATAATTCCGGAGAGAGTTCCGTCCTCCGACATCACTGGCAGTGTGACGGTCTCGCTTTCCTTCATATATTCCCATGCAATCCGGATCGAAATATCATCCGGCGCCCCTTCCGCATCGTCGATATCCATATCGTGAACCTGGGTACCGACATTGGGCAGATAGGAAGGCGGATCACAGTTCCAGAAGCGAAGTACGAATTCCGTCTCCTCATTGATCTGGCCCGCTCTGCATGCCTCATACTTATCCGATTCCGTCAGCCTGTTTTTCAGATATGCATAGGATACAGCGGCGCAGATCGAATCCGTATCCGGATTTTTATGCCCGACAACAAAAATCTTATCTCCCTGATTTAATCTCATAATATTTGCCTCACAAGCAGCTGCTTTCGGTGGATCCTTTTGTCTACAGAATCGTTTCCATACCCATTTTCAGCATGTTCATGCCTTTTGCTTTATAAAATGCCATCGCATCGGGATTACAGGCCCATACATTCAGCGTCAGATGATAACAGCCGATATCCTTCGCATACTGTTTGACGGCCTCATAAATGACGGAGCCGCATCCGGTCCCTCTGCAATTCTGATCCACGCACAGATCATCGATATACAGTTCTTTCATATCCTGCAGGATATGGCTCCCCTTTGTTTCCGTTACAATGCAGAACCCGTATCCCTGCACGACTCCCTTGTCGTCAACGCCCACAAAAACAGGCCTGCTCTCGTCCTGCAGGAGAATTCTGAGTTCTGCCTCGTTATATTTTGTCTGTCCTGCCCTGAAAATATCCGGGCGCCCGTCTGCGTGGACACCGCAGACCTGAACCAGCAGGTCCAGAATTCTCGGTATATCCTTCGGCTCCGCCCGCCTGACAGTAATACTCATATCTGATGCCGTTTTAACCTTTCCTTAAAAACTATATTTCTATAATTGTACCAAGGTCTTTCCCCGCAGGCAATTCTTTCATCCGTTCATTCTGATATAAGATTTCCTCTTCAAAAAAATTTCTAAAAATTTGGGGTCAATCACTTTTTCTGTGTGATTAATGGTTATTGATTACGTACGCCCCCCTTGACTGAACCTGTCAGAAACGCTGCGGCTT
>CACXFM010000157.1 GCA_902766955.1 uncultured Lachnospiraceae bacterium | reverse complement strand
TCTCCGCTGAGCCATTGTCTAAAAATAGTGCGCCTCCGGGGACTCGAACCCCGGACACCCTGATTAAGAGTCAGGTGCTCTACCAGCTGAGCTAGAAGCGCTTTTTCTGTTTGCGTCCTTCGCGTGACGCAATTGATATTATAGCCAACTGCTCTGATAAATGCAACCCCCTTTTTTTATTTTTTTCATCAGGATTGTATTTTTTTGCGTGTAAAAATGTATTTGGCTTTTTGGTTAGATTATGCTAATATTTATTAGAGCATTATTACCACTAATATTCAGTGACTTCAGGAGGTTATCTATGAAGAAAAAAGTGATTACCACAGTCATCGCAGTCATGAGCATCGGCTGCAGCGCCGTTTATGCCGGCAGCATGGACGAGTCAAATGTATCTTCTGCCGCAGTTGGTGTCGAATCTGTTGCCGAAGAGAGCGAACTCTCTCCGGAAGCCCTGCTTGATCAGGTCAGCGGCACGTATGATGAATTATTTACCGTTATCTGTGACGAGCAGTACGACGATCTGTGGCTCGAGGACTGCAGAAATCTCGTCGGAGATGAAATGGCCGAGCTCAGCGCGGAGGTTCTGAAGGCTGCCTGCACGGGGACCATTTACGGCGAAGAGGCCGTGGAAGCGTATGGCGACAATCCGGATGAAGCGCAGTTTGACTGCTTCTTCACAAACGGAGTCAGCCAGTTTGTCTTCGATGGCAGCAGCATTTCCGGTCTGGATGAAAACGGTGAAGAGGTTTTCTCTCACGAGTATGAATATGTAAAAGATTTGTCAATCGGCGGCATGTTGGACGGATATCTCTATGAAACCGCGGATGAGGACGCCGGCGAATTCCGCTATTTCTTCCTGCTTCCCGACACACCTGACACGACTTATCACATCGAATTCAGATACGGCAGTGATGAAGCGGCTCTCACGGAATATGCGGAAGGCCCGTATGCATACTGGCTTGCGGCAGGTATTCCGGCCGACTGCGATCAGGAAATGATCGAAAATGTCATCGGCCTCTTCTGCGAAGAAAATCTCTCCGGGATGGATGAAGCTGATTCTGCGATGGAAGCTGCCGATTCCGCAGAGGAGCCGGCTGCCTGATCACGACGAATGAAAAAGACTGCGACACCGCCACAGTGCCGCAGTCTTTTTTCGTCTGCATCCGCCGTTTCCATTTGACAAGACGCAAGGAGAAAACAAACTGATTATTTATGCGTAACCGGATAATACGCAGGCTCTTTTTCGCAGGTGAGAAGGCTCACGCCCACCAGCGCCACCGCACAGGCGATCGCGCCCGGCACCGTCGCGCCAAGCCCGAAGGGTACCCCTGCCAGCTTCCATCCGACGCAGACAACGAACCCGGCAAGCATACCTGCAATAATGCCCTTTGTGGTGGCTTTCTTCCAATACAGTGCCGCCAGCGCGGGCAGGCCGCAGGCCGCCGCGTAGAAGCTCCAGGCAAACATCAGGATCTGATAGGCGTTCTTGATATACAGGGCGATAATCAGGGCGCCGATGGGAAGGATAATGGAGAAGATGCGGGAAAGCATGATTTCCGTCTTGTCCTTCATCTTCGGGTTGAGGGTTTTTCCAATATCATGGACACAGGTCTGTACGGAAACCAGCAGGTAGCTGTCAGCCGTCGACATGATGACAGAGAGGATGCCTGCCAGGGCAAGTCCCGTGAGTCCGATCGGAAGAACCTTGATCGCCAGTGCGGGAACAACAGCATCCGTGGAGCCGAACTGCTCAAGGACGTCGTCACCGACGATCTGATGAGCGATGATGCCCATGAAGTAAACCAGGAAAATCGTCACGCCATATACGGCAGTGCCGAGGAACATGCCTCTCTTTGCGGCCTTTCTGTCCTTTGCGGCAAAGGCCCTCTGCCACATCTCCGCTCCGGCCAGCGTAAATACCAGATAGGTCACGATATCACCGGCTATGGAGCCGTTGAAATAAGGCTTCACAAGTGACGGATCCAGATTGGCCGTGAAGTTTGCAATTCCTCCCACATGGATGAGCGATGCGGACGGAATCAGGATGTAAACAAAGATCAGCAGCATATAGAACTGGAACACGTCCGTGTAGACCACGCCAAAAAGACCGCTCGTTGCCGTGTAAACCATAAAAACACAGGTCGCAATCAGGGCTCCCGTCGTATAGGAGAATCCGACGTTGCTGCCCAGCATGTTGATAATGGTTGCGGTCGCCGTCACCTGAGAGGCTACCGTTCCCATCATGGTAAAAGCCACCATGCAGGCCAGTATCAGTTTTGCTATTTTCCCGAATCTCATTTCGAAAAGTCCCGGCATAGATGTCACGCCATACTGCATGCCGATATCGGAGATCTTTCCGGATATGCCGGAAAAGATGAACATGCCGAGAAGGTACGGAAATGCGGTAAGCAGCGCTTTGGTGCCGCTGGAATATGCAACCCCCGCCCTGCCCATCAGACCGCTCCCTCCGATGATGGTGGCGCAGACGGTTGCCATCAGAACGAGTGGACCAAATGAACGTCCCGCAACATAATAATCGTTTGAGTTTTTGATCTTTTTGATCGAAGAGACTCCGATATAGATCATACCGACCAGATAAAGACCGATAATCAAAAGATCAACGACATTTAGTTCTCCATGATTCATAAAGAACCTCCTTTCTTACAGACAGCGTGAGAACAGATGCCCGCACTGGAAAGGAAGCGATTAAAGGATTGCGGGCAAAGACATGCTGATTGTTAATATTTCACAATAAAAGTATACATAATTTTCACATTCTTTTCAAGTATGA
>CACXFM010000156.1 GCA_902766955.1 uncultured Lachnospiraceae bacterium | reverse complement strand
GAACCCTCCCTCGAGCGCGAGACGGGGATCGAACCCGCGACCCCCACCTTGGCAAGGTGGTGCTCCACCGCTGAGCCACTCGCGCGTATCGCATGGAAACATGTCTTTTCGGAAGATTTCTTCCTCATTGCTTCCTGCAACGATAATATGATATCTGATCCTCGAATCAGTGTCAATAGAAGGCATCCCCGTCCCGTCATTTTCTACAAAAGACACCCCGTCCGATCGATTTTTCCGATTTTTTTGGAGGTTTTGCACAGTTTCAGTGTGTCGTTTCTGTGCGTTCTCACTAGTTGAAGCAGGAATGCTGCCGCGTGCGCGGAGCGCTTTTTGATTTAGTGCTTAGGCGCCTGGCGGCCAAGGATTTCATGATTCACGAGGAAGTAGCTGCCCGCCGTCTCGGGCGAGCGGCGAAGGGACAGGGACAAATTCAGGAAGTAGCTGCCCACCCCCTAACAGGCGGCGAAGGAATTCGTACTTCACAAGGAAGTAGCTGCCCGCCTCCCTTGGAGAGCGGCGAAGGGACAGGGGCAAATCCAGGAAGTAGCTGCCCACCGTCTCGGATGCGGCGAAGGATTTCATCCTTCACGAGGAAGTAGCTGCCCGCCTCCCTTGGAGAGCGGCGAAGGGCTTGTGTTTTCCAAAAAAAGAGACGTATGAAAAAACTTTCGTTTTTTCATACGTCCTTTTGTTCGAGCGCGAGACGGGGATCGAACCCGCGACCCCCACCTTGGCAAGGTGGTGCTCCACCGCTGAGCCACTCGCGCAAATGCCGTTTTCCTTTCGGCAGTATCTATATTACCTCATCATCACCGCTTCTGTCAACTGCAATTTTCTAAATTGTTTGTAATTGTCTGCTGTTTTTTTTAGGCTTATTTAAAAGCGCCCTCTGTCTGCTCTCTCACGATCGCGCTCAGGACATACTGATTGTTTTTGAAGTTCTTCTGGCTGACGTTCTCCAGGCGGATCAGGTCCACTTCCAGCCAGAGTTCCTCCGAGGCGACCGCGATATGCGAGAACATCACCCCAAAGCTGAACTCCACCCATTTTCTGGGCTTGTCCATGCCGTCCTTCTTTGAAAAGATATGGATCCTGCGGCCGACCACCACAAAGCGCCACGGCTGACTGTTTTTGTAGGAGGGCGCCAGACGGGCCGCCTCGATCACCTGTGTCATCCACCTGACCGGTTCGTCCTTGTAGACGCAAAGCTCTCTCACGGGAAGCCTGCGGGCCTCATTCGCCCGTCTCATCAGCGGTCCCTTCGGCAGGCCGAACGCCATCGTCATGATCAGCTTCATGGAACCTCTGGCCAGGGGCATGTCGCGCTGCCACGACACGCCTATATAGCAGCTGCCGAGGCCCAGTGTCACCATATAGAGGCTGAGCTGCCCGCAGATATAGCCGGCATTCATTTCGGCCCTGTCCCGCTCCTCGGAATAGATCGTCAGATAATAAGGTGCTCTGATCCCGAAAAGCCCCTGCAGGCGGTGTTTCCCGTCCACATTTTCCGTGATTCCGATTTCGGTGCTGATTCCCGGAAAAAGCGGCCGGATCTGTTCGTAGAATGTCCCGATCCGCTGAAGCAGCTCCGGCGCCACGGGCGTCATGCTGAACTGCCTCACGGACTGTCTGAGAAATATAGCTTCGTATAGATTCATGTAATACCGTTCTTTTTTCGATTCTAAGGTTATCTTCTTTAATATAACCATCTTTTCATTATCTGTCAAATCAGCAGCCCCCCCGTCAGGACCGCGGGAAAGCAAGAACTTGGGGGCGTATGCCACGTGCATCTTGCATCCGGGTGAACTTTCTATTAAAATAACCGTGATACGAACCTATTCATCTGCGCGTCTGCAGCCCTTTATAAGCAGCGCACCTTCAAGCGAAGCCGAGCAGGAGACACCTATGTCCATACAGTTCTGGGATCTTTTAATTACCGGTATTCTTGTACTGGTTATCATCATGTTTCTGACCGGAAACGGCCAGCGGGCGATGGAACTGTTCGGCAAAGACAGAAGCCGTGAGATGTTCCGCGAGTATGACGAAAAGAAACTGACGCGTGCAACCGTGATTTTCTGTCTGGTTCTTCTGGCCGACGAAATCGTGATTCTTTTCGGAGACAGGATTCCCTACAACACGGGTCTCATTACTCTCACCGTCAGCCTTCTGGCGATCATACTCTATGTATTTTATCTGAGGAAATACTGCAGAAAGTAAGCCGGCATCCCATGCGCCGCTTTCAATATACGGGCGCGAGAGGTATTCACAGTTTCAAGCGGGAGGAGATATCATGCACAAACAAAATATTGATTGGGGAAATCTGGGATTCAGCTATATCCGGACGGATAAAAGCTATGTGTCCGATTACCGGAACGGCTCCTGGGACGAGGGCCGCCTCACTCCGGAGCACACCATTACCATGTCCGAGTGCGCCTGCGTTCTGCATTACTCGCAGTCCGTGTTCGAAGGTCTCAAGGCCTATACGACCGAGGACGGCAGAATTGTCACCTTCCGCCCCGACCTGAACGCTTCCCGCATGGCCGAGTCAGCCGCATGGCTGGAGATGCCGCCCTTCCCCGAGGACCGCTTCGTTGACGCCGTCACCCGCGTCGTGCGCGCAAACGAGAGCTGGGTTCCGCCCTACGGATCCGGAGCCACGCTCTATATCCGTCCGTTTATGTTCGGTTTCAATTCCGTCATCGGCGTCAAGCCCGCGGATGATTATCAGTTCCGCATCCTGACGACGCCCGTCGGCCCCTACTTCAAAGGAGGCGCGAAGCCGCTGACCATCAAGATTGCCGATTTCGACCGCGCTGCGCCCCGTGGAACGGGCCATATCAAGGCCGGGCTGAATTATGCCATGAGCCTGCACGCGATCGTACAGGCCCACAACGAGGGCTATAACGAGAATCTGTATCCGGATTCCGCCACAAGGACCAAAGTGGAGGAGACAGGCGGCGCGAACATTATCTTCATCAAGGGCAACAAGTTCATCACTGTCGGCTCCCCCTCCATCCTTCCCTCCATCACCCGCCGTTCACTGGAATACGTCGCGGAGCATTATCTCGGCATGGAAGTGGAAGAAAGAGAAGTTCTTCTGGAAGAGCTTCCTGAGTTCGAAGAAGCCGGGCTCTGCGGCACGGCAGCCGTTATCTCGCCCGTCGGCAAGATCGTCGATCACGGCCGCGAGATCTGCTTCCCGAGCGGCATGGAGCAGATGGGTCCGAAGATCCAGAAACTCTACGACACGCTGACAGGTATCCAGATGGGACGCATCGAAGCGCCCGAAGGATGGATCCACGAAATCTGATCCTTCCGTCACACGCACATATTAAAGAAGCGGAAACCGCCCGTGACGGCGGTCTCCGCTTCTTTTTTCACAGGAAATCCAAAAGGATTTCCTATGAAAAAAGCACTCCGTGCAGGATGCGGCTGGTGCGCAGATGAAATTGCCTGCTAAAGCAGGCGCGCACCAACGCACAAAGAGCCGCTTAAGCGGCTCTTTGTTCTTACCGGCCTTCACCGGTTACTTATCGATTGAAAAACAGGCGGATCTTCTCCGCGGCTGCCGCCTTCACGGCGTGCTCTTCGTAGGGAATCACATCGCTGATCATGTTCACGCCGTCATTGTAGGCCTGAATGGCTCCCTGGCAGCAGGCAATATTAATATCCGTAAAAATATCGATCTTGGAAACTCCGCTCTCGATTGCCTCGCGGATCGTATTGTCGCTGAGGCCGGATCCCCCGTGAAGCACCAACGGCACCTTCGCCGCGTCCGCAATCGCGCGGATGCGCCCGTAGTCGAGTTTGGGCGTCTGCAGATATTCGCCGTGGGCCGTTCCCACGGAAATCGCGAGCGCATCGATCTCGGTGACCGCAACATACTCCGCCGTCTGCGACGGATCCGTAAAGAAATCCGATACATTGTCGTGCAGCTCCGACGCATAGGGCGTATACCCCAGTTCCGCCTCGATCGCCGCACCGAACGCGTGGGCCGTCCTGGCCATCTCCGCGACCTTTGCTTCATTAATCTCGAGAATATCTCTGGAGCAGTCAAAATTGACCGATGTAAAGCCCAGCTTCAGGGCCTCTATACACCGCCCGAACGTAAGCCCGTGGTCAAAATGGACCGCCACCGGCACGGAAGCCTTGCGGGCAAGAGGGAGCACAAACGAGGCAAAATCATCCAGCGGACAAACCTTCAGCTGTTCTTCCTCAATGCCGAGCACAACCGGAGCGCCGATCTCCTCCGCCGCCGCAATCACGCCTCTGGCCATTTCGATATTGACAATATCGAAATGCCCGACACAATATTTCTGTTCTCTCGCGGGCTGCAGTATCTCCTTCAGATTAACCAGCAAGAAAAAACACCTCCTTTTAATGGTGGAACAGGCGGATCCCGGTGAAAGCCATAGCCATGCCGTACTGGTCGCAGCATTCGATCACAGCATCATCCCTGACGGATCCTCCGGGTTCCGCAATATAACGGACGCCCGATTTGCGCGCGCGCTCGATATTGTCCGAGAACGGGAAGAATGCATCCGAACCGAGGGAGACTCCCTCCTGTCTGTCAAGCCATGCCCGCTTCTCCTCTTCCGTAAATGCATCGGGACGCACTCTGAAGACCTTCTGCCAGGCGCCGTCCCGCAGGACGTCCTCCGATTCGCTGCCGATATAGACGTCGATTGCATTATCTCTGTCCGCCCGCTTGATTCCTTCCGCAAAAGGAAGCTCCAGAACTTTGGGGCACTGTCTGAGCAGCCAGTTATCGGCCTTGCTTCCTGCCAGACGCACGCAGTGGACGCGCGACTGCTGTCCCGCGCCGATTCCGATCGCCTGTCCTCCCTTGGCATATGCGACGGAATTGGACTGTGTATATTTCAATGTGATCAGAGAAATCACCAGATCTCTCTTCGCTTCATCGGGTATGGTTTTATTCTTCGTAACAACATTTGAGAGGAGACTCTCGTCGATCAGGAGATCATTTCTGCCCTGTTCGAATGTGATGCCGAAGACATCCTTACGCTCCATGGGATCCGGTCTGTAATCCGGGTCAATCTCGATAATATTGTAATTGCCGTTCTTCTTCTGCCTGAGAATGGCGAGCGCCGCATCCGTATAGCCCGGCGCAATCACGCCGTCGGACACTTCCCTCCGGATAATCCGGGCGGTGTCCTCATCACAGATATCGCTGAGCGAAATGAAATCGCCGAAGGAGCTCATTCTGTCCGCGCCGCGGGCCCTTGCATAGGCACAGGCCAGCGGAGACAGGTCGCCCAGATCATCGACGAAATAGATCTTTTTCAGTGTCTCATCAAGAGGGATGCCGCATGCCGCTCCGGCCGGAGAAACATGCTTGAAGCTGGCGGCCGACGGCAGGGATGTCGCACGCTTCAGGTCCGAGACCAGCTGCCATCCGTTCAGCGCATCCATAAAATTGATATATCCGGGTTTGCCGCAGAGCACACGCACCGGCAGCTCCCTGCCGTCGTTCACATAGATTCTGGACGGCTTCTGGTTAGGATTGCATCCGTACTTTAATTCAAGATCTTTCATAAAAGCCTTTCTCCCGTCATCACATCAGCACAATTGTGGAAAGTTACCGGTTTTTATTCACGATCCGGCTCTCATAAGAGCCGTCATGCAGATTAATAAAACGGGTAAACAGCGATACTTTGTTATCCTCATTGAGAGCGTTCCAGAGACCCTGCGTCATGGCGTCGAGATCATTTCCGACCTCAACCCTCACGGGCTCTCCTTCGAAGGACGGGAGCGGGTTTCCGTCGCCCATATAGGTGCTGATAAAACGCCCCTCGCCCGGCAGCGCCGGCGAATACGAATATGTATAGCGGAGATCCGACGCGGGATTGCCGTCCGCGCTCTTCAGAATGGACAGCGCATAATTAAATGTATCGTTTCCCGTGTGCACGACACCGGATATTCTGGGCGTATAATTGGGAGCATCGGGCTCATACCGCCTGCTTCTCAGGGACTGCTCGAACGTCATCTGACGGTCAAGCCCTTCAAAAACCGTATCCGTCTGATCGCCGTTGGTGATAATGGTCTTCGTGCCGAGCACGCGGACCGGCGCATAAATAATCAGACTGGGATCCTCGAGCTTTGCTTCGTCGAATGCCTGCGTCCTGATTCCTTCCCCGTCTTCCTTAAAAATCCGGTTGCGTGAGTTGGCGCTTCTTCCCATGATGAAATAAGCGACCGCCGCATGCTTGCCGTCCTGGGTGCGGCCGATCATGATCCCGCGTCCCGGGTACGGATTTTCGGATAAAAGGTGCTCAAGATTGCGGATTTTCATGAAATGGAACCTCCCGTTTTTGCACTTCCCTTTTCTCTTTTTTCGGGAATATTAATGTATTCAATCGGCATCTTGTAGAGATCAGACAGCGTCTTCAGGTCATTGTAGCGGATATCCGTCACACCGGTCTCCCAGTTTACGATCGTCTGTTTCGTCCGATGGAGAACTTTCGCCACGTCATCCTGTGTCATTCCCGCGTTCACTCGTGCTGCTTTCAGTGTTATTTTTGGCATCATTACACTTACCCCTCTTTTCATGTTATTAATACCGTCACTGCTGATAACGCGCAACTCACGGTGTTCATTTGAAGCCGCGCCGCTTTCCTACCAAAGATACGGCTCTCTAATCAAGTCATTCATCCGGTTGTTGCAAAAACGCCGCAGACAGACGTCTGTTATCTTCCGTACTTTTTGTGTATTCCGACATCTGTTTTTAAGTATATCACATACGCGGTGATCCTGCCTCTACGTCAGCTCTATTTTCTTTTATGAAACTTTTTTTCGTTTTCTGCCCGCATTATACGAAATGCGGTCAAGTGGCGTCGACCGAATAGTTCGGCGCTTCCTTCGTAATGTGAATATCGTGAGGATGCGACTCCTTGAGAGACGCCGCCGAAATCTTGATGAACTTCGAATTCTTCTGGAGGGACGGGATATCTCCCGCTCCGCAGTATCCCATGCCGGAACGGATGCCGCCGGTCAGCTGGAACACGATATCCTCCACGGATCCCTTATAGGGGACGCGGCCTTCCACGCCTTCGGGAACGAGCTTCTTCGCATCTGTCTGGAAATAGCGGTCCTTGCTGCCCGCTTCCATCGCGGAGATACTGCCCATGCCCCTGTAGACCTTGAATTTTCTGCCCTGATACAGTTCAAAATCTCCCGGCGATTCGTCGCAGCCCGCAAAAATGCTGCCCATCATGCATACATTTGCACCGGCGGCCAGCGCCTTCGTCATGTCACCGGAATACTGAATGCCGCCGTCGGCAATGACAGGTTTTCCGAAGCGCGCGGCTGCTCCCGCGCAGTCCATGACAGCCGTGATCTGCGGCACCCCGATCCCGGCCACGACACGCGTCGTACAGATCGAACCGGGTCCTATGCCGACCTTGACGCAGTCGGCTCCTGCCTCGAAGAGAGCCGCGGTCCCCTCTGCCGTCGCAACATTGCCCGCGATCAGCTGCAGTTCCGGGAAAGCAGACTTGATTTCTCTCACGGTATGAATGATATTTGCGGAATGACCGTGTGCGGAATCCACAACGATCACGTCCACATGGGCGTCAACCAGCGCCGAAACGCGCTCCATCACATTCTTCGTGATTCCCACGGCGGCGCCGCACAGAAGTCTGCCCTGGGCATCCTTGGCAGAATTCGGATATTTGATCTGCTTCTCAATATCTTTAATGGTAATCAGGCCCTTCAGGTTTCCGTCCCGGTCGACAATCGGAAGCTTCTCTTTCCTTGACTGGGCCAGAATCTTCTTGGCTTCTTCCAGGGTCACTCCCTCCTGTGCCGTCACGAGATCTCCGCTCGTCATGCGGCTGCGGATCGGCTGGGACATATCGGTCTCAAACTTCAGGTCCCTGTTGGTGAGAATGCCGACGAGCTTCTTCCCTTCCGTAATCGGGACGCCGGAGATCCGGTATTTGGCCATCAGGGCATCCGCATCGCCAAGCGTGTGATCCGGAGAGAGGTAGAAAGGATCCGTGATGACGCCGTTTTCAGAGCGCTTCACCTTGTCCACCTCTTCCGCCTGCTTTTCAACGGTCATATTCTTATGAATGATTCCGATCCCGCCCTGGCGTGCCATGGCAATCGCCATGCGGTACTCCGTCACAGTATCCATCCCCGCACTCATCATAGGGATATTGAGTCTCACCGAATTCGTCAGATTCGTTGATAAATCCACCATATTCGGCGTAAACTCACTGTACTGCGGAACAAGCAGTACATCGTCAAACGTGATGCCCTCTCCTATAATCGTAGCCATGAACAGCCTCCCTTATGAAGTATTTGCACATACAGCCTGTTTCAGTTATTTCGTATGAATATAACAGTTTGAACCTTCTTGCGCAAGTGTCATTTTTGTGCTGTTTTCTTCTTCAAAAAGTCGATTTTCACAGGGTTTCAGTTCAGGAACACTCTTCTGGGCATTCTGGCGCGGAGATCCTCCAGCATCGTGTCATTCATTTGCAGGCTGACTTTCCGTCTGTCACTGCCCCCGAATACCGCCACATAGGGAGGATTTTTTTCTGATCCTGCCGAATAATCCACAACCCGGAATGTGTCTCCGTAATCGTTCAGAACCGCAGACCCCGACGGGGCGATGCACTCCGCTTCCGTCAGTTCCAGCTCATCAAGTTTCTTCCTGCTCTGTTTGGAATACACGGCCGCCACATCAACCGAGCCGTTTACATACGTATACTCGTATTCCACCTTCAGTCTCGGGAGAAATATATAGTCAACGACAATCATGGCAGCAAGCGCCGCAAGTCCCGCCGGATGAACAAACAGTCCGAAAAATACCGCCGTTATGGTCCCGGCGATCATCAGTGACCTCTTCAGAATATCCGAGGGGCGCTGCGCGCGCGGTACAATCAGCTCACAAAATGTATCTCCCATTTCGTTCTCTCCTCTTTTAAGAGTCTGCAAAGACTCTGATAATTGTACAGTTTATCACCGAAGCATTTCCCACGCAATAGAAGAACCGGGAGCCCTTTCGGGGTCTTTTTGCGCGCCGGTGCGTGCAGGCAGAAGCCTGCAAATAGAAACTGCCGCGGCTTTTGTGAGCCGCGGCAGTCCGCTTTCTGATCTTCCGGCGCTTTTTGAGCGCCGCTTCCTTTTCAGGCGGGATTTACATCATGCCCATGCCGCCTGCGCCGCCTGCCGGCATAGCCGGTTCCGGCTCTTTGATGATAGAGACAGCTGATTCGGTTGTCAGCAGGGTAGCCGCGATCGAATTCGCATTCTGCAGTGCGGATCTTGAAACCTTCACGGGATCAAGGATGCCTGCCTCAACCATATTCACATACTCGCCTGTCAGGGCATTGTAGCCTGTGCCGGCCTCTGCGTTCCTGACATTATTGACGATCACGGCGCCTTCCTGGCCCGCGTTGACGGCGATCCTGTAAAGCGGGGATTCCAGAGCCTTCTTGACGATTTCGGCACCGGTCTTCTCATCGCCGCTTAAGGAAGCGATGACGTCGTCCAGCTTCTCTGCAGCATGTACGTAAGAGCTTCCGCCGCCGGCAACAATGCCTTCCTCGACTGCCGCTCTCGTCGCGTTCAGAGCGTCTTCCATGCGGTACTTCTTGTCCTTCATCTCGGTCTCTGTCGGAGCGCCGACGCGGATGACCGCAACACCGCCGGCCAGCTTGGCCAGTCTCTCCTGCAGCTTCTCGCGGTCGAAATCAGATTTCGTCTCAGCGATCTGGTTGCGGATCTGCGCCACTCTGTCTGCGATCTCGTCCTTATTGCCTTCGCCGTCGACGATGACGGTATTCTCTTTCTGAACCTTGACTGCCTTGGCACGGCCCAGCTGAGCGATCGTGACATCCTTGAGATCAAGTCCGATCTCGTCGGAAACAACCGTACCGCCTGTCAGGATGGCGATATCCTTCAGCATGTCTTTTCTTCTGTCGCCGTAGCCCGGGGACTTGACCGCAACAACGTTGAATGTGCCGCGCAGCTTGTTGACGATCAGAGTCGTCAGTGCCTCGCCCTCGACATCCTCAGCGATGATGAGGAGCTGTGCGCCGGACTTCACGATCTGTTCCAGAAGCGGAAGCAGATCCTGGATATTGCTGATCTTCTTGTCAACGATCAGGATGTACGGCTCGTCAAGACGGGCTTCCATCTTCTCCATATCCGTGCACATATAAGCGGAAATATATCCTCTGTCAAACTGCATGCCTTCCACGAGCTCAAGCTCGGTCTGCATGGTCTTGGACTCTTCGATTGTGATCACGCCGTCCTTGGAGACCTTCTCCATGGCATCCGCCACCATCTCGCCGACTTCGTCGTCGCCGGAGGAAACAGCCGCCACACGGGCGATCTGCTGCTTGCCGCTGACCGGTTTGCTCATCTCAACCAAAGCTTTGACTGCAGCATCCGTAGCCTTCTGCATGCCCTTCTTCAGGATGATCGGGTTTGCGCCTGCAGCAAGGTTTCTCATTCCTTCGTGAACCATGGCCTGCGCCAGGACAGTCGCTGTCGTCGTGCCGTCGCCGGCCACATCGTTTGTCTTGGAGGCAACTTCCTTGATGAGCTGTGCGCCCATGTTCTCAAAGCCGTCTTCCAGCTCGATTTCTTTTGCGATGGTCACGCCGTCGTTTGTAATGGTCGGAGCGCCGTAGGATTTCTCAAGGACAACATTTCTGCCCTTCGGTCCCAGGGTAACGCGCACCACGTTCGCCAGTTTATCAACACCGGTCAGAAGCGCTTCTCTTGCTTCAACACCGTACTTAATTTCCTTTGCCATAATAACCTTCGCCTCCTGTTATTCCTCTACGACTGCAAGAATATCGTTCTGTCTGACAACAATGTATTCGTCAGATCCGAGCTTCACTTCCGTACCCGCATATTTTGAATAGATGACCTTCTGTCCGACACTGACATTCATGACAACCTCTTTGCCGTCCACAACGCCGCCAGGTCCTACTGCAACGACTTCTGCCTGCTGCGGCTTCTCCTTGGCCTGTCCGGGGAGAACAATACCAGATGCTGTTGTCTCTTCAGCTTCGAGCTCTTTCAGAACCACTCTGTCGCTCAGCGGTACTAACTTCATATAACAATGCCTCCTTACATAATCACTTCAGTATGTGTTGGTAGCACTCGATGTTACGGAGTGCTAACACCTATAGGATAATATACGCCGCCTTTAGAATCTTGTCAAGCATAATTCCTTTAAAAAGAGTCGCTTAAGCTACTCTTTTTCGCGCTGGTGCTCGCAGGCAAAGGCCTGCAAAATTCATCTGCGCACCAGTCGCATCCTGCCCGGAGGGCTTTTTATCTTATAGGAATTGCAAAGCAATTTCCTATAAGATAAAAAAAGAGTCGCTTAAGCGGCTCTTTTCGCGCTGCCGCACGCGGCGGCAGTTTATTCTTTTCCTGTTTACAATTATCTTATCTGGCCCGGTGAAGCTTGATTTCATCCAGTTCTTCGAAGATATAGTCGTTCAGGACCTTGATATAGGTGCCCTTCATGCCCGAGGATCTGGACTCGATCACGCCAGCGCTCTCAAACTTGCGCAGCGCATTCACGATGACGGATCTGGTGATGCCGACGCGGTCCGCGATCTTGCTGGCTACAAGAATGCCCTCATTGCCGTCGAGCTCATCGAAAATGTGAATAATTGCCTCCAGTTCCGAGAAGGAAAGTGTCGAGAAAGCAGACTTGACAACCTGATGCTTTCTGGTCTCCGCCTGATTCTCTTCATCGACAGACCTCATCATTTCCAGTCCGACCACCGTCGTCCCGTATTCGCTGACGATAATGTCTTCAATATCATACGGGGCTGACGACCGATAGCAGAATACCGTCCCCAGTCTCTCTCCGGCGATATCGATCGGGTTGATGATAGCGGTATACTTTTCGATTCCCGGCTCTACAAATCCGAGCGTTGCCAAATTGACATTTTCCTTTGTAGACAGAACTCCCAGGAACCGTTCGTTCAGAAGATTATCGACAAAGCTGCCGATTTCGCCTGCGATCATCTCCTGCAGTTCGTCCACACCTTCACACTTGCCGACTCCTAATACTTTTCCCTTTCTGCTGATCACGAGTATATTAGATGAAAGAGTCTCCACCAGTATATTACAGATATCGTTAAATACTACTTTTGACGTACTTGTGTTATGCAGCAGCTTGTTGATTTTTCTGGTCTTATCCAGCAGCTGTACGCTCATTCGTTCTCCTTTCTGAGAAACCTCTTCTGTCAGTCGGAATTAGAACCGGTCTGAAATTATCCGGCACATCCATGACATAAATATTGCGATATTATAAATGTAACACATGTAGTCCGGCAATACAAGTGATACGGATTTGTTTTTCTAATAATTCAGACTTTTTAGCAAATCTCCCAACATCACAGATTATTCAGTTTCCTTCACATACCCGCATTTCGGGTCGGAGCATACGATTTTATGCCCCTTGTGAATCAGAAAGTTCCCGCACCGAGGACAGGTCTCCCCGTTCGGCAGCGCCCAGGACATGAATCCGCACTCCGGCGCATGATCGCATCCGTAGTACTTCCTGCCCTTTCTGGTGCGGCGCAGAACGACTTCTCCCCCGCACAGCGGGCATTTTACACCCGTCTTTTCAAAATACGGCTTTGTGTTCCGGCATTCCGGGAATCCCGGGCAGGCCAGGAATTTCCCGTGCGGGCCGTACTTGATCACCATGTTTCTGCCGCAGTTCTCGCAGACGACATCGGTCACCTCATCTTCCACCTTGACGGCGGCGAGCTGCTCCTCCGCCCGGCGGACCTCTTCTTCAAGGTCCGGATAGAAGTTGCGGACGATCGTCTTCCACTCCACCTTGCCCTCGGCGACGCCGTCAAGCAGGGTCTCCATATTGGCGGTAAAGTCTTCATCCACAATCTGCGGAAATGCCTTCACCATAATGCTGTCCACGACCTCACCAAGTTCGGTGATATAGAGATTCTTCTGCTCTTTCGTGATATAGTGCCTGGCCAGAATCGTGGAAATCGTCGGCGCGTAGGTACTCGGCCTTCCGATTCCCCGCTCCTCCAGTGTCCTCACGAGGGATGCTTCCGTAAAATGGGCGGGCGGCTGCGTAAAATGCTGTTCCGGACTGAGCCCGGCAGACTTGAGCACCGTCCCCTTTTCCAGATCCCGGAAAGCTCTTGTGCCGGAATCCTTCTCCTCGTTCTCCTCCTCGTAGACATCCATAAATCCCGCAAAGCGGATCTCCGAGCCTGAAGCAGTAAAAATCCACTGTCCGGCCGCGATTCTGACGGATACGGTGTCATAGACCGCAGGCGCCATCCTGCTCGCCGCGAAGCGTCTCCAGATCAGCTGATAGAGCCTGTACTGGTCTCTGGACAGCGACTCCTTGACAACTGCCGGCGTGCGGGTGATATCCGTCGGACGGATTGCCTCGTGGGCATCCTGCGAATTCTTTCCCGGCGCACCGCCCCGCTGCGCCCCGACATACGCTTCCCCGAACTCGTCCGCAATATAGTTCCGGCAGGCTTCGTCCGCCTCACTGGCGATACGGGTGGAATCCGTTCTGAGATAAGTGATCAGACCCACGGTTCCCTCTTTTGCAAGGTCGACGCCTTCGTAGAGCTGCTGGGCGATCCGCATCGTCTTGGATGTGGAAAAACCGAGGCGGTTGGATGCATCCTGCTGAAGCGTACTCGTGGTAAAGGGCAGGGGCGGTTTTCTGGTCCTCTCCCCGTGCTTTACTTCGGAGACGGTATAGACGGCGTCCTTCAGATCCGCAAGGATCGCATCCATCTCCTCTTTCGAGGCGATGCTGATCTTTTTATCCGTTCCGTACAGTCTGGCGGAAAGACTCTTTTTGCTCTCCGGAATCTGCAGGTCGGCGTCCAGCGTCCAGTATTCCGTCGGGATGAACTCCGCGATCTCCTTCTCTCTCTTTGCGATCAGACGGAGCGCTACGGACTGAACCCGTCCGGCCGACAGGCCTCTCTTCACCTTCTTCCAAAGGACCGGACTGATCTCATATCCCACCATCCGGTCAAGCGCGCGCCTGGCCTGCTGGGCATCGACCAGATTCATGTCGATGTCCCTCGGTGCCTTCAGGGACGCCTTCACGGCATTCTTTGTGATTTCGTTGAAGGTGATCCGCTTCATCCTGGCGGGATCCAGATTCAGAGCCGTGACCAGATGCCACGAAATCGCCTCTCCCTCGCGGTCAGGGTCCGTCGCCAGATATACATGCTCCGCGGTTTTTGCGGATTTGCGCAGTTTTGCGAGCAGGTCTCCCTTGCCGCGGATGGTAATATATTTCGGTTCGAAATCATTCTCGATGTCGATGCCGAGCTTACTCCTGGGAAGATCCCGCACATGTCCCATGGACGCTTCCACATCATAGCGGGAACCCAGAAATTTCTTAATTGTCTTAACTTTGGCGGGTGACTCGACAATCACCAGATTTTTTGCCACAATATGCCTCCGGTTTATTATGTTTTCCGTGACCGCTTAAAAAAAAACAGATAAGAATATCAAGGAGTGTCACAGTATTTCAAACTATACCTCAAATAGTTTTCCTGCGCAAGGATATATTTCACGAATGGAAGAATCCGATTCTTCTATTATAGTAGGAACTTTCACCTCACTTTTGCGGAATCTGTCGACAAAACCAGCCGGATCCTCTATACTCGGACATACTCACTCCGGACAGCGCACCCATCCGAAAGCCTCACGAGGTCCGCCTATGTACAGTCTGATCCATTCCGCCGTGATCCGCGGCCTTGAAGTCCTCCCCGTCAACGTCGAAACCGATGTCACCGACGGGCTCCCCCAGTTCATCATCGTCGGCTATGTCTCCGCCCAGGTGCGGGAAGCCGAAGACAGGATCCGCACCGCATTCCGCAACAGCGGCATCACGCTCCCGGTCAAGCGGGTGACCATCAATATGTCGCCCGCGGATATCCCCAAGAGCGGATCATTCTACGATCTTCCGATCGCGCTCTCGCTCCTCGCCTCCACCGGGCAGATCCCGGGAAATGCGCTGGATCAGGTCATGGCCGTGGGTGAGCTCAGCCTGAACGGCAGCGTCAACAGTGTCAACGGCATCCTGCCAATCACAGCCGCCGCGCTGTCAGCCGGATTTCGGACCGTCATCGTTCCGGCCGGAAACCTGGCCGAAGCCGGATCTGTTCGCGGTATATCGGCTGTCGGAGTCAGCGACCTGCAGGAGGCGGTGGCATATCTCCGCCACGGAACGCTCCCCCTCTCCGCTGATCCCGTCTCCGGCAGCGAAGACAAATCTTCTGCCGCCGAGGACTTCGCTGATCTCCGCGGACAGGAAAGCGCGCGCCGCGCCGCCGAAATCGCAGTCTGCGGTTTTCACAATCTGCTGCTTGCAGGTCCCCCCGGCTCCGGAAAAACCATGCTGGCAAGACGCGTTCCCGGGATCCTGCCGTCCCTCTCGGAGCAGGAATCCCTTGAAATTTCCACCATATACAGCATCGCCGGCCTTCTGGATCCCCTGCATCCCCTCATGACGGACCGGCCCTTCCGCAGCCCCCATCACACCATCTCACCCCAGGCACTGGCGGGAGGAGGCAGAATTCCCCGTCCGGGCGAAATCACGCTGGCCCACAGAGGCGTCCTGTTTCTCGATGAATTCCCGGAATTTGGCCGCAGGGCTCTCGAAATCCTGCGGCAGCCGCTGGAAGACCGGGAGATCACGATTTCGCGAGCTGCGGGGCGCTTCCGCTTTCCGGCAAACTTTCTCCTGCTCGCCGCCATGAACCGGTGCCCCTGCGGCATGTTTCCGGATTCCCGGTGCTCCTGCTCCGCCCGCGACATCGCTGCGTATTCCGCAAAAATCTCAAAGCCTCTGATGGACCGGATCGACCTGTATATCGAGTGCCCGCCAGTCTCCTATCAGGACCTCCTGTCGGACGGGAAGAAAAGCGAGACTTCCGCGGAGATCCGGGCCCGTGTGGAGACGGTCCGCAGCATTCAGGAGAAACGCTTCCTGGACACCCCCTTTCATTTCAATTCCGAGATCCCTGCGGGGAGCATCCGGGAGTTCTGCGTGCTCGACACGGAAGCAGAGGCGAGGCTGGCCGGCTGCTACGAGCATTTCCGGCTCAGCGCCAGGAGCTGTCACAGGCTCCTGAAAACAGCGAGAACGATCGCCGATATGGACGGCTCGGAAATCATCCGCCGCTCTCATATCGACGAAGCCCTTATCTACAGGATCCCGGATCTGCCTGGCCGCGGACCGGGAATCCTTCTGAAAGCATAAAAACCGGCAAAAGAAAGGAATCCGCAATTGTCTCAATATGTCATGCATCACATCACGCCGGAAAGTCCGCTCTGGCCGGAGCGGATGGCCCCCCTCCCGGGCATGCCGCGCGAGCTGTATTATATCGGCAGCCTGCCGGAAGAACACACGCCGACGATCGGGATCATCGGTTCCAGACTCTGCAGCTCTTACGGTCACCGCACGGCCGAAGAGTTTGCCCGGGCATTTGCCTCCCGCGGCGTTCAGACCATAAGCGGTATGGCGGTCGGCATAGACGGTTACGCACAGGAGGCTACCCTGCAGGCCGGCGGAAAGAGCTTCGCCGTCCTCGGTTCAGGCGCCGACGTCTGCTATCCCCCCGGAAACGGCAGGCTCTATGACGAACTATGCTTAAGAGGCGGCGTGATCTCGGAGCTGAAACCCGGAACCCCTCCGCGGGGGCCCAATTTCGCTTCACGAAACCGGATCATCAGCGCCCTCTCGGACATTCTGCTCGTCGTGGAGGCAAAGATGAAATCGGGGACCAATATCACCGTCGAATTTGCCCTGAGTCAGGGAAAAACCGTGTACGCCGTCCCCGGCCGCGTGGGGGACCACCTCTCCGACGGGTGCAACTATCTGATCTCGCAGGGAGCCGGCATCGCGTTCTCCCCCGAGGCGGTCCTGAGCGAGCTCGGACTTGTCTCCTCTTTTTCATTTGGCAGGGAGACAAAAGCGGCAGAAGCGGGAAGAAGGAAAAAGGACCGGGATCTGGCGGCGGATCAGGCCATCAGCCCGGAAGAACGGGACATCTGCCGCGGACTGTCCTTCGAGGATCCCCTCCCGCCGGATGCGCTCGCACGCAGTCTCTCGCTGCCGGTCTCCCGCGTGCTCGCCGCTCTGACGGATCTGGTCCTGCGGGGATATGCGGAGGAGCCGGTCCGAGGACTGTATATCAGAAAACGCCGGTAAAGCAGAACAGGTTTCCGGCATTCCGGTCACAATATATTAAGAAGAAAGGGAGACACATCCGCCTCCCTTTATGCCCTCACTCTCAATATGTCATACGGCTCCGCAGGCTGATCCAGCAGCAGATGGAGCTCCTCGCCGGGATGCGGCGCGGATTCCCTCTCTTCACCCTCCGCGTTCACGATTTTCTTCACTTCCGCGGGGATATCG
>CACXFM010000155.1 GCA_902766955.1 uncultured Lachnospiraceae bacterium | reverse complement strand
CCCACGGTGTTCAGGGAGGGTCAGATAATGTCCGAAAATGAAAAATCGACGATAAAAGGTTCTAAAAAATTTTCCCTTCCCGACTGCCTCCTCCTCATAGATAAAAATATCTTCTATGCGCGTATCGAATGTGCGTGCCAGTTTAAATGCCAGCGTAATGGAAGGATTGTACCTTCCGCCCTCCAGAGATATGATCGTCTGACGTGTCACTCCCAGGAGATTTGCCAGATCCTGCTGCGTCATGTGGTTAGCCTTCCGCAGCTCTATAATTCGATTCTTCATTATATTCCTCATGAAAGTAAAGTTTACTTTACATCCGAAACATATCATGAAACATCAAAAATGTCAAGCGCGCTTTACATGCTTTGGGGTTTCTAAATGAAACCACTCCATTTTCTAAGCAACGCCATATAGAGCCTTGCATACGCATCAATGGGAACGTTAGCAAAAGCGAAAGCAAACGCTTCGCAGGGTATACCACAACTGATTCAAACAGCAAAAAATCCAAGGTTTAAGGAGAATCTGGCTGTTAAGCATAAAGTAGATGCAAAGTATGGGTGGTATAGATATACGGCGAGATTTGCTCTTCTCGTTTATGGTGAAACAGAGGATGTGGAAAGATATAATGTATTTCGGGTAGAGGTGTTGATCCGCCATTCAAAGGATGGAAATAAATACCTATATGATCTTGTAAATATAAAAAAAGAAACGAGCACCCCGCTTGAACCTTAAGGTCGTACGGTTACAAACCCATTTCTTTGACACAATCTTACTTGTCAGGCAAGTTGTTGTCAATGAAAAAGTCGCGGTTTTACAAGCGTCCGTATAATTCGGCTATACGTTTTTTGATTGAAATTGACGGTTTGCAGAGTCTTTGGTATGATATGTTATACAAATTATACCAAAGGAGGCGACGCCATGAAAGAACCAAAAGGAAAATACGCATGGACTGCAACGGTGGGCGAAAAGGGACAGATCGTGATTCCTAAACAGGCGCGCGATTTATTTGAGATCAGGCCAGGAGATACTTTATTGTTACTGGGAGATGAAAAGCGTGGAATTGCCATTCCGCCCAAAGGTGCTTTTGCCGAGTTGTTTGGTATGGCATTTGCGGGGAAGGAGGTCGATGAAGAATAATGAAAATAGCATGGTTCTGCATCCCTGCTCACGGCCATACCAATCCGACGCTTGGGCTTGTGAAGGCGCTGACTGAGGCAAGGCATATAGTTTATTACTTTTCTTTTGAGATGTTCAGAGAAAAAATAGAAAATGCCGGTGCGGTTTTTATCCCGTGCGATGAATATCAATTCGAGATGGAAGATAAGGAAAATGCTGACCGGGTCGGTAAAGATCCGGCATTTGCAGTGGAACTTCTTGTGTCATCGACACTGGCATTGGACGGGATGGTTACGGAGAAGATCCGCGAACTTGAGCCTGATGTGATTGTAGCGGATTCTGTCGCATACTGGGGTAAACTGGCGGCCATGAAGCATGGGATTCCATATGTCTCATCTACGACAACATTTGCCTTCAACCGATATTCCGCCAGATATATGAAACACGGGATCGGGGAAACACTGAAAATGCTGTTTTCTATGCCCAAGATGAATAAACAGATCAGAAGGCTGCAGGAAAAAGGATATCCGGTGAAGAGCTTCCTGGAAATCGTGCAGAATGATAATGATACGAATACGGTGGTGTATACTTCGAGATATTTTCAGCCGTGTTCGGATACGTTCTCTGAGAAATATCATTTCATCGGGCCCTCGATCCGTCCAAAGAAAGAATCTTTTGAAAAGAAGGCTGAGAAGACCGTTTACATTTCAATGGGGACCGTCAATCAGAACAGAGAGTTTTATCGCAGCTGCATTAATGCCCTGGGTAAAACAGACTATCAGGTTATCATGTCGATGGGAACCAATACGGATCATTTCGATGCGGTTCCTGAAAACATTGAGATTTATGAGAGCGTCGATCAGATGGCGGTGCTGGAGATTGCGGATGTATTTATCACTCACTGCGGAATGAATTCGGCTTCGGAGGGTTTATATTTTGGGGTGCCGCTTATCCTGTTTCCCCAGACGTCGGAACAGGATGCGGTGGCGAAAAGAACAGAAGAACTGGGTGCCGGACTCAGGCTTTCCTCAACAGGAGAAGATGATATACTGAAGTCGGTAGCACGGGTTATTGAAGACAAGAGCTTCAAGCAGGAAGCTGAAAAAGTATCCGAGAGTTTCAGGAACAGCGGCGGTATCAAAGAGGCAGTCGCTTTTATTGAAAGCGTCGGTTGGCAGGGGGAGAAAAAGTCATGACTGGGTGTGGAGTCAGTCCCCTGTGAAAAGAGAGGCTGGTTCGGCTGCTTTAATTCATTTGAGAAAAGGGGATGAGCATCAGGCTTAAAAGCGTGTATCTTGAAAAAAGGCTGTACTTTTGCTACAATCTGTTCAAAACTATGACCGTTTATATATAGAAGAAAGGAGCAAAGACCATGGCTAAGTTGATCGCCTTGATTCTGACTTTTATTATGGGTGTCAGTTTTGGTGCGGGTGCAGCCAGTAAATCTCCCTCGGACTCTGAACTGAAGCAGAAGGTTCAGGATCACATGGACATTATCGTAGACGAGTCTGCCGGCATCGTCGATGATGTCGTTGAGGAGATCCGCAAGGATGAACGTGTGCAAAAAGCAGAGTCATTTGCAGAGGATATCAATGAGATCGTTGACAATACCATGAATGATATCCATGACCACTTCGGCAAAGATGAAGCGGAATCAGCTGCAGAAGAGATCGCAGAGGAAGCGGCAGCGGAGGAAACGGCATCGGCGGAAGAACCCGCAGCTTAAGTAATATGCTTGAAATCAGTCATGTAAAAAAAGAATACCGTACCGGCGGCCTGACGCAGAAGGCGCTGGATGATGTGTCGCTCTCGTTTCGTGAACGGGAGTTTGTGGCAGTGCTGGGGCCCAGCGGTTCGGGAAAAACGACGCTCCTCAACATAATCGGAGGACTGGACCGGTATGACTCCGGTGAGATGACCATCCGGGATATTTCCACAAGTCAGTACGGTGACCGGGACTGGGATACCTATCGTAACCATACGGTAGGTTTTATTTTTCAGAACTACAATCTGATCCCGCACCAGACGCTTCTGGCCAATGTGGAGCTGGCCATGACCCTGTCCGGTGTCGGCAAGGAGGAGCGCAGAAAGAGAGCCGAAGAGGCGCTTGAGCGGGTCGGCCTGCTGGAACAGGCGGGAAAGAAGCCGGACCAGCTCTCGGGCGGCCAGATGCAGAGGGTTGCCATCGCCCGCGCTCTTGTGAACAGGCCTTCGGTTCTTCTGGCCGATGAGCCGACCGGAGCACTGGACAGTGAGACCGGTGAGCAGGTGATGGAACTGTTAAGTGAAGTATCCAGAGATCACCTTGTGATTATGGTGACGCATAATGATGATCTGGCAGAGCGCTATGCAACGCGGATTATCCGGCTCCGCGACGGGAAAGTGACGGACGACACGGATCCGTACGTGCGGGATGCATCCGCAGCGGCAGAGAGCGGGACGGAAAAAAAGATGGAGCGGGTGCGCAGGCCGTCCATGTCTTTCGCCACGGCGCTGTCTCTGTCTGTCTCCAATCTCATGTCGAAAAAAGCGCGTACGATCCTCGTGGCATTTGCCACTTCGATCGGCATTATCGGTGTGGCACTGATTCTGTCTTTCTCTACCGGTGCCAACAGATACATCCAGAAAACCGAGCGGGAGTCGCTCAGCCAGTACCCGATTCAGATCATGAGTTCGGCTTTCTCCATGGAGGACACCATGCTTTCCTACGCCGCCATGCGTTCCGAAGCGGGGGAAAGCAGTGCGGATGAGATCTCGGAGCTGCAGATGATGGGCGGGATGATGGCGGCCTCGAAGGTCAATGACCTGGCCTCACTCAAGCGATGGCTGGACAGCGGCCAGAGTGATATGGAAGACTATACCAGGGGAATCGGGTATACTTACGGAGTCATTCCGCAGATTTATCTGATGGAAAAAGACGGCTACCGGCAGGTCAATCCCGATCAGACCATGGCGGCCTTCGGCATCGATATGAGCGATAATCTCTCCCAGACCCTTTCTACTTACAATGCCAGCGAAGTGTTTTACGCGCTTCCGGAGAACAGCAGTCTCTATGAGGACGAATATCATGTTCTGGCGGGGAAATGGCCCGAGAAGGATACGGACTGTGTCCTGGTCCTCACCGGATCCGGGGGGATTCCTGATTTTCTTCTTTATACTATGGGAATCAAGGATGCGTCCGTCCTGAACAGCCAGATCGAAGGGATCGTGTCGGGCAGCCGCACCACGGATACCACGCTCGAAGAGAGCAGCGTGTATGAGCCGGAGGATTTTCTGGGCATTTCTTTCCGGCTGCTTCCCGCTTTTGAGACATTTACTTATGACGAAAAGCTGGGGCTTTGGATCGACAGATCCTCCGATGAGGCATGGATGAAGAAGACCCTGTCATCTGCGGAGGAGATGGAGATCGTCGGCGTGGTGCAGCCAAAAGAAGGCGTCAATTTCGGGATTCTGGAGATGGGAATCGAATATCCGGCCAGCCTTCAGGCCCGGCTGATCGGGCAGGCGGATACGAGTGAGATCGTGAAAGCCCAGCGGGAGAATCCGGATACGGATATTCTGACCGGTATTCCCTTTGGAGAAAACGCGGAAGATGCGGGCAGCTCTCTCGCCAGTATGATTACCATCCACCCCGAACACCTGGCAGATGCCGTTTCGTTTCGTTGGGACAGGCTTGGGGAACTGGAAAATGATGATACCCGTCTAACGGCCCGCCGCATTGTCAAAATTACGCGCGAGCTTTCCCGCTACGGGGAGTCCGAAACACTGAACGAGATGATGAAAAGCGCGCTGCCGCTCCTGATGGATCTGATCGAGATTGATGAGGACCGGATCGGCGATCTGATTTCCTTTGAGATGGACGAAGCCATGCTGCAGCAGATGTATGCGGCGCGTGCAGCCTCCATGAGCGCTACGCTTAACGGCAACCTCACCCGCTTCGGTTACGCGGATCTGGATTCTCCGATGGCAGTCACCATTTATCCAAATGATTTTGAGGGGAAGGAAGAGGTGGTCCGCCGGCTGGACGCCTATAATGCCGCGATGGAAGAGAGCGGTCACGAGGACAAGGTTATCGCCTACACCGATTATGTGGCGGTGCTGACCTCTTCCGTGACGACTATCATCGATGTGATCACCTATGTCCTGATCGCTTTTGTGGCGGTGTCGCTGATTGTTTCTTCTATTATGATCGGGATTATCACCTATATCTCGGTTCTGGAGAGACGGAGGGAGATCGGGGTCCTCCGTGCTATGGGAGCCTCCAAGAGGAATATTACGGAGGTCTTCAATGCAGAGACCTTCATCATCGGCCTTCTGGCGGGGACAATCGGGATTGCGGCAACATATTTGCTTCATATTCCGATCAACCATCTGATCTCTACGGTGACGGATCAGGACGTATATGCTTATCTGCCGCTCAGGTCGGCGGGGATCCTGATTCTTCTCTGTGTTGCACTTACCGTGGTCGGGGGAGGCGTGCCGTCCCGTAAGGCGGCCAGACAGGATCCCGTGGCGGCGCTGAGAAGTGAGTGACGGCAACTTTCAGCAGGTGTCCCACTCTTGAATTAAAAATATAAGGATGAAGGATAAGAGCCTTGCATAAGCAGCGTTTTAGCTGCTGTATGCAGGGCTTTTTGTCTGCGCGCTGATGTGCGCCGCAGGCACAGGCGGCAAGCAAAAAACAGAAATCATTTTTTTGCTGATAGGATGGACTCATCAAAAAACAAAACAACTTCCGGACTAAAGGAGGTAAAGAAAATGAAAAAGAATTTTTTAATTGCACGTACGGTCATGACAATTCTGGCTGCCTGCTTGACAGCAGGAGCGGCAACCGGCTGCGGCAAGGCATCGGGAGCCGGTGAAAAGCAGATTCGGAGCGATATTGAATCGAATGTGAGCGATATCAGTGCAAACGGACTGACAATGGATTCCGTAAAGATTGACAGAAGACAGACATCTGCCAAGGAGAGAACCGATTATATCCGGGCAGAGGTCACCGCCGGGAACGAGCACTGCACCTGCAGCGCGGTCTGCGAGATGAATTACGGGCTCTACAACGACGGCTGGAAACTGGACTGGGTCAATACGGAAAGTTCAGAAATCATTCCGAAAATTACGGCAGAAGAATTTGACCAGTCGATCGCTGACAATGCAGTGGAAGCGATGGGGTACACCGACTACTGGCTTGTCTCACGGAACGAATACGGTGACCGGATTAACTTCAAATACGGCGGATATGAAGAAGACGGAACAGAAATGATAATCGGCATGGAGTATGATTTCTCTCCCTCGAGAGGATGGTATCAGTTCACATCCAGCGCTATTTCCGCAAATATGGCAGGCTGGTAATAAACTGGTCCTGTAAACTGAACGGTGAACGACCGCCGGCCATGCTGTGCTATAATATGATTACAGTGCGAAACAATCCGTAATCGACTTTTGGCGTCACGGAGGAGACGGCATGGCTGGCGGCATTACAAAACTCACAATCGGTCAGATCAATGAGAGATGGGCGGAGAAAGTGCGGAAAGCATATATGGAAATGAATGAGGTTCCCGATATGGAAGAGATGATCCGCTTCCTGAAGGAGCCGCAGTACTCGATTTCTTTCCGCTACGCATTATGCAGGTTTCTGAGAGAAAAATACCGGGTGCAGGATCCGGATGATATTGAATCCTATATACAGCTGATGCTGAAGCTGGCCGGTGAACGGGGGATGGCGGGGCAGTTTGAAGGAAAGCATCTTCGCAAATACCTGCTGGGAAAACAGGAGAACGTCTCCCGGCAGACGCTGATGAAGATGGCTCTGGCGTTTGACATGGACTGCAGTGTTGTCTGCGAACTTCTGGAGGCAATGAACGAGGTCCCCTATAATTTCCGGGATCCGTATGAATGTATCTCATATTTCTGCCAGTCTACGGAGGAGAGCAATTACTGGACGGTCTATCAGCAGATGAAGGAAGAATGGGAAGCCCTGGACGATGATCCGGGAGACGTTCCGGATGATGAAAACTGGATCTCCTCGTGGATGGAGGAAAACATTCTGGAGCTTTCCTATGAGGAGGATCTGACTGTCAGACGCAGGAAGATGATGGACTATCTGAAGGAGCATCGCAGTGAACTTCACGGGTACCGCAGGTCTGCTTATGAGGAGCTCGGTGAGCTGTTGGACGAACTGACGGAACTGACGGGAGCGGAAGACGATACGGCCCTGACGATACGGCTCTGGGATCCGATCTGGGTACAGTATTATACGAAAAAAGCGGACCGCACCGGTGTGAACCGGTCTGATTTTGTTCCCTGGAAAGATCTGCTTGATCTCCCCAGGACAATTTATGAAAAACCGCTCTGGAGGGCCAGGCTAGTCAAACTTCGCAGGAAGGCGGTTCCGGTCGAAAAACGGGATATCCTGTTTCTGAACTGCATGCGGTGGGCGCTTTCCCGTGAGAACGAAGGCGGGATCGACGCCATGAACGAGTTTATCTATGAAACGAACGGGCTCCTTGACCAATGCGGCCTGTCTGTGATCTATCCGCCGAATCCCTATGACCGGATGATCCTTCTGGCAATCTGCAGCGGGTCTCCCATCGATGTTCTCAGTGATCTGTTTACAGCGGCAACAGATGAAGAAGCACTGGAGAAAAGATTATGAAATGGGAAAAATTACCTGATGGACGTTCCTGTCTGCCTGCGGGTGCGGTCCTGCGGCTGGAAGAAGCCGGCGGCAGTTACCGCATAACCGGTCCCCCGATCGGATACGGAGGCAGCGGCATTATATACCCTGCCGTGCGCGTGCGCAGAGGCGAAAGCGGCTGGGAAGAGGAAGAGATGAATCTCGCGGTCAAGGAGTGCTGCCCATCCGTGCCGGGTACGGTTCTTCCGCGGGACGATGCCGGAAGAATTCTCGGCGGAGACAACAAAGTATACCGCTTTGCCCTGGAGCAGATGCGCAGGGAGAAGACCGTGACCGGAATCATTTATAATGCGGGGTTCCGGCTGGTGCCGGTATGGACGAGCTGCGAGCGCGAACAGATCGCCCCGGACGGCGTGAGTTTTGCGGAAGCTGAGAATTATTACGCTGTCATGGAGCGGGTCGATGAGAAGGGATCTTCCCTTGAGGATCTGGCATGCCGGGAAAAACTGACGGCAAAAGATATCATGTCCCTTGGCTGCCAGCTGCTCCGCGCACTCAAAGAAGTACACGGAAGCGGATTTATCCATGGGGATATCCAGACGAATAACATATTTGTCAAAGGATATGAGGCGGGCGATGATCTTGGGGTGGTTTCTCTGCTTGATTTCGGCGCGGCAAGGAAGTTGGAAGCAGATCAGAGGACCGCTCCGATTGAAGACAGGGCTCTGTATACAACGAAAGGATATACGCCTCCGGAATGTCTCGCTCATAATGACGGAACACTGAGGCTTACCCCTGCGGCAGATCTGTATTCTGCCGGCTGTATCTTTTTGCGGATGCTGAGCGGCAGACCTGTCAGCCGTCAGGCCGTGAGCCTGGTGACGAACGGAAGATACCTGTATTCACGTCAGGCGGCGAAATTGCAGTGTCCGGATTCGGCAGCGGAAGCGATTAACCGTTTTCTTGACAGGGCACTGCAGGAGGATCCCGCCGACCGCTATCAGTCAGCCGAAGAAATGCTGCGGGAGGCTTTGCGGATCGAGCAGAGCCTTGCCCCGGCCAATATTGCAATTGCATCTTCCCAATATGCCGCCTTCATCAGCTATTGCCATACGGAGAAGACCGGTGCGGCGGCACAGCTTCTGGCGGATGCCCTCGAGCATTATCCGATTCCCGGATACGCGGCAAATACGGGCGGAAAAAAGCGCCGCAGAATCGGCAGGGTTTTTCTTGACCGGATGGAGCTTTCCGGCGGCGGGAATATGGGGGAGCAGCTCGCAAAGGCACTGGAACAATCCGCTTATCTGATCGTGATACTCGGTGGCGGCAGTGAGCATTCCCCCTGGGTCGCGCGGGAAATCGAAGTCTTTCTGAAAAGCCACACCCGGGACCGGATCCTGACGGTTCTGGTTGAAGGAAATGAAAAAGACTCCATGCCGGAGATCCTGAAAACGCAGGAATTCTTCACCGGAGAAGGGAAGAAGGTCCATGCGGTCGAAAGCCTTTCGGCGGATCTGCGCGCGGAGTCCGTGCAAAGCATGAAAAGGCTGCTGCGGACGGAGAAACTCCGTCTGATCGCGCCGATGCTTGGCTGCAGCTTTGACGATCTGAGACAGCGGGAGAAAGAAGCGCGCAGCCGCCGGCTGATCCGCGGTTTATCAGCGGGGATGGCGGCCTTTGCCGTGATTGCGTCTGTCATCGGTTATCAGGCATATCAGATCAGGAGCAGGAATATCAGGCTGCAGCTCGTACATGCCGGTGAACTGGCGGAAGAGTCCGGGCGGTGCCTGAATCGGGGAGACCGGGAAGAGGCGCTCAGACTGGCGCTGGAAGCCCTGCCGGCTTCTTCGAAAGACCGGTCCGTACCACTTTGTGCGGAGGCCAGGGCTGCACTGCAGAATGCCCTGTATCTCTACCGGGACACGGACAGTCTGATCATGGCGAAAAAGGCTCTCCGTACCATGAAAATGGGGCGGAAGGCTGCTGCCGGGTCGGAAAAACTGAGTCCCGACGGACGAAGAATGCTGACGCAGGGGGCAGACGGCTCTGTTTTCGTGTGGGATTTACCGAGCGGAAAATGTATAGCCGGGCCGGATGAATCAGAGGAAAATGAATTAAACGGGAAGGTCCGGTTTGCCGCTTTTTCAGACAATGAGCATCTGCTGCTGATCAAGACGGACAAAGCGATGCGGCTTACGATCCCCGTTCCGGACGCAGAAGGATCCGGAACGGCGGAACCGCCGGCCTGTGAGGTCATTGCAACTGAAAAAGATCTGACATGGCTGGCCTTATGGCCGGAAGACACCCCGCTTATGGGGACATTTAATGATGACCGGAGCCGGATTGCCTTCTGCAGCCTGTCAGGTGCCGGCCTGACGGAAGATGGTGTCCGCCAGGTGGTTCCGGAACTGACTGTCTGTGATGCGGACACACTCAAAGAACTTGGAAGTCTGGCTTCTTACAGCGATCCGGCACTTTCCGGCTTTGGCAGTGCGAATTCCCTTACGGCATCCGGCCCCGTTTTTTCAGAAGACGGAAGGTGGGCGGCCCTGCCGCTTGCGGATTTTTTCAAAAGCGACAAGCCTGATTCCGATAGTCCGGCGGGAGCCCTGCTGCTTCTGGATCTTACGGGGGATGAAAGCCGGATTGTGACTGACCGGGACAGCGGTTTTCTGTGCTGCTGCTTCGCAGAAGGGAACTCACTGATCGCCTGCGGATATACACCGGCCCTTATGTGGGAACTGCAGGAGATGCCTTTAAAGGGAGCTGTCTCCCGTATTGATGCTTTAAATGGAACGGTCGTGTGGAAGACACCGCTTGCAGGCCAGACCGAAATGGGAACTGACACGATGGGGATACTCCTTGCGGAAGACCAGGCTGTGTTCTGGGCCAACCGGCAGCTTCAGATCCTGGATGCGGCAGACGGAAGACTGCTGGACACCATGCAGGTGAGAAACGGTATCGCAGGCGTTTCCGCGGGAGAAGGAGATTCTGCGGATTATGTTCTGGCCGGTGACCGCCGCGGAAACCTGTTTGCTGCAGATATAAGAGGCGGGGTGATCTCTGAAATCGGAACCAGCATAGACTGCCCGGTGGATCATTTCTGGTATACGCAGTCTGTTGCTCGCGGGGGGATGATCGTTTCAGATACGGATGACGGCCGCTATGTCCTTTTGGGGGCTTCCGATCAGAAACCGCCGATGACTGTTCTTGCGGAAGGGATGATCGGGACATATTTCACAAGTGCAAGGTCGGAATATATGCTGGTTGAACGGGAAAAAGGATCAGGATTCCTTACGGCACTGGATCTTCAAAGCGGAGAGTGGAAGGGGGACTGGCCGGCTGACGGCGTACGCGGTTTTGCGGGAGCGAAGCAGATTTTTCTTCTGAAAGAAGAGGACGGGAAACAGATGCTGCAGATTCTTGCGCTGGACACCGGAGAGATCCTGCAGGAGCGGGGATTGGATACGGATACGGAATTGTTCTTTTCCGGGTTCCTTTGCAGCTGGCAGGACGGTTCGCAGCTGCATCTGCTGGACCTGAACGGAGAAACGACAGTTGAACTTGCAGAGAAGAAGACAGAGTCTGATATGTCTTCTCCGGAAGAAACCATGACCATGACCAGAATGACTGTGAGAGGCAATGAGCGGTATCTTTATCTTTTCTGCAGGCAGGGAGAAGACCTGACCGGGACGGAAAGATTGTACGGAGTGTATGATCTGGGTAAGCAAAGCTGGCTCTCTCTTCCTTCATGGGCACAAAGCGGAGAGGACAGCGGCAGCCTGGCTGTCAGCGATGACGGAAAGGCTGCGGCCTGGATTGACCGGGAAGTATCGACCATCCGCATCTTCTCCCCGGGATACGATGAGGCCCGGGCAGAGATACCGGTACCGCCGGGTAACTGTCAAGCCGCGTTTGGCCGGGATAATCAAATGCTGTACTATATTGGGGACGATGGTATCCTGCGGGCATTTGATACAAAAACAGGGGAGCAGACGGCGCAGAGCAGTGAGACCTATTCACATGTGCGCAGGCTGTCGGTTGATCATAAAAAGAATGTGATCCTGCTTGATGCCGTTGCAGCGGATGATTCCCATGTGCCGGGGATCAGAAGCGAAGACATGCGCGTACTGTGGCTGTATGAAGAAACACCGGAAGGAGAGCTTTGCCGGATGGCCGGTGCGGACAATGGGATTTTCAATGAAGCGGCAGACAGGATGATCTGTATGGATGCGGCGGGAGGGCGGATCCTGCTCTATAACGGAGAGGAAAAGCTGGATGATCTGATCTTGCGGGCAGAGGAACTGCTTGACCGGTAAAAGAGACATTGATACGAGCCTTGCATAAGCAGCGCTTTGAGCTAGCAGATGCAGGGCTCTTGTTATGTCTGTGTTCGCTTTATGCGTTGGTCATGATGTGTTGGAGCGCTTTGATGTCACAGGATAAGGTATCGAAAACCGCTAGATAGCGTTAAAATCGATATTAAATCAGATGTTATGCGATGTTACGCAATAGACAAAGCTATATATTTGCTATATCGAACCAGATGAAAGCGATTTGATAATCGTTTGATTACGCTTGAACCACAGTGTTAACCAAAAGGAATCACCATTATCAACAAAAATCAAGTGAATTTTAGGACTATTTTCACTAAACAACGAAAGTAAAAGTGGCATAAAACTACAATTCCCGAAAATATGCTACAATAAAACCTGTATAAGCTTTTGCATCTTATGTTGATAGGAAGTTTTTGCAACAGATTCTTCAATAATATTACTTGAATATAGTATGGGGGGACACCACTATGAAGAAAACTGCAAGAAGATTTCTGGCAATGCTGCTGGCGGTTATGATGGTATTATCCAACAGCACTGCGGCATTTGCCGAGAGTGTGCCGGATTCTGCCGTGACAGCAGAAATGGAAGCCGGACCTGAGCTTGTTGCTGCCGAAGCGGCACTGGGGGAAGCGGTTGAACCTGAAGCGCCGGAGCCGGAGTATACAGAGCCGGAGTATACAGAGCCGGAGGCTGCGGAACCGGAGTATACAGAGCCGGAGACTGCGGAACCGGAGTATACAGAGCCGGAGACTGCGGAACCGGAGTAT
>CACXFM010000154.1 GCA_902766955.1 uncultured Lachnospiraceae bacterium | reverse complement strand
GCGAAGGCTTCTTTCCCCAAGGCCCCGGAGGGCTATTCCCAGGGGAAAGTCAGGGATATTATCAAAGAGACGAAAGAATATACCCCTGTTCAGACGGACTTCAAGACGGACGTGATCCCGGAAAATATCATTATTGTCATGAATGAGGCGTTTTCGGATCTCCGCATCTATCCGGGATTTGAGTGCAGCGAATCGCCGATGCCCTTTATCGACTCCCTGAAGGAAAATACGATGAAGGGGGAACTGCTGGTATCGGTCAAAGGCGGGACGACCTGCAACACCGAGTATGAATTCCTGACGGGCAATTCCTGCGTGCTTTCTCCGACTACCGTCGTGTTTACGTCCTTCATCAAGGATAATCAGTTCTCCATCGCGAGAACGCTGGCCGACCAGGGATACCGCACCGTGGCCATGCATCCGTATAAAGCGAAAGGCTGGTCCAGGACAACCGTTTATCCGAGAATGGGCTTCGACGAGTTCCTGTCCATCGAAAATGCATTTGCCGATGCGGAGACGGTGAGAGGATATGTCAGTGACCGCGGTGATTACCGTGAGATTATCCGGCAGACGGAAGAGAAAAAGAAAGGGGAAAAGCTGTTTCTCTTTAATGTCACCATGCAGAATCACAGTTCCTACGAGGACTCCTCGTTTGAAAACACCCTGCATGTGCTAAATTACGACGGCCCGTCACAAAATGCTGCGGACCAGTATAATTCGCTGGTGCGCCTTTCGGACGAGGCGGCGAAGGAACTGATCGAATATTACAGCCGGTCCGACCAGAAGACCCTGATCTGTTTCTTCGGTGACCATCAGCCGGAAATCAGCGACTCCTTCTGGGAGTACTGTTCCGGAAAGACGGCTGACAGCCTGACATTTGAGGAGCAGCAGAGACAGTTCCAGTCCAGGTATTTTATCTGGGCAAACTATGATATCCCGGAGTCAGACGGAGAGATGCTTTCCGCCAATTATCTGTCTTCCGTCCTGCTTTCGCTGACAGGGCTCGAGAAGACCCCCTATAACGAATTCCTGCTTCACCAGAGGGAACAGATTCCGGCCATGAATGCCTTCGGCTATCTGGGAACGGACGGGAAACAGCACGAGTGGGATACCGGCGATGTTTCCGCGGAAGACGGGGAGCAGCTGCTCAAATACAAGAGTCTGATTTATAACGAGCTGACCGGCGGAGGGGGCAGGGATAAAGACTTCTTCGGCCTCGCGGAATCGTCCGGAAAGTGACAGAAACGAAAAGGAGTGCGTATGGTTCTGGCCATTGACATGGGAAATTCCCAGATTGGAATCGGGCTTGTGGAGGGACAGACGCTGGTCATGTCGGAGCGGGTGTCCACCGACACGAAAAAGACATATATCGAATATGCTTCCCTTCTCCGGAATATTCTGTTATTGAGACATAACAGGCCGGAGGATATATCCGGCGCCGTCATCTCAAGCGTCGTGCCCCAGCTGACCAGGGTGTTCCGGGACGCGGTCCGCCTCGTGACGGGCCAGGACGCGCTCATCGTGGGGCCCGGCGTCAGAAACGGTCTGAAGATCCGGATCGATGACCCCAAGACCCTGGGCGCCGATATGGTCGTCAATGCGGTCGGAGGTATTCATCACTACGGGGCGCCCCTGATTATTATCGATATGGGGACGGCTACGACGATCAGCTGTATCGACGGCGACAGGGCCTTCCGCGGAGGCGTCATCATACCCGGCGCGGATCTCTCGCTGAAATCCCTGGTGGCCGCTGCCGCCCAGCTCCCCGAGATCAGTCTGGATGCGCCGATGAGAACGATCGGGACAAACACGGCGGACAGCATGAAGAGCGGGATTGTGTACGGGCAGGCCTGCATGCTGGACGGCATGATCCGGCGGTTCCGGGATGAGATGAAGAGCGAGGCGCCCGTGATCGCGACAGGCGGGCTCGCGGGCGTGATTGTTCCGCACTGCCTGACTGATATTGTGACTGATCCGGAGCTCATGATAAAAGGATTGAAGGTTATTTATGATCTGAACAGGTCCTGAATTTATTTAATTTTTGATAAAATCATGCAAATTACCAACAAAATACACAAAATGGCTTGAATAATCCGACCGTCTTTTGTATATTGCTGTTACTGAAACCTGAATCTGCAGATTACATACATGTTTCAGTCACATCATAAAGGAGGGGATTATTATGAGACAGAAGAAAAAGTATGTAGTTGTGTCGAGACGAAAGGATCTGTATGACGATATCAGAGGCGTGATCCTGCGGGACAGTCCGGCTTCAGATGTGATTAATGCGGTCAATCTGAAGGAAGCATTCCGCATTCTGAACGGGTTTGAAGAGTCGGGCGTGCTGCTGACCGATGTGGACGCCGCCGAGGAAGTGCTGAAGACGGATGTGGAATACAGCCTGTACAATCCGGATGCGGAGACTCCGGCCAGAGGCAATTCCAAGAATGAAGTGGCGTTTATCAAAATGTATATCCGGACTCATCTGGATGATGACCTGAGTCTGAACTCGCTTGCGCAGAAGATCAGTCTTTCACCGAATTATCTGTGCGTGCTGTTCAGAAAGGTGGAGGGGATCTCCGTCCGGCAGTTTATAGAGAATGCGAGACTGGAGCGCGCGGCATATATGCTGACGACGGAGAACGCGCTGATGTCCGAGATCGCGGAGCGGGTCGGCTACCGCCACTGTTCGTATTTCTGCAAGATGTTCCGCAAGCACTACGGGACGACTCCGAAGCATTACCGCAAGATGCACACGAAAGCGGAGAGGACCCTGCGCTGAATAAAGATGAAAAAAGACTGCCGCTCTGTCTGATGCAGGAGCGGCAGTCTTTTTCTTTCAGTGAGGTGCGTAGATCGCGATGGCATTGAAGCCCTTGGGGGCGTATTCCTCTGCCGTATCCTCTATATAGTCGGCGATCACTGTATAGAACTCGATGACGACATCGACATGCTCTTCGACGGCAGCCTTTTTCTCGCGCGCCGAAGCGTTCGCATACCGCTCTTCGTATTCCTGCTCGCTGACGAGCAGATCAATGCTGAAGCGGCGCTTGTAGGAGTTCAGTCTCGGATCGTTGTAATTGCGGCGCAGAAGCTTGGAGACGCGGCGCATCTCCCTGGCCATGGCAAGCGCGTTCTCAAAAGGCATCAGATTCAGTTCGTTCCGCCATTTGAACTCTCCCGGGAAGTGCTTTTTGATAAAGGGATACACGAGTTCCTTTGCGCAGATATTGTCGCAGGACAATTCCGCGTCGTCGAGCCAGTCCGCCCTGGCGTTCATGATTTTGTCGCTGACCGGTGCGAACCAGAAGCGCAGCCTCTTTGAGTGACCGTTTTTAATTCTGATATGATACGTTCCGTCTGCCATAGTCCCTAACCTCCGGAGAAAGTTCGTTCGCTATGTTATTTTAGCACATGGTTTGTCCGGGCACAATAAGAGACAGCCCGGCAGGCTGTCTCTAAAGGAAGGAGTTACCGCATGTTATGCGGATATGAAAAAGAAAAGGTGATGTAGCATTTCACCGGCTTCATCAACAATTAAATAATCGCTCAAATATATGTAGCAGGAATAACCCAACTGTGAACGTTCGGTAAACATTACCGAATTTTCAATGAACATCCCCCTGCGGATCTGAAATATTTCTTGACGGAGCGGCAAAAGAGTAATAACGTTAATAAAAGCACAGCCCGGCAGGCGGCGCAGCAGCCTGACAGAAGGCGGTATACGGAGGCATTTCATGAGAAGATTTAATAAATCCTCTAAACTGGACAACGTGTTGTATGATGTCAGAGGGCCTGTTGTTGATGAAGCGGACCGCATGGTAGAGGAAGGTATTGACGTCCTGAAACTGAATATCGGAAATCCGGCTCCGTTCGGATTCAGTGCCCCGCAGGAAGTGATCCGCGACATGGCCCTGAATCTCCGCGAGAGCCAGGGATATTCGAACTCCAAGGGAATCTGGTCTGCCAGAAAGGCGATTATGCAGTATGCGCAGAACAAGGGGATTCCGGATGTGATGATGGGCGATATTTATACCGGAAACGGAGTGTCCGAACTGATCAACCTGTGCATGCAGGCACTGCTTGACGACGGCGACGAAATTCTGATCCCCGCTCCGGATTATCCGCTGTGGACAGCTTGCGCGACCCTGGCAGGAGGAAAACCCGTTCACTATATGTGCGACGAAGAGAGCGACTGGTATCCGGATCTCGACGATATCGAGAGCAAAATTACGGACCGCACCAAGGCGATTGTCATCATCAACCCCAATAACCCGACCGGTGCCGTTTATTCGAAGGACGTGCTGGAGCGGATTGCCGGGATTGCCAGGCGGCATGAGCTGATCCTGTTTTCGGACGAGATCTATGACCGCCTCCTGATGGACGGCTATGAGCACACATCAATCGCCTCGCTTGCGCCGGACGTGTTCTGCGTGACATTCTCCGGTCTGTCCAAGTCGCATATGATTGCCGGATTCCGGATCGGCTGGATGATTCTGTCGGGCAATAAGAAGGTGGCCGCGGATTATATCGAAGGCATTAAGATGCTCTCGTCCATGCGCCTGTGCTCCAATGTGCCGGCCCAGTCGATTGTCCAGACGGCCCTGGGCGGACACCAGAGCGTGAAGAGCTACGTGGTTCCGGAGGGCAGACTGACGAGGCAGAGAGATTTTATCGTCGATGCCATCAACCAGATTCCGGGACTGAGTGTCGTCAAACCGAGAGGCGCTTTCTACTGTTTCCCGAAGATTGACACGGAGATGTTCAATATTCATGACGATGTGAAGTTCGCCTATGACCTGCTCCGCGAAGAGCATGTCCTGATCGTGCAGGGCACCGGATTCAACTGGCCGGAACCGGATCATTTCAGGGTTGTCTACCTGCCGATGATGCCGACTTTGAAGGAAGCGGCCGACAAAATCGGCCATTTCATGTCGCATTATTATCAGGAGGACTGACCTGAAACGGTGGACCTGTTGGGGATTCATATGTTCAATTGCAGTTTCGGATATCAATATTTGTAATATTGACCAAAGAGCTGCCAATATAACTGAAAAGATAAGCTGCGGCTCCTCCGAAATCAGCAATGTCAGGTGGACATTGCTGATTTCCTGCGCTATAATAGTATTTGTCAAAACGTTACTTTTGAACTCAAAATCGCAGAAGGAGGAAACTATGAATAGGAAATTCATCAGCCTTGCAGTCAGTGCAGCGATGGCTGCCTCGATGTTCAGTGCAGCTGCCGTTCAGGCAGTGGATGTTTCTGAGATCAAAGTGGGTGTGATCTATGTCGGCGACGAGAACGAGGGATACACCGCCTCTCACATGAAGGGCATCCAGGAGATGAAAGAAGCGCTGGGTCTCTCCGATGATCAGATTATCGAAAAGACACAGATCCCGGAAGATGAGTCCTGCTACGACGCGGCGGTCGACCTCGCCGAATCGGGCTGCAACATCATCTTTGCAACCAGCTTCGGTCATGAGAGCTATCTGTTCCAGGCGGCCGGCGAATATGAGGATATCCAGTTTGCTCATGCGACGGGAACACAGGCTGCCACATTTGCCGAAAACGGCTCGACAAACGTCCACAATTATTTCACGGCCATCCATGAGGCGAGATATGTGGCGGGCGTGGCAGCCGGCATGAAGCTGAATGAGATGATCGAAAACGGCGATATCAAGGAAGATGAGGCAAAGATCGGCTATGTCGGCGCATTCCCGTACGCGGAAGTGAAGTCCGGCTTCACATCCTTCTTCCTCGGCGCCAGATCCATCTGTCCGTCAGCGACGATGGAAGTGCAGTATACGCAGAGCTGGGCCGATATGGCCAAGGAGCAGGAGACTGCCAAGAAGCTGATCTCCGACAAGTGCGTCCTGATCTCCCAGCATGCTGATACGACCGGTGCTCCGTCTGCCTGCCAGGAACTCGGTGTTCCGTGCGTCGGCTACAATATCGACATGAGCGCCGTCGCTCCGGATGTGGCCATCACAAGCTCCTCCAATAACTGGGGCCCCTACTATACGGAAGCGGTCAAGAGCGTGATTGACGGAACGGAACTCGCAGTTGACTGGTGCAAGGGTCTTGAAGACGGCTCCTGCTATGTCTTCCCGGTCAATGAGAAGGCAGCTGCAGAAGGCACGGCCGAGAAGCTCGCCGAGACGGAAGAGAAGATTAAATCCGGCGAGATCAAGGTGTTTGATACTTCTACATTCACCGTTGACGGCGGAAAGACTCTGGAAGATGCAATCGCCGAAGGCGGCGACTATGCGGCTTATGCGGATTATGTAGCTGACGGATATTTCCATGAATCCGAATTCCGCAGCGCTCCGGCATTCGATCTGACAATCGACGGAATTGACTCTCAGGAATAAAGATCCGTTTTGCCTTAAACAGTCTGATCTGTGCTTTGCGGTGCTATTGTTGAGTTACGCAACCGGTACGCCGGTTGCGTAATTTCTGTTAAGCATTATTTTGGTTTGCGGATCACGAGGAGTCTTTACTTGTAAAAGCAGAAGAGGAAAAAACTGTGGCGCAGGAAAATGCAATTGAATTAAAAAATGTTACCAAGCGCTTCGGCGAGAAGGTACTTGCGAATGACAACATCAGCATGACGCTCAAAAAGGGAGAAATCCTGGCGATTCTCGGGGAGAACGGGAGCGGCAAAACAACGCTGATGAATATGCTCTCGGGAATCTATTTCCCGGACGAGGGTACGATTATCGTAAATGGAAAAGAAGCCCTGATCCGCTCTCCCAGGGATGCTTTTGATCTGAAGATCGGCATGATTCACCAGCATTTCAAGCTGATCGATATTATGACGGCAGCGCAGAATATCATCCTGGGGCTCGAAGGATCGAACAGGCTGGATATGAAGTCTGTCCGCGCGAGTATAAAGGAGCTGACCGACCGCTACGGTTTTGACCTCGATCCGGGTCAGAAGATTTATACGATGTCCGTCTCCCAGAAGCAGACCGTCGAAATCATCAAGGTCCTTTACAGAGGAGCGGACATCCTCATCCTGGATGAGCCGACTGCGGTCCTGACGCCGCAGGAGACGGAGAAGCTGTTCGACGTCCTCCGGAATATGAGGAATGCGGGTAAATCCATTATCATTATCACACACAAGCTGAATGAGGTGCTTGAGATTTCCGACCGGGTCAGCGTCCTCAGGAAGGGCCGCTATATAGGAACCGTGGAGACCCGCGACGCGACGGCCGAATCCCTGACCGAGATGATGGTCGGCGAGAAGGTGACCCTCAATATCGACAGAACAGAACCGGTCAACGTCAGGCCATGTCTCGAGGTGAAGAATCTGAACGTGAGAAGCGCGGATAAGACCCGGCTTGTCCTGAGCGATATCAACTTCACGGCCAATACGGGGGAGATTCTCGGGATCGCCGGTATTTCCGGAAACGGACAGAAGGAGCTTCTGGAAGCAATCGTCCGCCTGCAGAATCTCGAAAGCGGCGAAATCCTTTTTTACCCGGAGCCCGGAGAATGCGTCTCCCTGCAGAATAAAAAGTCGGAGGAAGTCACCTCTCTCGGAATCCGCATGGCGTTTGTCCCGGAAGACAGACTGGGCATGGGACTTGTCGGTTCCATGGATATCATCGACAATATGATGCTCCGGAGTTATGCGGAGGGCAAGAGCGCCATCTTCACGGACCGCCGCACGCCTAAGGAACTGGCGCAGAAGGTGGTGGACAAACTGGAAGTCGTGACACCGGGTCTCGGCACGCCGGTCAGAAGACTGTCGGGCGGAAATGTGCAGAAGGTCCTCGTGGGCAGGGAGATTGCGTCGGCGCCGAAGGTGCTGCTGGTCGCCTACCCGGTCAGAGGACTTGATATCAATTCATCTTATGCGATTTACAATCTCCTAGGCGAGCAGAAAGAGCGCGGCTGCGCCGTTGTGTGCGTCGGAGAGGATCTGGACGTGCTGATTGACCTGTGCGACCGGATCCTGGTGCTGGCGGGAGGACAGATCAGCGGCATTGTCGATGCGCGCACGACCACGAAAGAAGAGCTGGGTATTCTGATGACCGGCGGAAAGGAGTGAGGCTGATGAGCAGTTCTGAAAAACGAAACGGCCGTCTCGTCATCCATATGGTCAAGCGGGACACGATTTCCAGACCCAAGGAGTGGGGGATCCGCCTGATTGCGGTGGCCCTGTCACTGGTTGTCTGCGCGATCGTCATCTATCTGATCACCAGACAGAATCCGATCGAAGTCTATTCCGGAATCATAAACGGCGCTATCGGCACCTCCAGAAGAACCTGGGTGACGGTGAGAGAGAGCGTCCTTCTGCTTCTGATCGCGGTCGGACTGGTCCCGGCCTACCGCATGCGCTTCTGGAATATCGGAGCGGAGGGCCAGATCCTCATGGGCGGCGCGGCTTCCGCTGCGGTCATGATTTACCTGGGAGACAAAATGCCGGCGGGGGCATCACTGATCCTGATTCTTGTGCTGAGTATGATTGCGGGCATGATCTGGGGCCTGATCCCCGCCATCTTCAAGGCCCGCTTTAATACGAATGAGACGCTCTTCACCCTGATGATGAACTACACGGCCATGCAGCTGATCACCTACTTCATCGTGTACTGGGAGAATCCCAAGGGGTCGAACACGGTCGGCGTCATCAATCAGGCGACCAAAGCCGGCTGGTTCCCGAAGGTGTTCGGATTCCAGTATTTCCTGAATGTGCTGATCGTCGCGGTGGTGACCGTCCTGATGACGGTTTACATGCGCTATACAAAGCAGGGATACGAACTGGCCGTGGTCGGCGAGAGCGCGAATACGGCGCGCTACGCGGGAATCAATGTCCGGAAAGTCATTATCCGTACCATGATGATCTCCGGAGCGATCTGCGGCCTGGCCGGCGCCGTCATCGTGAGCGGGGCCAGCCATACGATTTCCACCAGTACCGCCGGGGGACGCGGCTTCACGGCCATTATTGTGGCCTGGATGTCAAAGTTCAATCCGGTTACGATGATTATCGTATCCGTCTTTCTCGTATTCATGCAGCAGGGATCCATCCAGATCGCAACACAGTTCGGCCTGAACGAAAATGCGTCGGATATCATTACGGGAATTCTGCTGTTCTTCCTGATCGGATGTGAATTCTTCGTCAATTATTCTCTTGAAATCTATCGTGAAGGGAAGGAGGGATAACGGTATGGATGTCATCTTTGCTTTCATTCAGGGCGCGATCGGACAGGGCGTGACCATTCTCTTCGGCGCCACAGGCGAAATCGTGACGGAAAAATCGGGCAACCTGAATCTGGGAATTCCCGGCATCATGTATATGGGCGGAATCGCCGGACTGATGGGCGCGTTTTTCTATGAGAAGAGCACGCCGGAGCCGAGCGCCGTCATGGGACTTATCGTTTCTCTCCTGACATGCCTGGCAGTCAGTTTTGCCGGCGGCCTGATTTACTGCGTGCTGACGGTTACCCTGAGGGCCAACCAGAACGTGGTGGGTCTCGCGCTGACCACATTCGGAACCGGGTTTGCCAATTTCTTCGGCGGATCGATTTCAAAGATCGCGGGCGGCGTCGGCCAGATCTCCGTGGCGACGACAGCCTCCGCATACCGGGCCAGAATCCCAGGCCTGTCGAAGATTCCGATCATCGGAAAGGCCATTTTCAATTACGGGATCCTCACGTATCTGTCCATTATCATCGCCGTCATCGTGACGCTGGTGATTCTGAAGACCCGCACGGGACTTCATCTGGTGGCGGTCGGCGAGAGCCCGGCCACGGCGGATGCGGCCGGCATCAACGTAAACCGCTATAAGTATGTGGCGACGCTGATCGGCAGTATGATCGCCGGCATGGGCGGACTGTATTTCGTCATGGACTATCTGGGCGGAACCTGGTCAAATAACGGATTCGGCGACCGCGGCTGGCTGGCCGTGGCACTGGTCATCCTCGCCCTCTGGAACCCCGCAAACGCGATCTGGGGATCGCTGCTCTTCGGAGCTCTGTATATCCTCTATATCTACATTCCGGGCCTCTCGAGGGCAAATCAGGAGCTTGTCAAGATGTCGCCTTATCTGGTGACTATTCTGGTGCTGGTGCTGACGAGTAAGCGGAATAAGCCGGAGAATCAGCCGCCGGGAAGCCTGGGGAGGTCGTATTTCCGCGAGGAGAGATAAAAGCTGAACTGTGCTTCCACGTGCGTAGAAACCGCTCCCTGCTGCTTAAGGGTTCGGACGGCAAGAATGTGCATGCTTCCACGTGCGTAGAAACCGCTCCCTGCTGCTTAAGGGTTCGGACGACAAGAATGTCTAAACCCTGGACAAAACTGCCTAAATGCTCAGAAAAAATCTTTAACTCGCTTCACCGTTATGAAAAGGACGTTGAAATGTGAGCTCAGACAGTAAAGATTTTTTCTGAAACGGCCGTTTTGTCCAGGGAAGACATTCTAAGCCGTCCTCTATTCGCAGCAGGGAGCGGTTTTACGCACTTGAGGCGACTGCAGGATTCCGGTAAATGAAAGATCCCGGGAGCAGAGAAGGCCGCGGGCATACGAGATGAAGCTTCCTCGGATTTTAGGATGCCCGCCCTCCGATGAATCCAAGGGTCGCGGGCATACGAGATGAGGCTTCCTCGGATTTTGATTGCCCGCCCCACGATCCGACCAAGGGACGCGGGCATACGAGATGAAACTTCTTCGTATCTTGATTGCCCGCCCTTCGATCAGTCCAAGGGTCGCGGGCATACGAGATGAGGCTTTCTCGGATTTTGGGATGCCCGCCCTTCGATCAGTCCAAGGGCCGCGGGCATACGAAATGAAGCTTTCTCGGATTTTGTGATGCCCGCTCCATGATCAGGAGAAGGGGCGCAGGCATACGAGATGAGGCTTCCTCGGATTTTGTGATGCCCGCTCCATGATCAGGAGAAGGGCCGCGGGCATACGAGAAGAAGCTTCCTCGGATTTTGTGATGCCCGCTCCACGATCAGGCCAAGGGTCGCGGGCATACGAGATGAGGCTTCCTCGGATTTTGGGATGCCCGTTGCGAGTGCGGAGGAAAACCACTCCGCCGGAAGGGAGCGTCCGTAGTACAGACATACGCCCCTCCGCCGGAAGGGAGTGTCATAACCGCCGATATTCAGCACTCCAGCGGCATGAAATACAGTTGTTTATCGCTGTATCACGATGATGTACGAAAAATAATACAAAAAAACGAAATTAAATTATTGTGCGATCATGATGCAGATGCTAAAATTTAATCGTTTTTTGATAGTGAACTATGCAGCAGAGGAGGTTATGCAATGTCCTACGTCGATGAAGTCCTTGAGAGCGTAAAGAAGAAGAATGCGGCTGAACCGGAATTCATCCAGGCCGTCACGGAAGTTTTAGAGTCTATCCGCGTGGTTGTCGATGAAAATGAAGAGAAGTACAGAAAAGCTGCTCTTCTTGAGAGACTGGTTGAGCCGGATCGTATTATCACTTTCCGTGTTCCGTGGACAGATGATAACGGAAATGTCCATGTCCAGAGAGGATACAGAGTCCAGTTTAATAACGCGATTGGCCCGTACAAGGGCGGTCTGCGTTTCCATCCCTCCGTTTATCAGGGCATTCTGAAGTTCCTCGGTTTTGAACAGGTCTTCAAGAACGCACTTACCACACTTCCGATCGGCGGCGGCAAGGGCGGATCTGATTTCGATCCCCACGGCAAGTCTGACGCGGAAGTCATGCGTTTCTGCCAGTCCTTTATGACAGAGCTTTACAAATACATCGGTGCAGACGTCGATGTTCCCGCCGGTGATATCGGCGTCGGCGGACGTGAGATCGGTTATCTGTACGGCCAGTACAAGAGAATCACCACAGCCTATGAGAGCATTCTCACCGGCAAGGGCCTCACATTCGGCGGTTCTCTGATCCGTACACAGGCGACCGGCTACGGCCTTATGTACTGCACGGAAGAAATCCTGAAGCTGAACGGCAAGAATATGAAGGATGCCGTCTGTGCTGTTTCCGGTGCCGGAAACGTGGCGATCTACGCGATTGAGAAGGCACAGCAGCTCGGAGCAAAGGTCGTGACCTGCTCTGATTCCAGCGGATGGATCTATGATCCGGACGGCATTGATGTCGCAGTCCTTAAGGACGTCAAGGAAGTCAAGCGTGCACGCCTGACCGAGTACAAGGCACAGCGCCCGAATGCGGAATATCATGAAGGCAAGGGTGTCTGGAGCGTGAAGTGCGATTATGCATTCCCGTGCGCGACACAGAATGAGCTGAATCTGGACGATGCGAAAGCACTCGTTGCCAACGGATGCCAGGGTGTCTTCGAAGGTGCCAATATGCCGACGACTCTCGAAGCAACAAAGTACCTGCAGGAGAGCGGTCTTCTCTTCACACCCGGCAAGGCATCCAACGCGGGCGGCGTTGCCACATCCGCACTTGAGATGTCCCAGAATTCCGAGAGACTGTCCTGGACGGCCGAAGAGGTTGATTCCAGACTGAAGAGCATCATGTACGGAATCGCCGATACCATGGCTGCTTCTGCCGAGAAATACGGCATGAAGGGCAACTATGTGGCAGGCGCCAATATCGCCGGCTTTGAAAAAGTGGCGGAAGCGATGCTTGCACAGGGTATTTATTAATACCTGATCAATTGAAACAAACAGGAGAGGGCTGTCGTACGTCAGTGCGACAGCCTCTTTTTCTCCTCCTGTAAAAAATCAGCGGAAAAAAGGATTTCCGTAAAAATCACAGAATAATATAATGTATCAATTGCGAAGGAGCGAAGTCATGCTGATCCGGGAAGAGCTGGAACTGAATGAGCGGCGGACACTGAGCAGCCGGGCCTGTCTGTCGGAATCATCCGCGGGAAGAGAGCGTGAGGAGGAGCTGTGCGATATCCGGACCTGTTTCATGCGGGACCGGGACAGAATCGTGCACTGCAAATCATTCCGGAGACTGAAGGACAAGACGCAGGTTTTTCTCTCTCCGCAGGGAGACCATTACCGCACCCGGATGATGCACACGCTGGAAGTGAGCCAGACGGCCAGAACCGTGGCCCGCTGTCTGATGCTGAATGAAGATCTTGTCGAGGCCATCGCCCTGGGACATGATCTGGGCCATACGCCTTTCGGCCATGCGGGGGAGCGGGCGCTCGATGCGGTATCGCCCTTCGGATTCCGGCATTATGAGCAGAGTGTGCGGGTCGCCCAGGTGCTTGAGAAGGAGGGCCGGGGGCTGAATCTGACCAGAGAAGTTCTGGACGGGATCCTCAACCACGGAACCGCCAGGCATCCCTCGACGCTGGAGGGACAGGCTGTCAGACTCTGCGACAAGATTTCTTACATCCACCATGACATGGATGATGCCGAGCGCGCGAAAATCCTTTTTGAGACGGATATTCCGCCCCACTTGAGGGAACTGCTCGGAAAAACGACGCGGGAGAGGCTGAATACGTTTATTCATGATATCGTGGCGACTTCCAGGGACAGCGGGGAAGTCGTGATGTCTCCGGAGATCGCCGAGGCCATGAGAGAACTGCGGGCATTTCTGTTTGAGCATCTGTATTCCAATCCGACCGCAAAGAGCGAGGAGACGAAGGCCGTCTCCATGATCAGCCAGATGTATGAGTATTATGTAAAACAGCCGCAGAAGATGGCGGAAGAATATATTCGGATGATCCGGCAGGGCGAAGACGTGGAAAAAGTCGTCTGCGACTATATCTCCGGCATGACGGATCAGTATTCAAAAGCGAAGTTTGAAGAGCTTTTTATTCCGAAATCATGGAGTGTGTATTGACATATGCGGTATTCTGATGATATAAAACAGGAACTGCTTGCAAGAAACAATATCGTGGATATTATCGGTGAGCGGGTCGCCCTGAAAAGGAGCGGATCGGATTATGTGGGTCTCTGTCCGTTCCATCATGAGAAGACACCTTCCTTCAGCGTCAGTGAGCGCAAGCAGATGTATTACTGCTTCGGCTGCCACGCGGGAGGAAATGTCATTACTTTCCTGATGGACTATGAAAAACTCACATTTGTGGAATCGCTTCGGTTTCTGGCGGACAGGGCGGGCATGGAACTGCCGGAGGAGCAGCTTACGCCCGAAGAAAAAGCCGCTTCCGATAAGAAACATAACCTGCTTACCATATACAAACAGGCGGCTTCTTTTTACTATTACAGACTGACCAGAAGGACGGACACGGAATCACCGGGACTCCGGTATCTGACGGGCAGAGGCCTGGATGCTGACACGATCCGCCGCTTCGGACTGGGCTACGCGGACCGCTTCGGCGACTCCCTGTACCGGTATCTGAAGAAGCAGGGCCATGCGGACGATCTTCTGAAGGAGAGCGGTCTTTTCTATTTTGATGAGAAAAAAGGAGTCAGCGACCGGTTCTGGAACAGGGTCATCTTTCCGATCATGGATGAGAGGGGACGGGTCATCGGTTTCGGCGGCAGAGTGATGGGAGACGGGAAGCCGAAGTATCTGAACTCCCCGGAGACCTTCCTCTTCAACAAGCGGAAGCATCTGTATGCCCTCCACTACGCCCGCTCGACCAGGCGGCCGTATCTTGTTCTGTGTGAAGGCTACATGGATGTGATTTCCATGCATAAAGCGGGCTTCACGAATGCCTGTGCGTCCCTGGGAACGGCGCTGACCGAAGAACAGGCGGCGCTGATCAGGCGCTTCACCGGAGAAGTCTGTCTGATGTATGACAGTGACAGCGCCGGCAGAAACGCAGCCCTGCGGGCCATCCCGATCCTGCAGGCGGCGGGGCTCTCCGTCAAGGTGGCGAACCTGGCTCCCTTCAAGGATCCCGATGAACTCATCGGTGCGAAGGGCACTGAAGAAATGGAAAGAAGACTGGCCAATGCCGACAACTCCCTGCTCTTTGAACTGTCACAGGAGGCGTTATCGGTGAGACGGGATGATCCGGCAGCATGGACGGGTTTTCAGAGAACCTGCGCGCGCAGGCTTATGCGCTTTGACGATGAGCTGGAGAGAGAGAATTATCTGGAAGCTGTCTGCGCCAGATTTTCCATCCCGCAGGATGGCATGCGCAAGATGATCCGCAGTGAAGCCAGATACGGGACGCCCGCGGAAACCTACAGGCCGCCGCGGTCCGGCAGGGAGGCCCCCAAGATCCCCGACGGACAGCTGATTGCCGAAAGAAGGCTGCTTTACTGGCTTGCGTCCAGACCGGGCGCCTACGCGCAGATCCGCAGCCTGATCGAGGCGGATGATTTTCAGAATCCGCTCTGCCGGAAGATGGCGGAGGTTCTGTTCGCGCAGCTCGAGGAGGGGAAGGTCAGCGAAGCGGGGATTCTTGCCGCTTTCCCTGACAGTGAAGAACAGCGGGAGGCAGCCCGGATCCTGAACGGAGAAGATGCCGGCCTGCCGGAAGCTGAGCTTGACCGGGCATTTACCGATGCGGTCAGGAGCCTCATTCAGGCTGGCTCCAGAGCAGGTCTGCAGGCTGGAGCAGGAGTGGAGCGGGACAACGTAGAGCGGTTTATTAAACGACAACGAATTCTGGAGGAATTTCGTACCGGCAGAATTCTGCATATAAACGGTTAGCGAAGGAGACGGCACGGAGCAGGATACCTGCAGCCGTGCACAAGGAATGGAGAGGGATATGAATAAAGAAGCAGCAGCATTTTCCGAGAAACTGAGCGGTCTGATCATCACGGCAAAAAAGAACAAGAGCACACTGACCTACGACGAGATTGCCGATTATTTCAAGGATACGGAGCTCGCCCAGCAGGAAATCGAGAAGGTTATGGACTTTCTCGAGGCAAACGGGATCGACGTGCTGAAGACATCGGATGAACAGAACGACGATGATGTTCTGATGATGAGCGACGATGATGAGATTTCGGAAGACGATAACGAAATCGATCTGATGAACATCGATCTGACGGTGCCGGAAGGCGTGTCGCTCGAAGATCCTGTCCGCATGTACCTGAAGGAGATCGGCAAGGTCCCGCTCCTGACCGCGGAAGAGGAAATCGAACTCTCGAAACTCATGGAGGAGGGCGGCGAGGCCGGCAAGCAGGCCAGACAGAGGCTTGCGGAGGCCAACCTGAGACTCGTCGTCTCGATTGCCAAGCGGTATGTGGGCAGAGGCATGCTCTTCCTGGATCTGATCCAGGAGGGCAATCTGGGACTGATCAAGGCCGTTGAGAAGTATGACTACCGCAAGGGCTTCAAGTTCTCGACGTATGCGACCTGGTGGATCCGCCAGGCGATTACCAGGGCGATTGCCGACCAGGCCAGAACCATCCGTATCCCCGTGCATATGGTGGAGACGATTAACCGCCTGATCCGCGTGCAGAGACAGCTCCTGCAGGAACTGGGCCGTGAGCCGGCCCCGGAAGAGATTGCGGCGGCCATGGATATTCCGGTCGAGAAGGTCAGGGAGATCCAGAAGGTTTCCCAGGAACCGGTATCCCTGGAGACCCCGATCGGCGAGGAAGAAGACAGCCATCTGGGCGACTTTATTCAGGACGAAAATGTGCAGGTCCCCGCGGAAGCGGCGGCCTATACGCTCCTCCGCGAACAGCTGGACGAGGTGCTGGATACGCTGACAGAGCGTGAGCGCCAGGTGATCCGCCTCCGGTTCGGCCTGGATGACGGGCGCGCGCGGACACTGGAAGAAGTGGGACGGGAGTTTCATGTGACCAGAGAGCGGATCCGCCAGATTGAGGCAAAAGCGTTGAGAAAGCTGCGCCAGCCCTCAAAGAGCAGGATCCTCAGAGACTATCTGGACTGAAGAACAAAAATCATCATAGATGATCCGGACTGAAGAACACTGACTGAAGCGGGACGGGAGACGCGTAAGAAATGCAGCTGTCAAAAAGGCTGATG
>CACXFM010000153.1 GCA_902766955.1 uncultured Lachnospiraceae bacterium | reverse complement strand
CGTTCAGTCCCGCGCAGTATCTGTTCGATTCGAAAATTCCGATCGGTATATCCGAAGGAAAGTGCGCGATTGATTTCTCTGTAATTGCGAAAAAGATCCGCAGACAGAACCGGGCGGGTAAATAAAGAACGGATGGATAAAGACGGGTAAATAAAGACCGGATAAATATGAGGAACACACGATGAATGAATACAGACTGACCGAAGAAGAATACAGCCGGATCCTCGCACTCAAGCGAGACCTTCACATGCATCCCGAGACAGCCGGCAAAGAAATCAGGACGACGGAAAAAATCCGGGAAATGCTTCTTGAAATCCCAGGTGTGGAGCTCCTTCCGTTTGAGAATCCGCTGGGCACGGGTCTTGTGGTCAGGATCCGCGGATCTGAGGAGGGGCCTGAGACTGCGCTCCGCGCGGACATCGACGCGCTGCCGCAGAACGAGGAATATGAGAGCGAGTGGAAGTCCCGCGTGCCGGGCGTCATGCACGCCTGCGGCCACGATTTTCATGCGGCTTCTCTTGTCGGGGCGGCCATGATCCTGAGCCGCGCGGCAGCCGATGGTGCCCTGAGAGGGACTGCCGATCTGATCTTCCAGCCGGCGGAGGAGGGGACGAGAGGCGCCGCCGCTCTGATCGAAGGGGGCCTCTTTGACGTGATCAGGCCCGACCGCATCTTCGGGATCCATAACTGGCCGTCGGTCCGCTCCGGAGATGTCGTGGTTCATGAGGGGCCGCTGATGGCCGGGAAGAGAAACTTCACGATTACGGTCTTCGGGCAGGGAGGACATGGCTCCATGCCTCACCTGAACATAGACCCCATCGTCTGTGCGGCCGCCGTGATCCAGTCGCTTCAGACTGTCATCAGCCGCAATATGAATCCGATGGATGCCGTGCTTCTGTCTGTCAACAGGATTGAGGGCGGAAGAAAAGCCAATGTGGTCGCGGGACAAGTGGAGATGAGCGGCACGGTCAGGTCGCTGAGTGACCGGGCTCTCGACCGGGCGATCGAGCGGATCGAAGCGATCGTGAAAGGGACGGCGGAAGCCTACGAATGCCGTCACAGAATTGACTGGGAGAGGCGGATTCCGGCTGTCAGCAACCGGGCGGAGATGTGTGTGTATGCGAGGAAAGCGGCCGCGGCTGCGGCCGGAGCGGAATGCGTGACCGATGCGGAGCCGTCGCTTGCAAGCGAAGATTTCGCACTCTACGGGGCCGCTGGCATTCCTTCCTTCTTCTACTGGGTCGGAAGTACCCCGCCCGGTGAGAAGGCAGAGCATCTGCACCGCCCGTGCTTCCACACGGACGACAGTGCGATGAAGACGGCGGCCGCCCTGTATGCGGCCAGTGTTCTTCAGATATCCTGAAGCTCCGCCATAAAAAGTTCATAGTAGTCGTCCTCGCCGCGGAGCAGCGGTGAGTTCTCCCCGCCGCCGTTTGTGCTTCTGCGCATGGCGGCGTAGTAGTCTTCCCCGGCGGAGATGAGGTCCATGGCGTAGAGAGGATACCCGAGTTCCGTGCTGAGGCGGCAGAGCGCATCGACGGGGTGGGGATCACTCTTTGTGTCGAGAAGCCGCTTCAGGACGGCAGGATCTCTGCGGGCCAGTGACCTGAGTGATTTCAGAATTTCATCAAGATTCATGGAGCAGCCCTCCTTTTCTTTTTTTGACAGCCGGAAGTGCCAGATCCGACGACATGAGGAGTCCGGCCAGTGTCATGACGATCCCCGCCGCGGCGGGCACTGTGATGATCTCATCCAGCAGAAGCACGGAGGAAATGACGGTGACGACCGGCGTCAGGTAAATGAAAATGCTCGTTTTCACGGCGCCGATGACGCGGACCGCGTAGTTCCAGGCGATGAAGCACACCGCACAGCCGACGACTCCGAGAAAGAGCAGGTTTGCCGCCGCGACCGGACGCAGAAGCTCCGAGGGAGCCGGGTGAAAGCCCATGGTGAGGACCGGTACAATCATAAACAGGATCCCGTAGAAGAACATTCTTCTGGTTGTGAGAATGACTGGGTATCCCTTCGCATAGACCTTTCTGCAGAGGATGGAATACAGCGCCCACATGACGGCTGCCAGAAAGCCCAGGAAATCTCCCTTCAGATGGAAGGAAACAGCCGCGCCGCCAAACGACAGAAGACAGATCCCGGCCATCGCGATGACGAAGCCCGCATAAAAGCGCGGAGGCTGCCGCTTTTTGTCGCCGAACAGCATGGACAGAAGGGCCGTGAAAAACGGCGCGGCAGCGATGATGACGCCTACATTGGACGCCTGGGTGAAGGTCAGGGCGACATTCTCCAGCAGATAATAGAGCGTAATGCCGGTGAGCCCGCAGGCGGCGATCCGGACCTCATCCCGGAGACTCTCTGTCCGGAGACGCTTCGGCTGTATGATCCAGAGAACGAGATAGCCGATCACGAAGCGGATGAGGAGCAGTTCCACGGGCGTGATCACCCGCAGCAGGATTTTTGAGGAAATGTAGGTCGTTCCCCAGACGCAGATACAAAAAGCCGCAGCCAGATATCCGGTCAGGGATGAGGAATGTCTGTTCATGTGTCACCTTATGATTTTCACCGCGCACCAGACGAGCATAAGCGCCATCACGGCATTGATGATTTTGTAGAAACGGTTATAAACCGGCGTCAGGAAGCCCCCGAGCACCGTCCAGATCAGATTTCCCGTTCCGCAGCAGGCCGTCATGGTCACGGCAAACAGCAGCACGATGGCTGGCGAATGTCCCATCGGCAGGAAATAGCCCGGATAAGACGCCAGCCCCAGCATGATGACCTTGACATTCAGAAACTGGAGAAGAAATCCGTTGACGAAAGTCAGCGGCACATCCTTGGGGTCATCCCCGGTACTGACCGAGCCTCTGGTGAGGGTCTTCCAGGCCAGATACAGGATATAGGCGGCTCCGACAAACTTGAAATAGCCGGCGATTTTCGGCACGAAGGTGCCGAGCGCATTCAAAAAGAAACCTGCGATCAGCATGACGGTCAGAAGCCCGCACCAGATGCCGAAAAGCAGGGGCCTGACCTTGCGGATCCCGTAACGGCCGGCCTGCGAGAGCAGAAGGACGTTGTTGGGACCGGGCAGAAACGTAGTCGCGCATGCATATGCAATAAAAGACAAGTATAAATCAGTTCTCATATTCTTTCAATCAGGACTCGCCTGCGAGTTTTCCCGCTGAGATAAAAGCCCCCGCCTTTGACACCGGCGGGGGCTTAAAAACACTGTGAGAAATACGATCCGGGTGCGTTACGTATTTATTTCTGGAATGCGTCGATCAGGGCCTGTGCATCTTCTTCGGACATACCCTTGCCGGATACCAGAGATTCCTTATACCAGTCAGCCGCGCCGGCAGCCGCATCCTTGAAGGAAGCGGAATCGATCTCTTCAAGCTTCGTGACCTGCATCACGCCGCTCTCGGACCATTCGGCGACGAGTGCGTCGACCTTTTCGCGGTTGGTGGCCTTCTGATATTCCACGGCCTTTGCGGCGTTGGCAGCGACAACAGCCTTCTGCTCATCGTTCAGCTGGTCATAAGCATTGCCGTTGATGCAGAAGAAGAGGCAGTCATAGTATGCATTCCACAGAGAAATGTAATCCTGGACGTCCTGGACGGAAGCGGAGTCAATGGCTGTCTCCGGATTCTCCTCGCCGTCGACCGTGCCCTGCTGAAGAGCCGTGTAGGTCTCGGACCAGTTCATGACGGACGCGTCGCAGCCCCATTCCTTATACACTTCGGCGCAGAGGTCGTTGGAGCATATGCGCATCTTGATATCGCTCAGGTCGGCGACTGTCGTGATGGGCTTCTTGGAGTTGGTGATCTGACGGAAGCCGTTCTCGCCGATGCCGAGGCAGACAAGGCCGTACTCGGACAGGACGTTCTTCAGCGCTTCGCCGCCTTCGCCGTTCATGACGGCGTCGACATCATCGTAATTTTCGAAGATATACGGGAGGGAGACCACGTTGAATCTCGGATCGAAGTTGGCATAGATCAGATTGGAATGCATGGAGACCTGGAGCGTGTCGCCGTCCATCAGAGCCTGGATGCCGGCCACCTGGTCGCCGTTTGTCAGCTGTTCGCCCGGATAAACTTCGACCTGGACGGCGCCGCCGCTGGACTCGTTCATCAGCGCTGCGAAATAATAGCCGGCCTGTGCCCATGTGGAAGTTTCGCCCGTGGAGCAGTCATAATTCCATGTGAGCTCCGGCCACGGTTCTTCGCCTTCATATACGGCTGCTTCATCGGCAGCGACGTACTGATCGGACAGATCATAGTCATGCGCATCTGCTGCGGAGACAGTGGCGGCAGCAGAAACTGTCATCATACCGGCGAGGATCAGAGAAACTGCTTTTTTCATTGAATGTTCCCTCCTTGAAATGCTG
>CACXFM010000152.1 GCA_902766955.1 uncultured Lachnospiraceae bacterium | reverse complement strand
ACGCTTTTATCATCCGTACTGCGCACATACCGGAGGAAATCATTTCCTCCGGTCAATGAGCGATCATCATAAGCACTTATCACTTAAACATCCTTTATTTGAGGGAGGAACTTTTATGGGTATCTTTCTTATTGTACTCAGCCTGATTCTTCTGGTCGTTCTGGTCTTCAAGAACGTCCCGATCTTCTTCGCATCCCTGATCTCCAGTATTTTCTGCCTGTTAACAGCTCAGCTCTTCACCGGCGGAATCTCCGTGATCGCAGGTATGACGAGCACAGCCCGTCTGGCAGACTCCACACAGGCATCCAGCTTCATCTTCGGTCTTGCCAACTACTTCGGCAACTATTTCTGGATGTTCACACTCGGCGCCATGTTCGGAAAACTGTATGAGGTTACCGGCGCCGCCAACTCCATCGCAAACCTCATTGTCGAGAAGCTCGGCGCAAAGGCAGCTGTTCCGGCCATCATCCTGGTCGGCTTCATCCTGACCTACGGCGGCGTTTCCGTCTTCGTCTGCTTCTTCGCTCTGTATCCGCTGATGCTCTCCCTGTTCAAAGAGGCTGACATCTCCAGACGCCTGATCCCGGCCTTCTACTTCGCAGGTGCCGGTACGGCGACCGGCTGGCTGCCCGGCTCTCCGCAGCTGCAGAACACGATCCCCGGCGACGCTCTCGAAGTCGGCTACAGCGCAGCCCTTATTCCCGGCTGGATCGCAGGTATCGTTGAAATGGTCCTCGTATTCGCATGGATCTACTGGTGCGTTGCCCGCGCAAAGAAGAAGGGTGAGCACTTCGAAGTCACCGAGGCAGACCAGAAAGAAATCGACCGCCTGAACGCACTCGGCAAACTGCCGGGCTTCCTGCAGTCCATCCTGCCGATGATCGTCCTGCTCGTCGTCCTCAACTTCACCAAGCTCGGCGCTCCGGTCTCCCTGTTCATCGGCGTGATTTCAGCGATCGTTATTTTCTTCAACTTCATCGAGTGGAGCAAGTTCTGGGATACGCTTAAAGGCGGCCTCATGGGCGGTGTGACATCCCTGTTCAACACCGCTTCCGTCGTCGGCTTCGGCGCTGTCGTTCAGAATACACCGGCATTCGGAACCATCATCAACGTGCTGACCGGCATCAGCGGCAGCCCGGTTGTCGTCGGTTCTCTCGCTACGGCTGTTATGGCCGGTGTCTGCGGATCCGGTACCGGCGGCGAAGGTATCGCCCTTCCGATCGTCAAGGAATATTTCGTTCCGGCCATGTCCGCAAAGCAGATTCAGGGCTTTGCCCGTATCTGCGCCCTGTCCGCTCTGACGCTTGACTCCCTGCCGCACTGCGGCCTGGTGGTCACGGTTATCGACTATTCCGGCAACAATCACAAGAGCTCTTACATGGAAGCAGGTGTGACAAACGTCGTGATCCCGATCATAACGCTGATCGTCGTCCTCTTCCCGCTGTGTGCGATGTTCGGATATCTGTAAAAACAGGGGAACTGATTCCCGTATGTAACAGGAAAGGCGATGCTTCTTCGGACATCGCCTTTTCTATATCATTATGACAGGAGAGAAAGGAGAAGGATGCATGATCTCACCGGATGTGGCCAGATCGACTTATCATTTTATGGAGGCCAGTCTTCGTGAAGACGCCTTTTTTCTGAAGCAGATTTCATCTGTGCGGAGTGCCGTGAGGGACTTTGTGATCGGCGTGGTGTCCACGATTGCTGTGTTTGTCATTATCATCGGTCTCACTTCCTACCAGATCCGCAACGGCTTCTCCCCCGTCTTCCTGATCATGAGCGTCTCTCTCGGGTATCTGTACTTCACCACCGGCAGCAAGCTCCTGACGCAGATCCTGCAGAATTCAAAGCTGGATTATAATCCGAAAAAAGAGGGGGAGCACTTCCTCGTGCAGCGCGCGACCCTGGTCAAGAAGAATCCGCCGGAAAAGCGCCTGTACACCTGCAAGGCAAAAATTCAGAACGGCCCGGCCATCAGCGACCTGGTGATCCCGAAGCTCTACTATGAGCTCCTGAAGCCGAAGGAAAAGCTGTATCTCGCCTGCTCCGCGGAGAAAGAGTCCATCGTCCTGGCGATACCGGAGCGGTATTATCAGGATTATATGAAGACGCTTCCGATGGAAGAGGCCGACTACAGCAAGTTCCAGAGACGGCTCACCCCGGAAGAAGAGGCGTGGATCACGGACCGGTTCATGGAGCAGCACAATCAGTACAAAGCCCGGTATAATACGGTCTACAAAATCATCCTCGCGGGAGGACTGGCCGTCGCGGTGCTCGGCATTTTCCTGCGGATGAACCACTATACCTCTCCCGGTCTTTTTGTGGCAGGCCTGATGGTCGTCACCCTGCTGTCCGTCTGGAATGACACCAGAAAGTTCAGGAAAAAGATGGAAAACAGGGAGGAGACCTGGTGTATGGACGCCGTCGTCTCTTCGAAGACAGAAGAAAAGAATGCACGCCAGATTACCTTCGAAGACCCGAAGACGCACACGGTCCTCCACGTCAGCCACAGTACGGAGGAATGCGAGAGATTTCAGCTGTGGGACAAGGTCCTGCTCGTCCGGTTCGGAAAAGAGCAGCCTGTTCCTTTCAAAAAGAAAAAATAGAGGAGGTGTCTGAATGGATCTGAAGTATGTCCTGATAAAGAAAGAAAACGGTATCGAAACCATCACGTTTCACCGCCCGGAAGCGCTGAACGCGCTGAACAGCCAGGTGCTGGACGACATCGACAAAGCTGTCGACGATGCCGCGGCTGATCCGTCCGTCCGCGTCATCATCTTTACCGGTGAGGGGAAGGCTTTTATCTCCGGCGCCGACATCAATGAAATGAGCGCGAAGAAAAACCTTGAAATCATCGACTATTCCCGGAAAGGCGCCGCCCTCTTCCGCAAGATCGAGACCATGACAAAGCCGACCATCGCCGCCATCAACGGCTATACATTCGGCGGCGGCCTGGAATTCGCGCTCTGCTGCGATATCCGCATCGCCAATGAGAAGGCTTCGTTTGCCCTCCCGGAAGCGACGCTCGGCATCGTTCCCGGCTTTAACGGCACGCAGAGGCTGCCGAAGGTCATCGGCCTGATGAAGGCGAAGGAAATGCTGTTCACCGGACGCCGCGTCCGCGCTGACGAAGCCCTCGCCATGGGCCTTCTGTTCAAGGTGACGTCTCTTGAGGATTTTGAGGCTGAAGTCATGAAAGAAGCCGAGATGATCGCCAATGCCTCCGCCAGCGCCATCTCGCTGATCAAGGCCGCCATCACGGCAGGCGCGGATGTGAGCGTCGACGTCGGCAAGGACATCGAGCTCGGCTATATGACCGCCTGCTTCGGCACGCCGGATCAGATCGAAGGATTCACATCCTTTATCGAAAAGAGAAAACCGAACTTTCGCTGATATAGACACCCCCGCATGAAAGGAGTTTTGTTATGGCAGGATTTTATCTGGAAGATTTTGAACTCGGCAAAACCTATACCTCTCTCGCCCGCACCGTCACCGAGACGGACGTGGTGAATTTCGCCGGATTATCCGGAGATTTCAACCCGCTCCACATGGACGACGAGTACGGACGTAATGTCAGTATTTTCAAAAAGCGCATCGCCCACGGCATGATCGGCCCGGTCTTCATGACCGGCATGAGCAACCAGACGGGCATGTTCGAGGGAACGACCATCGCTTTCCTCGATCTGACGATCAAGTATCCGGCTCCGCTGGAAATCGGCGCCACCGTCCATCTGGAAATGACACCGACTGAAATCCGCCACAGCTCAAAGCCGAAAAAGGGCATTCTCAAGATGGACGCAAACCTCGTCGACCAGAACGGCAAGGTCATCACGGAATGCAAGTGGACACTGATGATGATGGCACGCGAATGAGAATGGAGTAAATATGGCTAATTTTATTAATTTTCCCGAGACACACGCTGTCCTTCAGGGATTGAACGAAATACCGGTTCCTTCTATGGTAACCATTCATCAGAGTTATGATGACAGCAAAGTGGAAGACATCCCCGGCACACTGAAAAACGGGATGGAAGCTCTCCCGAACCGCGACTGGTTCAGGGGCAAAAGCATCTGTATCACGGT
>CACXFM010000151.1 GCA_902766955.1 uncultured Lachnospiraceae bacterium | reverse complement strand
TCGCGTCCGGCGTCGCCGCCCGCCTCTTCGGCAGCCTGTGCGGTATGCTGCGCTTTCTTTTCAAATGCATCCGAGAGCGACAGTTTATCCCGCAGCTCGAGAATGACCTTCTGGGCGGTCTTCTTTCCCACGCCGGGTGCCTTTGCGATCCCCGCGGCATCATCGGCAAGAACGGCAAACCGCAGGTCATCCGCACTCATGACGGAGAGGATGCCGAGCGCGCCCTTGGGGCCGATGCCGCTGACACCCAGTAGAAGACGGAACACCTCCAGATCGTCTTCCGTCAGAAAGCCGTAGAGACAGACGGCATCCTCGCGCACCGCGAAATGTGTGTAGATGCACTCTTCGCTGCCTTCCTTGACATTTGCACTGACGGAAGCGGGCACGAAAACCCTGAACCCGATTCCGCCGCGGTCGATGACAAGACTGTCGTCACGAATCGCTCTCACTGTCCCCTGAATATAAGCAATCATTGTTTTTCAAGCCGTCCTTCTCATCGTACTGCAGAGTATTGACCAGTTCCACCAGTTCTCTGCGGATGTGCAGGCCGAGAGACCCGCTTTTTTCTTCAAAACAATCGTACCCCACACACACCGTACACATTTCCAGACGGTTGCCGGGCGGTTTCATCTGCGGCATGCCGATCACACCCAGATAAACCGGGTCCCGCAGCAGATCCGGATACCGTTCCTGCATACCGACAAGCCTGTCTCTGATCATCGCTTCCGCCTCAAGTTCTTGTCTTTTTCCTGACATTATCCATCCTTTTCCCCCTTTTCGGACAACCTTAGGCGCGCGTACGTGAAAAGAAGACGCCTCTTTCATTTCTGTTTTGTGAATCAAGTATACTTGAAAACCGGCTGTAAATACAGAATATTTTTTTGTGATATAATATGATTACAGCGCCAAAAGTCTGACCACACGCCGTGCTTGCTCATGTGGGGGCATGGCTTTATGGCGCGGAACAATCCGTAATCGACGTTTAGCAGCCTGATCATAATATTGATATGAAAACACAATTATATACGATCCGGAGCTTACCGGACAACAATCTTTCAGACAACCAGACAGTCATTCTTGACATCGGGGCGAGCAGCCGCTACTGGCGGACCAGCCGTCTCCTGAACATCACGCTTATCCGCAGGGCCGAAATCTGCGGCAGCGGATTTTGCGAAACTTCATACAGTGCCGGAGAAGAAGCTGATGAGTACGAACTTCTACAGCTTCTGGCGGAAGAACTGCGCGATGTGCGCGAAGTGATCACGTTCAACGGCACTGCATTTGACCTGCCCCACCTGCACGCCAAATACAAGGCCTACGGGCTCACGGATCCGCTGCAGGGATTAAAAACGAGAGATCTTTTTCTGGACTACCGTTTTCTGTACAGCTTCCTGGGTCTTGCCGGAAGGCATCTGCGCGACTACGATGAGGCCATGCTCGGATACATGCGCGCCGGCGGCTTTTTCCCGGATCCGGAGGAGCCTCGTCATGATGCCCTGAAAACACTCAGAATTCTCGGCTTCGATGCGCTCATCTCCCTTCTTGACGGCGGCTGGACCTTCGTCCGTGCCGCCCGTGTGCCCGCAGACGCGGAGCCGGCGGACGGCCTTTCCGGAGAAGAACATATGCTTTTTACGCTGCGGAGTGAAATACCCTTCCATGGCATGATGTCCGTCCACGACCAGGGGTGTCATCTGCTTTTTTCGGGGGATACTGCCCGGATTTCCGTCCCTCTCACACAGGGAAAACTCCGCTTCTATCACGCCGACACGGAGAACTATGTCTATCTTCCGTCAGAAGGATACGCGGTCCACAAATCCGTCGGCGCCTATGTTGACCGGGAACATAAAGAAAAAGCAGTCCGTACGAACTGCTTTCATCTCTTTATATGTTCTGATAAATTTCTCTCAGACCGGAAACAACTGGCGAACTATATCAGTTCTCTTCTTCTGTTTCTACGTTCTCGATGACATCGCCGATTGTCGGAGCCGGCTCGTTCTCCAGAACCTTCATGGAAAGGCTGATCTTGCGGTCGTCGGCGTTGAAATCCACAACCTTGGCCTCGATCTCCTGTCCGATGGAGAGAACATCCGACGGCTTGTCGACGTGGTTCTTGCTGATCTGGGATACATGAAGCAGAGCGTCAACACCCGGAAGCAGTTCCACGAAAGCGCCGAAATCTGTCATGCGGGCGATTTTGCCTCTGACAATCGTGCCGGCCGCAAACTTCTCGGAAGCCTCGATCCACGGATTGCTGTCCGGGAACTTGAGGGACAGAGCAATCTTATCGTCCTTGATGTCCTTGATGAGAACAACGAGCTGATCACCGACATGGAAGTTCTTGTGCGGATTCTCCACGCGGCCCCAGGACATCTCGGAAATATGAAGCAGTCCGTCTGCGCCGCCAAGGTCGACAAATGCGCCGAAGTCCGTCACGTTCTTGACGGTTCCTTCCACCACGTCGCCGACACTGATTCTGCTGAACAGCTCCTTGGCTGCCTCAGCCTTTCTCTCAGCGATCAGATGACGGCGGTCGCCGATAATTCTTCTTCTCTTCGGATTGAACTCGCTGATGCGGAACTCGATCTCCTGATCAGCATACTTGCCCAGATCCTTCTCATACACATCTGAGACAAGGCTCGCGGGAATGAACACGCGTGTATCTTCAACGAGAACGGTCAGACCGCCGTTGAGGACCTGAGAAACCTTGGCGGTGAGAACTTCCTTGTTGTTGAACGCTTCTTCGATGCGTCTGTTGCCCTTTTCCTGTGCAAGACGCTTGTAAGTAAGAATCAGCTGTCCCTCACCGTCGTTGACCTTGAGCACCTTCACCTCAAGCTTGTCGCCTTCCTGAAGTTTTGTCGTGAGGTCAACGTTCTCATTGCTGTACTCTTCTTTTGTAAGGATACCGTCTGACTTGTAACCGATGTTGAGATAGGCAACATCCGGTTTCACGTCAAGAACAGTTCCTTCGACGACCTCTCCGTTCTTAATGGTCTTGAAGTAGTTCTCCTCGTCGAGCATCTGTCCAAAGCTCAGTTCTTCTGACATCTAAGTGAAACCTCCTGGATTATAGTATTTGGGGTCGAAGCCCCTGCTGTAATACCTACGCAACTATCTGAGTGGAAACAAACGGCAGCCAGATCGTCCGGTGTCTGGATATAGTAAGTATCCTTACATTCGCTCCGGCAGATCTCATACAGTTTCTGCGTGTTGGAAGAAGAACGGCCGCCGATCACAATCATCAGATCCGACTGTCTGGCCAGCTCCATCGCTTCTCCCTGTCGCTCCTGTGTCGCATTGCAGATGGTATTCGTAACCATTACATGATACCCCAAACTTTCAATGATTTCAACTAATTCTTGAAATTTATTGAAATTGAAAGTCGTTTGCGAAACCACACAGACTTCTTTCTCCCGCGGCAGATTCAGCTGTTTCGCGTCCTCACGGCAGCCGACGACGGCGCAGGGCCCGTGCACCCATCCGCGTATGCCCTGCACCTCCGGATGCTCCGGCGAGCCGATGATGACCACCGGATACCCTGCCCGGCTCTTCTCCGAAACGATTTTATGAATCTTCTGGACGAACGGGCAGGTCGCGTCCGCGATTGTCCAGCCGCGGTTTTTAAGCTCCCTGTGCATTTTTTCGGTGATACCGTGCGAACGGACGATCACAACGGCGCTGTCTTCCGGTATTTCTCCCGTATCGGCAATTTTCAGCGACTCATCCAGGATCCTCACGCCCTTGCTCGCGAGGTCGTCAACGACATATTCATTGTGTATGACCGGTCCCAGCGTATAGACGGATCTGCCGTTTTCCGCGGCCTTCTCCGCCTCCCTGTACGCCATTCCGACTGCTCTCTTCACGCCGAAGCAGAAACCGGCGCTTTTTGCAACCGTTACTTTCATCCTGAATCCTCCGGAAGACGTTTTATTTTGCTGCTTTTTCCGCGATCTCAAGAATGGCGGAAACAACTTCGTCGATTGTCATATCCGAACTGTCCACGACGACCGCGTCCGGCGCCTGTACAAGCGGGGATGCTTCCCTGTGCATATCGCGGTAATCTCTGTCCCGGATCTCCTGTTCGATTCTGCCGAGCTCGGTTTCCCTCTCTTCGGGCGTAAGAGCAGGGCCGCCATTTGCCTTCTGCATTTCCTCGTTCTGAAGAAGGCGGCGCTCGGCTCTCTTTCTCGCAGAGGCCGTGAGATAGATTTTTACCTCGGCATCAGGAAGGACGACGGAGCAGATATCGCGCCCATCCATGACGACAGGCATTCTGGCGGCGATTTTCTGCTGCATTGCCACAAGATAAGACCTGACACCCGCATAGGCGGCGATCATGCTGGATGTGCGTGTCACTTCGGCCGTCCGGATCTCTCCCGTGACGTCGCGCCCGTTAAGACTTATGTGCTGTACACCGTCCACGTAAGAAAGTGTGATATCCGCGCCCCCGATGACATCCAGCACGCCCTTTTCGTCCGAAGGATCGATTCCTTTTTCCAGCACAAACAGTGCCAGGGTTCTATACATAGCCCCTGTATCCACATATACCGAGCCCAGAGCAGATGCGGCAAGCTTTGCGATCGTACTCTTTCCCGCCCCTGCGGGTCCGTCAATTGCTATATTCATTACAGTCTTGTCCTGTTCCTTTCCTTGTTTTGATTTCCGTCAGAGATTCCCGGACAGTTGTCCGGAACCGCTCTCCTGTGCATGCATGTTAAGAAAAATGCTCCGCACAGGCTGCGGCCGTGCACCAGGCGATCTGCAGGTTGTAGCCTCCCGTGAACGCGTCCAGGTCGAGCACTTCGCCGATAAAGCAGAGTCCCTTCACTTTTCTGGACTGCATCGAACGCGGATCGATCTCCTTTACGGAGACACCGCCCTTCGTCACTACAGCCTCATTGTACCCTCTGAGAGCAGCCAGTGTCAGCGGAAAATGTTTGGTCACGCGCACAAGTTCCGCCCGCATGGGCTTGGTCAGATCATGAAGCTTCGTGTCGGGCGCAATGCCTGCAAGGGAGAGGATCACGGCATGCATTTTCTGCGGATACAGCTCATGCAGGATATTTTTGAGGGCTTTATTCGGGTTCTCATTGACGATTCTGATGATTCTCCCGTCCAGCTGCTCCTCCGTCAGCGCCGGCTTCAGATCTATAACGGAAACAAGCGCACCGCGTCCGATCCTGTCCCCCATGACGGCACTGGCAGAGAGAACCAGCGGCCCCGTGATGCCGAAATGCGTAAACATCATCTCTCCCTGTTCGCTGAACAGGACGCGCCTGCCGTCGCTGATCGTGAGACTGACATTCTTCAGCGACAGTCCCTGCATCTGTCTGATGTATTCCCCCTCGCAGACAATGGGGACCAGCGACGGAGATGTCGCCGTCACGGTATGTCCGGCCGCTTTCGCCAGCAGATACCCGTCTCCGGTTGATCCCGTGGAAGGGTAAGACAGACCACCGCACGCAATCACGACATAGTCGGCCGGAAGGATACTCTCCGCATCCCCTCTTTTTACGGCAAGGCCGGTCACGGCCCCGTCAGCCGTGACGATCCGCACCGCCTCCGTATGCAGCAGGACTTTCACGCGGTTTTTCCGCAGCACCCTCTCCATGGCCGCAATCACGTCCGACGAGTGGTCCGACACGGGGAAGACACGTCTGCCCCGCTCCGTTTTGGACGGAAGCCCCCACCGCTCAAAGCAGGCGATGACATCGTCGGGAGTCAGCCCGTAAGCGGCGCTGTACAGAAACCTCGAATTGGTCAGCACATGCGCCAGAAATTCTTCCGGCGGACAGTGATTCGTAAAATTACATCTTCCTTTTCCGGTAATAAACAGTTTCTTGCCCAGTTTTTCATTGTGCTCTGCGATTGTCACCCGGTGGCCCAGCTCCGATGCATAAGCCGCGCAGAACATACCGGCGGCGCCGCCGCCAGCAATCACAATTTCACTCAAGTCAGCTCCCTTTCGCTGTCTTATCAGATGATCTCTTTCATCTGACAGAAGAAATCCGCGAAAAGAGACGCATCCTCTTCGCGGATTTCGTGTTTTACGTTTAGCACATGATCAGCTTATACGGGATATGCCTTGTTCTCCGTATCGGCTGCTTTCACGTCGATGCCCGTATTCTGCGCATCTCTGTACTGGAAGTACTCGACCGCAACTTCCGGGAACAGTGCATATGTCAGCACGTCCTCATCCTGCTGTTTGTAGGGCTCTACAGCCTTCTCGAAATCGGGCAGGCCCGGAGGAAGCAGGTCGGCGGGACGGCAGGTGATCGGCTCGATGTCGCCGATGCACTTCTTCTGGATTTCCGGATTGAACGGCAGCGTGGACTTGCCGTATCTGCCGGCGAACATATCCTTCGTCTCCTGCGGTACGATCTTGTAGCGCTCGCCTGTGAGCACGTTCATAACCGCCTGTGTTCCGACGATCTGTGAAGACGGCGTAACCAGAGGCGGCTCGCCCATGTCCTCGCGCACTCTCGGCACTTCCTCGAGCACGTCGTAGAACTTGTCTTCCGCGTTCATCTTGGACAGCTGGCTTGTCAGGTTGGAGAGCATGCCGCCCGGCACCTGATACTGCAGCGTCTTGATGTTGACGCCCATGTTCTTCGGGTTCATGAGGCCGTTCTCCAGATACTTCTCGCGAAGCGGACGGAAGTATTCCGCGATCTCCGCCAGCAGATCCAGATCCAGACCCGTGTCATACGGCGTATCCTTGAACGCGGCGACCATAACTTCGGTAGCCGGCTGGGATGTGCCGAGCGCGAACGGGCTCATCGCGCAGTCCAGAATATCGCATCCTGCTTCCGCGGCCTTCATATAAGCCATGGAAGCTTCGCCGGATGTATAATGCGTATGCAGTTCGATCGGGAGCTTTGTATTCTCCTTAAGTGCCGTCACCAGTTCGGTTGCGGCATACGGCAGAAGCAGGCCGGCCATATCCTTGATGCAGATGGAATCCGCACCCATGGACTCGATTTCCCTGGCCATCTTGGTCCAGTACTCAAGCGTATAGGCTTTGCCGAGCGTATAGGACAGCGCGATCTGCGCCTCGCCTTTTTCCTTCTTGGTCGCGTTGACAGCGGTCTCCAGGTTGCGGAGATCGTTCAGGCAGTCGAAAATTCTGATGACGTCGATGCCGTTGGCGATGGATTTCTGTACGAAATACTCGACGACATCATCCGGATACGGCTTGTATCCGAGAATGTTCTGGCCGCGGAAAAGCATCTGCAGCTTTGTCTTCTTGAATCCCTCGCGGAACTTGCGGAGACGTACCCACGGATCCTCATGCAGGAAACGAAGGGCGGAATCAAACGTCGCACCGCCCCAGCACTCCACCGCGCGGAAACCGACCTGATCCAGCTTCTCGACGATCGGGACCATCTCGTCCGTCGTCATACGTGTCGCGATCAGACTCTGGTGAGCGTCGCGGAGCACGGTTTCTGTAATCTGAACTGGTTTTTTTACCGTTTCAGCCATTCCAATTGTCCTCCAAATCAATATATGTGGCAGGACCGCCGCATAAAGCACCGCATGCCTCATGCGGGCGGTCATGCATCATGTCAGATACCGTAGATCGCCATGAATGTGCCGGCGGCAACAGCCGTGCCGATAACGCCCGCGACATTCGGACCCATCGCATGCATGAGAAGGAAGTTTGTCGGATCCGCCTCCGCGCCTACCTTCTGCGAGACACGGGCAGCCATCGGCACAGCCGAGACACCGGCCGATCCGATCAGCGGATTGATCCGCCCGTGCGTCACATTTTTCAGAAGCTGGCCCAGCCAGCACCCTCCGGCTGTACCGAATATGAAAGCGACGAGACCCAGGACGACGATCTTCAGCGTGTTCACGTTGAGGAACGCAGCCGCGCTTGTGGTCGCACCTACCGATGTGCCGAGGAAGATAACCACGATATACATCATGGCGTTGCTTGCCGTCTCGGCGAGCTGGTAGACGACGCCGGATTCACGGAACAGGTTGCCGAGCATCAGCATACCGACCAGCGGAGCCGTCGTCGGCAGAATCATGCAGACCACGATCGTAATGATGATCGGGAAGAGCACCTTCTCCAGCTTGGATACCGGGCGGAGCTGTCCCATCTTGATCTTTCTGTCAGCTTCGCTCGTGAAGAGTTTCATCACGGGCGGCTGGATAATCGGCACAAGCGACATATAGGAATAAGCCGCCACGGCGATCGGTCCCAGGAGTTCCGTCTGTCCGAGCTTGGTGGCAAGGAAGATGGAGGTAGGGCCGTCGGCGCCGCCGATGATGGAGATGGCCGCAGCCGACTTGCCGTTGAAGCCGAGGAAGATGGCCAGGAAATAAGCGACATAGATGCCCAGCTGTGCCGCGGCGCCCATCAGGAAGGAGATCGGGTTCGCGATCAGCGGGCCGAAGTCAGTCAGTGCGCCGACACCCATGAAAATCAGGGACGGCAGAAGACTCCATTCATCAAGAATATAGAAGTAATGCAGCATACCGCCGACACCGTTCGACGAATCCGCAGGGCTCAGCATAATATCAGGATAGATATTGACGAGCAGCATGCCGAATGCGATCGGAACCAGCAGCAGAGGCTCATACCCTTTAGCGATTGCCAGATACAGGAACACCAGAGCCACGACGATCATAACGTAATTTCCCCACTCGAGGTTGAGGAACGCGGTCTGCTGCGCCAGATTTGACAGCGTATCAAGAATATTCATCTATCAGACCTCCGAAATGTCAGTTCATGGTTGCGAGCAGATCACCTGTATTAACCTGAGCACCGGCTGTGACGTCGATGGAAGCGATTGTGCCGTCCTGCGGAGCGACAACAGGGATCTCCATCTTCATGGATTCGAGAACGATGACGGTATCGCCGGCACTGACGCTGTCGCCGACCTTGGCCGGGATGTTGAAGACCTTGCCGGGAACGGAAGCGGCGATTTCAACGCTGCCCGCCGATCCGGATGCTGCCGGAGCCGGAGCCGGGGCCGGGGCCGGAGCTGCTGCCAGAGCCGGAGCCGGGGCTGCAACAGGAGCCGCAGCCGGGGCTGCTGCCGGGGCTGCCGCAGTTCCTTCTTCAACAGTTACGCTGTATGCAGTGCCATTCACTGTAATTGTATAATTCTTCATGATTTTCCTCCTGTACTGGCCTTAGCGCCATTTATTGTGATGAAGCCGCTTAATGGAACGGACCACATATCCTTCCACCTGATTACCTTCAGATGCCGCAATCGCCGCCGCGATGACCGCAACCAGCTCTGCATTCTTCGCAAGATCAATTTCTTCTGCAGACGGAACCGCAGCAACTTTTGCCGCAGGTGCCGCAGTTGCCGGAGCGGGCGCGCTCTTCTTCGGCGCATCCTTGCGCTCGGGCTTGACTTCTCCGCCTTCCCTCTGCAGGAAGCGGAAGCAGCTGATGATAAGACTTAAGCCAACCAGAACCACAAACACCACCAGAAGACCGGTGATCGTGTTGGAGCCGGCGGTCGCCATCTTGCTGCCCAGCGTCTCCTTGGAATCGTCGGAGTACTCGAGAATCGAGGACGAGATCGGAGTCATGGACTTGTTGAAGTTGACGGTCAGTTGCATCTGTCCGCCGTCCTCTCCCGTCAGGATCATTCTGTCCACAAAACCGTCATCGGCTTTTTCCGAGTCCTGCACGAGAACGTCGGTGACCTTTCCGTGAGTATCCTCAAACAGTTTCCAACGGTTAGCAAAGTCATTGCTGAAGGGGACGGATACGAGACACTGTCCCTTTGCCATGACCTCATCCATAAATTTCTGGTAATCATAGTTTTTCAGGACAGCCGGGAATGTATTTTCCGTATAAATCCTGACCGATTCCAGATTTGCCGCCTTGATGGCCTCCTGGCTCTCCGCCTCGATCTGGGAGGATGTCTTGCTGCCGCATCCTGTCAGCCCGACGGAGATCATCATAACGCACAGGAGCGCCATGAATATTTTCTTCAGGTTTTTCATCGATGCCGCCTTTCTCAGACCGTGCCGTGTTTCTTGTCCGGGCGGTCTTCGCGTTTTGTATAAAGCATCTCAAAAGCGCCGATGACATACTTTCTCGTGTCAGCGTCGCTGATGACAGTGTCCACATAACCTCTGCGGGCCGCGGAAGTGACGCTCTGCTGAAGCTCCGCGTAGTCCGCCGCGGTCTTCTTGAGGCAGTCCGCGTCTGCGCCGCCGCACATCACCTTGGCTGCCATCTTCGGATCCATGGTGCCGATTTCGGCATCCGGCCATGCGAAGACCAGATCCGCGCCGATCGTCTTCGATCCCATGAGCACATAGGGGCTGCCGTAAGCCTTGCCTGTCACGACGGTGACCTTGGGCACTGTCGCACTCGCATACGCGTAGGCGAGACGTGCAGCGGCAGCGGCTTCATGCTTCTCGCCCTGCATGGATGCCTTGAAGGAGGTGACATTTGCAAGTGTCAGAACCGGGATATTGAAAGCGTCGCAGAAATTGATGAAATCGGCAGCTTTCTTCATGCCGCCCGCGCACATCTCATCCTTATTGTTGGCCACGGCGCCGACCGTATATCCGTTCAGGCGGATAAAGCCGGTCGCGATGCAGGGGCTCGCGCATTTCTTCGTCTCAAAGAACACGCCGCTGTCGCTGATCACGCGGAGCATGCCCTGCGCGTCTCCCTTTAAGGAGGACAGGTTTGTGCAGGCTCTGTTCAGATCGTCCGCGACATCCGCGCAGCCGCCCTCATCCTCGTTATTGGCGGGCAGAAGCGTCACAAGTTCGCGGATGGCCGCAAAGATCTCCTCCGACGTGCCGCAGAAATCGGCATTTCCGGCTTCCATCTGGAAAGCGGCAGAAGAAGTGTCGCACTTGTCAGCCGTATTGCCCTCAATGGCATTCGGTGAGTTGACAAAGAGCTTTGCGTCCTTCTCGATAAATGTGAAATCAGAGAGTGCGGGAAGCACGGACAGGCCGCCTCCGCAGCTGCCGAATACGGCCGTAATCTGCGGAATAAGACCGGAAGCGAGTGCCTGTCTCTTCATCACGGCCCCTAAAGCTGCCAGCGCATCCGTAGATTCTTCAAGCCGGATTCCGCCGCAGTCAATCAGCCCGATGACGGGAGCACCCGTCTTGCAGGCCATTTTGTAGATGCCGTTGATCTTCTTAGCATGCATCTCGCCGATTGTACCGCCCAGAACAGAAGCATCCTGGCTG
>CACXFM010000150.1 GCA_902766955.1 uncultured Lachnospiraceae bacterium | reverse complement strand
GGGAGCTGGATGCGGGAAAACCGCACGTCCAGTTCTGAGAGGGGTATGCCCTGTAAAGGGCACACCTACTTACCAAATTGCTTTGCATTTCCTATAAGACAAAAATCCCTCCGGGCGGAATGCGCAAAAAAGGAAACTGCGTTGTAAAAAACCCCGTGATTGTGTTATGATAAAACTGATTATTTCAGGGGGATATGTGTAATGCCACAGACAGAACGTAACCATGACAGGGACTCGAGAGAGCGGGAGCGGCTCAGGAGACAGAGAGAAGCGAGGAGACGGGCGCAGCGGAAAAAAGCCCTGATTCTCAGGGGAGTTGTTTTCGGGCTTCTGATCGCCGTGCTGATCGTTGTGACGATGATCATCGGAAATCTGACCCGGCGGCAGGGCAGCCTGAAGAAGGATACCGCGGCCGGTACTACATCTGCGGCTGCCACTGCGGACACCGGTGACGGTCAGACAGGGACGGTTTCGACGGCAGCAGATACGGGTGCGGATGCGGATACCGCTTCTGACGCGGCAGCCGTACAGGAGACAGCTGCAGTTGCTGCTTCTTCCGCCAGGGCCACGGACAACCCGTCGACGAAGGAGGAGGCGCTTGCTTCCGCGCAGTTTTTTGCAGCGCAGTATGATTATGACAGGGCGATTGCGGCCATTCAGAATTTCAACGGGTATGACGCCGACACGGATCTGACGGCGGCGATTGACGAGTACACGGCCACGAAGGCCTCCTGTTCGCCGGTGGATGTCACATCGGTCGGCCACGTGTTCTTCCATTCGCTTCTCAATGACGACAGAGGCCTCAGGACGGATATCGTCGGATCCGACAGGGCGTGGCGCAACGACGCGGCCATGACCACCGTGGTTGAATTTGATAACATGGTCCAGCAGATGTATGACGCAGGATATGTCATGGTCTCGTTGGATGACATCTGCATAAAGACAAAGAATGAAGACGGATCGGTATCGGTACAGCCCAACAATTCGCTGATGCTGCCCCCGGGCAAAAAGCCCCTCATCATGTCCGAAGATGACCTGAGTTATTACCATACTTACGGCATCGGCACCCAGGGCTATGCGACCAAGATGGTGTTGGACGAGAACGGAGAGGTCAAGTGCGAGTACACGGATGAGAACGGGGAGACCAAGATCGGCGACTACGACATGGTGCCGAGAATCGACACCTTCGTCAAAGAACACCCCGATTTCTCGTACAAAGGCGCAAAGCCCACCGTGGCCCTGACCGGTTATAACGGCGTGTTCGGCTACCGCACCAACGATTACTACAAAGACATCAATAACGAGCACCTGGATCAGGACCAGATCGAATGGCTCCAGGATCACCCGGACTTCGACTGGGACAAGGATGTGGCGGACGCGACGGCGATCGCCGATGCCATGAAGGCGAACGGTTGGACCTTCGCCAGCCATACGTACGGCCACTGGAATGCTTCGACACATTCGGCGGAGCAGCTGCAGACGGACAATGAGAGATGGATGACCTGCAATCATAATATTGTGGGCGATATCGACAAGATCATCTTTGCTTTCGGCGGCGATATCGGCACGGTCGGCGGCTACACGGCCGACAACGACAAATTCCAGTATTTCAAGAGCCAGGGCTACGTGATCTACTGCAACGTGGACGCGCATATCGGCTGGACGGAGTTCGGACCGGACTACGTGCGCACGGGCCGCGTCCCGCTCGACGGATTTGCCATGTACCAGGCTATGACGCCGGAGGGAGGCTCTCACGGCACATATGCCAAAGACTTTGAAATACTCGGCATTTCCAATGTGGAGTCCTTCTTCAATCAGTACAGAATCACGCCGATCGAGAGTGAATAAGATCCACACTGACGGCATTCCGTGTTTTATAAAAAAACATAATTAAATTTCAAAAAGCCCTTGCGCTTTCCAATCTGCCGTGGTAATATACTGTCCATGGCCGGTTGGTCAAGCGGTTAAGACGCCGCCCTCTCACGGCGGAAACAAGGGTTCGATTCCCTTACCGGCTACTTAAGAAATCCGGAGATTCGACAGAATCTCCGGATTTTTTGTCTTATAGAAAACAGCTCTGCATTTCCTGTAAGACAAACAGCTCTCCGGGCGGAATGCGGCTGTGCGCAGACGCATCATTGTTTGCATTTTACGGCCACATCATGTAATATGTTGACGAGCAGGATATTCTACGTCGGACACGGAAGAGGTTTTACGTTTTGGAGAATACAAAAATTAAAGTAATACAGACCTACGGGGTCTGGGTGCTGGATATGCTATGTATCTATCTGTCTTTTGAATTATCCAAGCACCTGCGGTACGGTTCTGCATATACGAACAGAAGGATGCCTTTTGACCGGCTCCTGATTATTTTCCTTCTGTTTTGTATAGCCTATAATTTTTTCCTGGACTGGAACCATGATTTCCTCCGGCGCGGATATATGAAGGAGTTTACCGAGGTCCTCAAGTTTAACGTTCTGATGCTGGGGGCCATTCTTCTCTATATTTTCGCCGTCCGCATTTATTATTTTGTTTCGCGTCTCGTCATCGGGCGGTTCGTTCTGATCAACCTGTTACTGATGTTCGTGTCCCATGCGGTGCTGAAGAAGATCCTGCGGAAGATTCTCTCGGGAGAGCTTCTGGTCAGCAAAGTCTTTATTATCGCGGAACCCGAGGTCATGGAGCAGAGCATCCGCCGCATCCGCAAGGACGGCGGCGTGAATGTCCAGATTGTCGGCGCGGCCTATGCGAAGTATCAGAGTGCCGAGGAGAATGCGGACGAGATCGACGGCGTCAGCGTGTTTTCCGGGATTCAGAACATCACGGAGCTCATGATCCAGACACCGTTCGACGAAGTCTTCATTAACACGCCGGATATCTCCCAGCGGGAGATGCGCAAAGTCATCAGCGGTTTCGAAGACATGGGCGTCACCTGCCATTACAACCAGGAACTGCCGGACGCGGGCGCTGCAATCTGCCGCGTGGGCACCTTCGGCGGCTACCCGGTCATTACCTATCATAAGACATATATGAGCGCCAAAAAGCTGCTCGTGAAGAGGGCGATGGATATCGCCGGCGGCCTGGTGGGCCTCCTGATCACGGGGATCCTGACGCTCTTTATCGCGCCGGCGATCAAGCTGACTTCGCCCGGTCCGGTCTTCTTCTCGCAGATCCGGGTCGGCAAGAACGGCAGGCGCTTCCGCATCTACAAGTTCCGCTCCATGTATCAGGACGCCGAGGAGAGGCTTGCGGAGCTGATGAAAGACAATGAAATGAACGGACTCATGTTCAAGATGGAGAATGACCCCCGCATCACGCCCGTGGGCAATTTCCTGCGGAAGACGAGTCTGGACGAGTTCCCGCAGTTCTGGAATGTCCTGAAGGGAGATATGTCGCTTGTCGGCACGAGACCCCCGACAGAACAGGAGTTTGAGCAGTATAATGAGCACTACCGCCGCAGAATCAGCATGACGCCGGGCCTTACGGGCATGTGGCAGGTCAGCGGCCGGTCCGATATCACGGACTTCGATGAAGTGGTGCGGCTGGATCTGGAATATATCGACAATTGGAGCCTGACACTTGACATAAAGATCCTTCTGCAGACCGTCGGCGTATTGTTTAACCGCAAAGGTGCAAAGTAAGGCACGGCCGGATAAGGCATGTGTTTTGACTCATATAAGAGTTACTTATGGAGGATAGAAGAGATGATGGACTACACAAAGTACAAACGGCAGTATTATATGCCGCCCGAAGAATGCCTGGACTGGGTAAAGAAGGAATACGTCGACAAGGCCCCCACGTGGTGCAGCGTCGACCTGAGGGACGGCAACCAGTCGCTCGTGATCCCGATGAGCCTCGAGCAGAAGCTGAAATTCTATGAGCTCCTGATCAAGATCGGCTTCAAGGAAATCGAGATCGGCTTCCCGGCCGCCTCCGAGACGGAGTACGTGCTTTGCAGAACCCTGATCGAGCGGAAGATGATTCCCGACGACGTGACGATCCAGGTTCTCACGCAGGCGAGAGAACACATTATCCGCAAGACGTTTGAGGCGATCAAGGGCGCGCCCCAGGCCATCGTGCACGTCTACAACTCCACCTCTCATGCGCAGCGCCACCAGGTCTTCCGCAAGTCCAGAGAGGCCATCAAGAAGATCGCGACGGACGGCGCCAGACTGCTTCTGGAGCTGGCGGAGGAGTCCGGACAGAATCTGCGCTTTGAATACAGCCCGGAGAGCTTCACCGGGACGGAGCCGGAATTTGCGCTTGATGTGTGCAATGCAGTCCTCGATGTCTGGAAGCCGACTCCCGAAAAGAAAGCCATCATCAATCTGCCCGTGACCGTGCAGCTGTCCATGCCCCACGTGTTCGCGCAGCAGATCGAATACATGAATAAACATATGAAATACCGCGACAGCGTCGAGCTGTCCCTGCACCCGCACAACGACCGCGGCTGCGGCGTGGCGGACACGGAGCTGGGCCTTCTGGCCGGCGCTGACCGCGTGGAAGGGACCCTGTTCGGCAACGGAGAGAGAACCGGAAACGTGGATATTGTCACGCTTGCCATGAACCTCTACACGCACGGCGTCGATCCGGGACTTGATTTCTCCAATATGCCGCTGATCACCGAGACGTATGAGCAGTGCACCGGCATGAATGTGTACGAGAGATCCCCGTACTCGGGAGCGCTCGTCTTCGCGGCTTTCTCCGGCTCGCACCAGGACGCCATCGCAAAGGGCATGAAATGGAGAGAAGAGCGCCATCCGGAACACTGGACCGTGCCGTATCTGCCGATCGATCCCAAGGACGTGGGCAGAAATTACGACGCGGATGTCATCCGCATCAACAGCCAGTCCGGCAAGGGCGGCGTCGGCTACATCCTGGAGACCAAGTTCGGCCTGGTCCTTCCCAAGAAGATGAAGGAGGCCATGGGCTACGCGGCCAAGGCGGTCTCGGACCGCAAGCACGAGGAGCTCACGCCGGACGAAATCTTCGAGCTCTTCAAGAGCGAATTCGAGGGACTCTCTTCGCCGATTCATCTGTCCGAGGTTCATTTCGAGCAGAAGGGCGACAAGATTCTCACGCATGTGACGTCTTCCTACGAGGACGAGCCGTCCATCGTGACGGATGCCATCGGAAACGGACGTCTGGATGCCGTCAGCAATGCGCTGAAGGCGGCGTACAATCTGGACTACTCCCTGGAGGTCTACTCCGAGCACGCTCTCGAGCGCAGCTCCTCCTCGCGCGCCATCGCCTATGTGGGCCTGCAGTGGCCCGACGGCCGCATGACCTGGGGCGCCGGTCTGGACTCCGATATTATCCGCGCATCCATCGATGCGCTTGTCACGGCGGTCAACAATAAATAAAAGGACGGACAAAAGGAAATGGATATCAAATACAGAAGCACCCGAAGCAATCTTGAAGTGACGGCTTCCGAGGCGATCCTGCAGGGCTTAAGCGAAGACGGCGGCCTGTTTGTGCCGACGGCGGTCCCGCCTCTCCCGGGAGACCTGCGCGACCTCGCCGGACTGACCTATCAGGAGCTGGCGCTGAAGGTGATGGGGGCCTTTCTGACTGACTTCACGGAAGAAGAGCTGAGGGCCTGCGTCGAGGGCGCCTACGACAGCAAGTTCGACGTTCCGGAGATTGCGCCTGTCGTCAAAAAGGACGGGGCGTATTACCTGGAGCTCTTCCACGGCTCGACGATTGCCTTCAAGGATATGGCGCTCTCCATTCTGCCGTATCTCATGACGACGGCCGCCAGGAAGAACGGCGAGCACAAGAAGATCGTGATTCTGACGGCGACCTCCGGGGACACCGGCAAGGCCGCCATGGCGGGATTTGCGGATGTGCCGGGGACGGAGATCATCGTCTTTTATCCGAAGGACGGCGTCTCTCATATCCAGGAGAAGCAGATGGTCACGCAGCGCGGAGAAAATACGCACGTGGTCGCCATCAGGGGCAATTTCGACGACGCACAGAGCGCCGTCAAGAAGATCTTCAATGACCCGGTGATGCGGGAGCGGATCGGGGCGGCCGGCTGCCGCTTCTCCTCCGCCAACTCCATCAACGTGGGGCGTCTCGTGCCGCAGATCGTCTATTATGTCTGGGCTTACTGCCGCCTGGTGGCGCAGGGTGAGATCGAGGCGGGCGACAAGATCAATATCACCGTGCCGACCGGCAACTTCGGAAACATACTCGCGGCTTACTACGCCAAAGAGATGGGGCTCCCTGTCAACAAGCTGATCTGCGCGTCCAATATCAACAAGGTCCTGGCGGACTTCTTCGAGACGGGCGATTATGACAGGCGGAGAGACTTCGTCCTGACGTCCTCGCCGTCCATGGACATCCTGATCTCCAGCAATCTGGAGAGACTGATCTACCGGATCTGCGGGAATGATCCCGTCCGCTGCAGCGCCTTCATGAAATCCCTGTCGGAAGAGGGCGCCTATCACATCACGGATGAGATGCGCGCGCAGCTCTCCGACTTCCGGGGCGGCTTCGCGGAAGAGGCCGAGAACTTTGCGGGTATCCGCGAGCTCTATGAGCGGAGCGGTTATGTGATCGATACGCACACGGGCATCGCAAACGCCGTGTGGAGGCGCTACGCGCGCGAGAGCGGGGATACGATGCCGACGGTCATCGCATCGACGGCTAGCCCCTACAAGTTCGCCGCCAGCGTGATCGGCGCCATTGCGCCGGACAGGGCGGAGGGGAAGGATGACTTCGGTCTGATTGACCTGCTCCGCGAAATTTCGGGCGTGCCCGAACCGCCGGCGATTACGGACATCCGCACGGCACCCGTCAGACACAACACGGTCGTTGATGTGCAGGATATGCCGGAAGAAGTGTGCCGCATCCTCGGCGCATAATCAACAGCAGAGAAAGGGGAACATCCCGTGAAATGGAAGGATCTTCTTTCAGACCAGCGCCCGGGCCGTATTGAATACGGCGCGGGCATACATGATCTGAGGAGCGAATTTGAGAAGGACTATCACAGGATCATTGTGAGCGCGTCGTTCCGGCGCCTGCAGGACAAGACGCAGGTATTTCCGCTGGACAAAAGCGACTTTATCAGGACGAGGCTCACGCATTCTCTTGAAGTCTCATCGATCGCCAGATCACTGGGACAGAATATCGGGTCGGGTATCCTGGCCCGCCGGTTGGATCCTTCCTTTACGGACAGGACCAACGCGGATATCTGTGTCGTCCTGCAGTGCGCCGGACTGATCCATGACATCGGGAACCCGCCCTTCGGCCACTTCGGGGAGGAGACGATCCGGGACTGGTTTGCGCGGAATCTGTCCGGCCTCAAGTGGAAGGGACAGAAAGCGGAGGAATTTCTGACTGACCGGCAGAAGAAGGATCTGAGGGGTTTTGAAGGAAATGCACAGGGGCTCCGCATGGTGTCCCGGCTGGATTATCCCGTTCACCATGACGGGCTGAATCTGACCTATGCCGTGCTCGGCTGCATGATGAAATATCCGGCGGCCTCGGATGAGGCGGATCCGTCTGCCCGCCAGGTCGGCATGCGCAAATTCGGTTATTTCGATTCGGAGTCGGAACTCTTCCGGGAGATCCAGGAGGCGACCGGAAGCGGCGGCCGCCGCAACCCCCTGGCCTATGTGCTCGAAGCGGCGGACGATATCGCCTACGCGACCGCGGACATAGAGGATGCCTTTAAAAAGGGCTTCTTCGGCTTCAGTGTCTTTATGGCCGAACTCAGGGAGAGAGGTGTGGCCGGTATCTACAGGGACCGCCTGGAGGATCTCTTCGACATGTCCAGGCTGACGGGAGCGGCCAATCCCGAGGAATCGGCTATCCGCAGCTGGCTGCGGGAGATGCAGGACGTGCTGATCGTCGCGGCGGCGGAGAGCTTTCTATCGAATTACGAGGCGCTGATGGAAGGGAAGATGACCCGGGAGCTGATCAGCGGCAGAACGGCCGGGACGCTTCTTTCTGCCCTCAAGACTATCGCCTACGATTACGCGTTTACGTCCATGTCCATCTTCAAGACGGAGATCGCGGCCAGCCGGATCATGAACTGCCTGCTGGACAACCTGGTGCCGGCGGCCCTCATGTATGACTGCGGCACGCCGGGGCTTCTGGAGGAGAAGTATCTCTCGCTGATACCGGTCAATTACGGCCTCGTCTGCAGAAAGGCTTCGGACGGCGCGCCCGAGTCGGTGCAGGTCTACGCGAGACTGCAGATGGCGCTGGATACGGTGAGCGGCATGACGGACTCCTACGCCCGGGATTTGTACTCAGAATTGACGGGCCTTAGGTAATCGTTGTATAATTTGATTCAAGCCTGGAATGTGCGATCCCCTATTTTTTTCTGAACCTACAAATGACATAAGGGATTCCTACATTGCATGTATTGATGTCAGGCCTCAAGCACCTACCGGAGGAAGGCAGAGAACAGGCTGCGGTCACCCACCTGGCGACGGCTAGGTGTCAGTTCTATAGGAACGGCATTCCGGGTTCATACTTTGGAAAACACGGCAGGTGATCCGTGTTTTCTTGTATATATGACAGGCTGAGCTGCAAAGCGGCTTTTTCGTGTCAGTTGCGACATGACTTCTACACCGGCAGCAGACGCTGTCCGCAGGGAAAAGAAAGCAGGGCATATGGAAATAGAACGGTCGGGCTTCGGTACAGCCCGTGACGGAAGCAAAGTGACTGCCTATCGGATTAAGAATTCGAAAGGCGCTTACATCACAGTGACTGATTATGGTGCGACTCTTGTGGAGGTGGTGGTTCCGGACCGGGACGGAAACCTCGTTGACGTGGCGCTCGGCTATGACGATGTGACCGGATATGAGTCAAACGGCGGGCATCTGGGCGCTGTGATCGGACGGAACGGCAACCGCATCGAGGGCGGTTCCTTCAATCTGAACGGCACGGATTACCAGCTTGAGCTCAATGAAGGCGGGCATAACAACCTTCACAGCGGCCCTGCAGGCTACGAGTACAGGATGTGGAATACATCCGTGAACGAAGCCAGCGGCTGCGTGTCTTTCTCCCTGCATTCTCCGGACGGAGACCAGGGATTCCCGGGCAATCTGGATATCACCATGACATATATGTTCACGGAGGACAACTGTGTCAAGCTACATTATGAGGCAGTGGGCGACAAGGACACGGTCGTGAACATGACCAACCACTCCTATTTCAATCTGAACGGAGAGGGCTCCGGCTCGATCATGGACCATGAGCTGAAGCTGTACGCGGAAGGCTATACACCGGTGGATGAGTATTCAATTCCCTACGGGACGGTGGAGAGCGTCGAGGGGACTCCCTTTGATTTCCGCAGCTTCAAGAGGATCGGGCAGGAGGCGGAAGCCGAAAACGAGCAGCTTGCTCACACAGGCGGCTATGACCACAATTTCGCGCTTGACGGCAGCGGCTTCAGGACCGTGGCTGAGGCATATTCCGACAAGACCGGCATCCTGATGACGGTGACGACGGATCAGCCGGGCGTCCAGTTCTATGCGGGCAACTTCATCCGCGATGTCGCCGGCAAGGGCGGAAAGATCTACCACAATCACGACGGGTTCTGCCTGGAGACGCAGCACTTCCCGAATGCGGTCAATGTGCTCGCGTTCGAGAGCCCGCGCCTCGATGCGGGAGAGAGGTACAGCACGTCAACCTGTTACGCGTTCGGTTTAAAGCAGTCTTGAGCAGACAGTACATTTAAGGAACTGAAAATCTTACATGATTAAGGAACTCTGGAAGGTAGTCGGTTCGTTCGCCAGAAGGATGCAGGACGATCACATGGGCGCATATGCAGCAACATGCGCCTATTTTATTATGATTTCTTTTGTGCCCTTCTTTATGATCATCCTGGCGTTTGCGAGCGGCCTGAGCGCGGACACCGCAGCGCTGTCGAAAGACCTGCTGACGATTGTGCCGTCAGGACTCAAGGAATATATCGCGACGATCATCACGGAGGTGCAGCTGAAGTCCCGCGTCTACGTGCCGGTTTCATTTGTGATTCTCGTGTGGTCGGCGTCCAAAGTATTTCACGCGCTGACCAACGGCCTCAACGTGATCAGCAAGGTGGGAGAGACGCGCGGGTGGTTTTTCCTCCGCTTCAGGTCGATTCTCTATGTGATCCTGTTTCTGGCGCTCGTGGGGGCGTCGCTGGCGCTGTCCATCTTCGGACCCGCCTTGAGCGACTGGATCCTCGAACGCTTTCCGGATCTGAATGATATCCTGCGGTTCCTTCTGTCCATACGGTCGCTGTTCGGCTATTTCGGACTGATTTCTGTATTTCTGTTTATATACAAGTTTCTGCCCAACTGTCACTATACGTTTCGGAGTCAGTTTCCCGGGGCGCTTCTGGTTGCCACGATATGGATGTTTTTCTCCTATCTGATCTCCCTCTATTATCATCACAACAGGAATTTCAGCAACATCTACGGAAGCCTGACGGGACTGATCCTGGCCATGATCTGGATGTATTTCTGCTGTTACTTCCTCTACTTCGGGGCAGAACTGAACCGTATTATATATGAAGATCCGGAAGACAACATGATCGTCAACATGATTGACGGCATGAAGGATGCAAGTCTCCGCAAGGAGCAGATCATCGAAGAAGAACTGGACGAGCATTCGGTCTGGAAGCCGATCCGCGCGGAGGAAGAAGCCGAGATACCGAGTGAACAGCCCGATGACATCAATATTCCGTGGGCCGACGAAGGATTTATTCCGTCCGCGCCCGGACGTCGGAAGGATGACGACAGCTATGATTTCTACCGGAGTCTCCGGCATAAATCTAAGTAATATATTTTAAGAAGCAGTTAAGAGAGGTTCGCATGAGTGAAATTGAACAAAAAGTAAAAGAGATCGAGCGCCTTGCCTCAGAACAGATCGGCAGGGCCGACGGACTGGAGAAGCTGAATGAACTGAGAGTTTCGTTTCTCGGCAAGAAAGGTTCTCTGACACAGGTGCTGAAAGCCATGAAGGACGTGGCCCCCGAGGACAGGCCCAAGGTCGGCAAATGGGTCAATGACGCCCGCGCTGCGATCGAAGCCCGCATGGAAGAGAGTAAGGCCGCTCTGGAGGAGCAGCTCATGGCCGCCAGACTCAAGGCGGAGGCGATCGACGTGACGCTTCCCGCCAGGAAGCCGTCTGCCGGACACCGCCATCCCAACAGCATTGCGCTGGATGAAGTGGAGCGCATCTTTATCGGCATGGGCTATGAGGTCATCGAAGGTCCCGAAATCGAATACGACGAGTATAATTTCACCAAGCTGAACATCCCGGCGAATCATCCCGCCAAGGATGAACAGGATACCTTCTATATTAATAATGAAATTCTTCTCCGGACACAGACGTCTCCCGTGCAGGCCCGCATCATGGAGCAGGGGAAGCTTCCGATCCGCATGATTTCGCCCGGGCGCGTATTCCGCTCCGACGAAGTGGACGCGACGCATTCACCTTCCTTCCATCAGGTGGAAGGCCTCGTGATTGACAAGGGGATCACCTTCGCTGATCTCAAGGGAACTCTGGACGTGTTCGCAAAGGAACTGTTCGGACCGGAGACAAAGACCAAATTCAGACCGCATCATTTCCCGTTTACAGAGCCCTCCGCCGAGATGGACGTGTCCTGCTTCAAATGCGGCGGAAAAGGATGCCGCTTCTGCAAAGGCAGCGGCTGGATTGAAATCCTGGGATGCGGCATGGTGCACCCACATGTGCTTGAGATGTGCGGACTCGATCCGCAGGAGTACGGCGGCTTTGCATTCGGCGTAGGTCTGGAGCGCATCGCTCTCCTCAAGTACGAGATCGACGACATGCGCCTGCTCTACGAGAATGACGTGCGCTTCCTCAGGCAGTTCTCATAAATCAAACGGGAGATGAAACAGATATATGAATACATCACTTTCTTGGATTAAACGCTATGTGCCGGATCTGGACGTGACGGCCGCCGAATATGCGGACGCGATGACGCTCTCCGGGACGAAAGTAGAAGGCTATACGGAACTCGACAAAAATCTGGACAAGATCGTGGTCGGCCAGGTGCTGACCTGTGAGCCCCATCCGAATTCGGATCACCTGCATATCTGCACCGTGAACGTGGGGGCGGAAGAGCCGCTTCAGATCGTGTGCGGCGCTCCCAACGTGGCAGCCGGCCAGAAGGTGCCGGTCGTGCTTGTGGGCGGCAAAGTGTGCGGCACACACAGCGGCGGAAGCTCTGAAGAGGGCATCACGATCACCAAAGGCGCCCTGAGAGGCGTGGAATCGTACGGCATGATCTGCTCGATCGACGAGCTCGGCAGCTCTTCGGAATTCTATCCGGAAGCGCCGTCGGACGGCATCTATGTCTTCCCGGAAGACACGGAAGTCGGTGCTGACGCCATCGGACTCCTTGGCATGCATGACGCCATTATCGAATATGAGATCACATCCAACCGCGTGGACTGCTACAGTGTCATCGGTATCGCGAGAGAGGCGGCCGCCACGTTCGGCAAGGAATTCCATCCGCCCGTGATCAAAGAGACGGGCAATGACGAGGATATAAAGGACTACGCTTCTGTGGAAGTGAAGGACACGGAGCTCTGCCCGCGTTTCTCCGCGAGGGTCGTCAAGAACGTCAAGATCGGACCGTCGCCGCAGTGGATGCAGAGATGCCTCGCCTCCAATGGAATCAGACCCATCAACAATGTGGTCGATATCACAAACTACATCATGGAAGAATACGGCCAGCCGATGCATTCCTATGATTATGACCTGATCGCCGGCCATAAGATCGTCGTCAGGAGAGCCGAGGACGGTGAACAGTTCGTGACGCTGGACGGCCAGGAGCACACACTTGACCACGACATGCTGATGATCTGCGACGCCGAGAAGCCCGTCGGTATCGCCGGCGTGATGGGCGGTGAGAACTCCATGATTACGGATGCCTGTACGACGGTGCTGTTTGAAGCCGCTAACTTTAACGGAACCAACGTGCGTCTCACTTCCAAGCGCCTCGGTCACCAGACAGATGCCTCGCAGAAGTTTGACAAGGGCCTGGATCCGAACACGACGCTCGACGCCCTCAACAGAGCCTGCGAGCTGATGGAAGAGTTCGGCGCCGGTGAAGCTGTCGGCGGCTGCATCGATGTCTATCCGGTCAAAAGAGAGCCCGTGGAGGTTCCGTTCGAGCCGGACAAGATCAATGAACAGCTCGGCATCAATGTGCCCGAGGAACAGATGATCGCCTACTTTGAGAAGGAAGATCTGATTTATGACGCGGAGCGCAGGGTCGTGATCGTGCCCACCTTCCGTCAGGACCTCCTCAGGACCTGCGATCTCGCCGAAGAAGTGGCGCGCTTCTACGGCTATGACAATATTCCTTCGACGCTGCCCAAGGGCTCTGCTACGGCCGGCGGAATATCCTTCGACATGCGGATCCGCAACATGGCATGCTCCGTCGCGGAAGAGTGCGGATTCTCCCAGGGCTACTGCTACAGCTTTGAATCCCCGAAGGTATTTGACAAGCTCTGCTTTGCGGCGGACGCTCCGGAGAGAAAGGCAATTGAGATCCGCAACCCGCTGGGACCGGACTTCTCGATCATGAGAACCACCTCTCTGAACGGCATGCTCACATCCCTGGCCGTGAATTATAACAGAAGGAACAAGGATGTCAGACTGTACGAGATGGGCAACGTCTACATCGCCGAGTCGCTTCCTCTGGACAAGCTTCCGGATGAGCGCATGAAGCTGACGCTGGGTATGTTCGGAAACGGAGATTTCTTCGACCTCAAGGGAACGATTGAACTGTTCTTCGAGAAAATCGGCATGAGAAAACGCCCTGAGTACGATTCTGCGGAGGTCAGACCCTATTATCACCCGGGCCGCCAGGCGCAGATTCGATATGAGGGGATTTCTGTGGGAGAGATCGGAGAGATTCACCCGGTCGTCATGAAAAACTACGGACTTGGCGAGAGAACCTACGTGGCGGTTCTGGATATCGCGAATATCCTCAAGTTTGCTTCCTTCGACTGGAAGTATCAGGGGATTGCCAGATATCCGGCAGTGACACGCGACCTCAGCATGCTGGTATCCAAGGATATCACGAACGCGCAGATTCAGAAAATCATTGAACAGCGCGGCGGAAAGATCCTGGAGGAGTGCACATTGTTTGACCTCTACGAGGGAGCACAGGTCCGTCCCGGATACAAATCCATGGCCTACTCGCTGCGCTTCAGGGATAAAGAGAGAACACTGAACGATGCGGACATCCAGTCGGCTATGAAGAAGATTCTGAACGGACTTACGGGTCTGGGAATCGAACTCAGGAAATAAAGAACGACCGAAATGCGGTTGAGATTTGCACAGGGGCATGCCTCTGTGCAAATTGCGTATAATGGGGACCAACGGCTCACAACGCTGTTTCGCAAATCATGAAATTCAATGAATAAAACGATATTATATGTTATGCAAGGCACAATATATCATAATAGAAACTATATATTGCGGATTTGCTGAATTATGTGCTGTCTGGTCTGGGGAATTTGTGCGATATATTAAAGCTAAAAGGCTTTTGATGTCTGGACAGAACAGACAAGCCGATAAGCAATGATTAATAAACCCATAATAAATAGTATACAAATCTATATTATAAATCATAGAACTATTATATATGGTATGTAATACTATGATAAACAGATTTTACAAGAGGATTAAAAACAACAAATGGAGTTATACGTGATTCGACACGGCACCACGGAGTGGAACAAGAAACACAAACTGCAGGGTGCCAGTGATATTCCTCTCGATGAGGACGGCCGGGCGCTGGCTCAAGAAACGGCCGAGGGCATGAAAGGGATTCATTTTGACAGGTGCTACACAAGCCCGTTGAGCCGCGCGGCTGAGACGGCCCGCATCATCCTGGGGGATTCCGGGACACCGGTTTTTGAAGATGAGAGGCTGAAAGAGTTCTGCTTCGGCACGCTTGAGGGACACGGCTGTAAGGAAACTGACCCGGATTATGACCCGCTGATGGGGCAGATTATGAAGTTTGAGATGGACAGCGAGATCGCCGCGGAGGGCGGAGAAACCCTGAAGCAGGTCCTTGCGAGGACGGCCTCTTTTGCGGAGGAACTGCTGG
>CACXFM010000149.1 GCA_902766955.1 uncultured Lachnospiraceae bacterium | reverse complement strand
GGATGCCTCGCGGAACAGACTGCGCCTGCAGATCCTTCCGCTTTTGAGAAGCCGGGTCAATGACGGTGCCGCTGAGCATCTGGCCGCCCTGTCGGAGCTGGCGGCCGAGGCCTCGGATTTTATCGAGGCCGAAGCGGAGAAGAGAGCGGGGCTTTATCTGGGCGGAACGGACGGAGTGCGGGTGATGATCAGCGGGAGCCTCTTGTCCGAGGCGCCGCTTATGCAGAAGGAGATTCTGAGGCGCGCTTTCCGGATGACCGGCCCGCTTAAGGATATCGGGAGACGCCAGACGGAGGACCTCCTGCAGCTGTTTGACAGACAGACCGGGGCGGAGCTGTGTCTGCCCCACGGGCGCCGGGCATACAGAGTGCCGGAAGGGATCGAGATGACGGCGGAGGAAGCTGACGGGAAGAGCGCCGTCCGGCCGGATCCGGAAGGAATTGTCCTGCCCATCGGGGAACCGGGCAGCGGGCAGGAGGCCGGAACGGAATTCGGAGGCCTGGTTTTCCGGGGTGAGATTCTGCCCGCGCCGCCGGACCCCGTTCCCGTAAAAGAGTATACGAAATGGGTCGATTATGCTAAAATAAAGGGTACTGTTGTGATCCGGAACAGAAGAAAAGGCGATTTTATTACCATCGACGGAGAGGGACACAAAAAGAGCCTTTCAGATTATTTCACGGACCGGAAAGTGCCCGTGCGCGAGCGGGACAGGATTCCGCTGGCCGCGGACGGGAGTGAGATTATCTGGGTCGTCGGCATGAGGCTCGGAGCCGGATACCGTATCACGCGGGATACGGGAGCGGTTCTGAAGATTGAGGCAGACGGCGGGTCCTTATCCGAAGCAGCCCGAACGTAAAGAAGAGCATTCATAATAAGGAGCTTACTATGGCAGAAGAACGAAATTACAAAATCGTGACCATGATTCCGAAGGAGAAAGTGGCGCAGCGGATTGAAGAGCTCGGAAAGCAGATCAGTGCGGATTATGCCGGACGTACGATTCATATGATCTGCGTGCTGAAGGGAGGCGTCTATTTCATGACGGCCCTTTCCAACGCCATCTCCGAAGAGGTGCCTGTTTCACTCGATTTCATGTCCGTCTCCAGCTACGGCGACGATCTGAAGTCCAGCGGAGTCGTCCGGATCGTAAAGGATCTGGATGAGCCTTTAGAGGGCCGGGACGTGATCGTGGTCGAGGATATCATCGATTCCGGGCGCACGCTGCATTACCTGCTCCGCATGCTGAAGGAGAGAAATCCGGCGAGCCTGAAACTCTGCACACTGCTTGACAAGCCTGACAGAAGAGAGAGGGATGTCACGGTTGATTATACCGGGTTTGTGATCGAAGACCGCTTCGTCGTCGGCTGCGGCATGGATTATCTGCAGAAATACAGAAATCTGCCCTATATCGGTGTTGTTGAATTTGAGTGATAAGAGACTGCCCGTCCGCCCGGAGTCCGCGCGGATGAGGCGGAGAAAAGGAAGGATAAGCAGTTTTGCATGAGAGAGGCCAGTCCAGAAATCTATTGTTAGTCGTGCTGCTCGCAGCACTTGCCGTGGCGCTGATTTCGGCGGTCACGAGGCAGGCGGGAAGTGTAACCTCCTGCACTTACTCAGAGTTTACGGAAGCACTGAAGAGCGGAAACGCGGTCAGGGTGGTGATTTCACCGGAGACCCAGCTGCCGGCGGGACAGGTGAGCATCACGCTGAAAGACGGCCGGACCGCATCTTTTTACGACACGGACGTCAATGCGATCGAGCAGATGATGCACACTTCCTATCCGTCCGTTCCGCTCAGAGTCGAAGCCGTGAGGACGCAGAGTGTTTTTCTGACCACGGTTCTCCCGATTCTGCTGGCGGCGGGATTCATGTATCTGCTCATGATGCTGATGATGAACCGCACCCAGGGCGGCGGCGCCAATGCGCAGATGATGAATTTCGGCAAGAGCCGGGCGCAGATGTCAGAGGGCGGCGACAATCCCGTCACCTTTGACAAAGTGGCAGGCCTTCAGGAAGAGAAGCAGGACCTCATGGAGATCGTGGATTTCCTGAAGAATCCGGATAAATACATCAGGCTCGGCGCCAGAATTCCCAAGGGCGTGATTTTGGTCGGACCTCCCGGTACCGGCAAGACGCTGATCGCAAAGGCGGTGGCGGGAGAAGCCGGCGTGCCGTTTTTCTCCATATCCGGTTCGGATTTCGTGGAGATGTTCGTGGGCGTCGGCGCTTCGAGAGTCCGGGACCTCTTTGAAGATGCCAAGCAGCATAAGCCCTGCATTATTTTCATCGATGAGATTGATGCGGTCGCGCGGCGGAGAGGCGCGGGTCTCGGAGGCGGCCATGACGAGAGGGAACAGACCCTGAACCAGCTTCTTGTGGAGATGGACGGCTTCGGAGAGAATTCCGGCATCATCGTGATGGCGGCCACGAACCGGGTGGATATCCTGGATCCGGCGATTCTGCGGCCCGGGCGGTTCGACAGAAGAATCGGCGTCGGGATGCCGGATGTGAAAGGCCGCGAGGAGATCCTTCACGTCCATGCGGACGACAAGCCGCTCGGAGATGATGTGGATCTGCGGCAGGTCGCACAGACTACCGCGGGCTTCAGCGGTGCGGATCTGGAGAACCTGCTCAACGAGTCGGCGATCGGAGCCGCAAGGCTGGATCATCCTTATATCAGCCAGGATGACATACGCGACGCCTTTGTCAAGGTGGGCATCGGCGCGGAGAAGCGCAGCAAGGTGATCTCGGACAAGGATAAGCGGATCACGGCCTATCATGAGGCCGGGCACGCGATCCTGTTCCATGTGCTTCCGGATGCCGGTCCGGTCTATACGATCTCGATCATCCCGACCGGACTCGGGGCCGCGGGCTACACCATGCCCCTGCCCGAGAAGGACGAGCTCTTTAATACGAAGGGCCGGATGCTGCAGGAGATCACCGTGGCGATGGGAGGCCGGGTGGCGGAAGAACTGGTCTTCCAGGATACGACGACCGGCGCCTCCCAGGACCTGAAGAGCGCGACGCAGACGGCGCGGGCCATGGTGACCAGATACGGTTTTTCGGACAAACTGGGGCTTGTGTCATATGATGACTCTTCAGAGGTCTTTATCGGAAGAGATTTCGAGAAGACGCAGAATTACAGCGAGGGCACGGCGGAACTGATCGACGGCGAAGTGCGCCGGATCCTGGACGAGTGCCACGAAAAGGCAAAAGAGATCATTCTCGAACACAGAGATGTACTGGATGCCTGCGCAGAACTTCTTCTCGAGAAGGAAAAGATCAGCCGCGAGGAATTCGAAGAATTATTTGAGAACAGAAATTAACGGAAAGGGTGCAACAGGATGCAGACTGACGAGGGGAAACAGCGGATACAGAAGTATGTATCGCTGATGAAACCGATCTTCAAACAGAGAGCCGTGTTCAGCGATGAGACCCGCTTCTACAGGACTCCTTTTGAGCCGAAAGCGGGAGATCTCGTGACGATCCGGATCCGCACCTACAAGAATAATGTTGACGAAGTGTATTTCATCAGCGGTTCCGTGAGGGAGCTGATGCATGTCGGTGTAACCACGGGGAGCTTCGATTTCTATGAGATCACGATCCCTGTGGGCACGGAGAAGATCTTCTACTATTTTGAACTGCGGGTCGGGTCGATGGTGTGCTACTACAATAAGTTGGGCATCACAAGAGACCTGTCGGAGCGGAATTCATTCCGGATCTGTCCGGGATTCTCCACTCCGGAATGGGCGCGCGGCGCCGTGATGTATCAGATCTTTGCCGACCGGTTTGCCAGGGGATGTCCGGATAACGATGTGCTGACGGACGAATATTTTTATCTCAATGAGCCTGTCAGGCATGTGGACGACTGGTACGCGCTGCCCGAGGCGATGGACGTGAGGAATTTCTACGGGGGCGACCTGGAGGGTGTCCGGCAGAAACTGGATTATCTCCGGGATCTCGGCGTGGAAGTCATTTACCTGAACCCGGTTTTCGTATCTCCCTCCAACCACAAATATGATATCCAGGACTATGACCATATCGATCCGCATCTGGCCAGGATCGTCAATGACGGCGGGGATCTTCTGCCGCAGGGGAGCCGGAACAACAGGGAGGCGACCAGGTATGTGAAGCGCGTCACGGACCCGGAGAACCTCAAGGCCTCGGATGAATTTTTTGCGTCGCTATGCGAAGAAATTCATAAAAAGGGCATGAAAATCATACTGGACGGCGTGTTCAATCACTGCGGCTCCTTCAATAAATGGCTGGACCGCGAGCGGATCTACGAGGCCCAGGGCAGCTACGAAAAGGGCGCCTATATCGACGCCGACAGCCCCTACAGGTCCTTCTTCAAGTTTAATAATGAGCATGCATGGCCCTATAACGAGTTCTACGACGGCTGGTGGGGGCATGCCACACTCCCGAAGCTGAATTATGAGGCGAGCGGCAAGCTGGTGGAGTACATCCTCGGCATTGCAGCGAAATGGGTATCTCCCCCCTACAATGCGGACGGATGGAGGCTGGACGTGGCGGCGGATCTCGGCCATTCCGCCGAGTATAACCACCAGTTCTGGAAACTGTTCCGCAAGGCCGTTAAGGACGCGAATCCGAACGCCATTATTCTGGCGGAGCATTACGGCGACACGTATGAGTGGCTGCAGGGAGACGAGTGGGACACCGTCATGAATTACGACGCCTTCATGGAGCCGGTGACCTGGTTCCTGACCGGCATGGAGAAGCACAGCGACGAGTTCCGCGAGGATATGCTCGGAAACGGCGATTCCTTCCGCGAGGCCATGCGGTATCACCAGGCATGTTTTCTGGGGTCATCGCTGCAGTGCGCCATGAACGAGCTGGATAACCACGATCACTCGAGATTCCTCACCAGGACAAACCACTATGTGGGCAGAGTCCAGAATCTGGGCCACGCCGCGGCAGAAGCCAATATCAACTATGCTGTCATGAGATCCGCCGTAGTGATCCAGATGACATATGTGGGGGCTCCGACCCTGTATTACGGCGACGAGGCAGGGGTTGTCGGCTTTACGGATCCGGATAACCGGAGAACGTATCCGTGGGGGTATGAAAACCTCGAACTGATGGAGTTCTACCGGCGGGCCATCGCGCTCCACAAGCAGTACAGGGTGTTCGCGGAGGGCAGCATCAAGGACCTCGGCAGCGGCTATCACAGCGTGGTCTACGGCAGATTTTCGGACGAGGAACAGATCGTGGTCGCCGTCAATTCGGATCTCAGCCCGATTGCACTGGAGATTCCGGTCTGGGAGACCGGCGTGCCCAGGATCTGCAATGACGAGATGACGGAGATTCTCATGACGTGGGAGGAAGGATGGTCGGACGAGCCGGTCAGGCACGAGGTGACCGCCGGAATCCTGACGCTTGACCTGAAGCCGCATGAGGCGGTGGTTCTCTGGCGGAAGAACAACAAACATGCATAACACAGACAGGTAAAAAAAGAACTGCGGTTCTCCCTCACGAATGATCAGGAGACCGCAGTTCTTTCTTTGAGTTTCAGCCGGAATCCGGTGACGGAGGCCATGCAGTAGGGCAGCACCCAGAGATATCCGATGCCCGCCGTAAAGGCCCCGAGGAGCCAGAAGGGAAGAAAGGAGAGCAGCAGAAGGAACAGCTTCAGGCGGAAGCCCTTCGTGAGGGCAAAGCTCTCTCTCAATGCATCCAGCGGACCCATGCTGCTGTCCTCAATGAGGAGAAACGGAGTCATGGAGGCTGCCATGCGGAAGGCCGCGAGCAGGGCTCCGCCGATCAGGATCCAGAGAATCAGGAAGATCCGCCAGAAGGACGGATTCCGCTCATATCCGAAACGGGCTGCCAGAAGCGGCAGGCTCGCGGCGAGCCCGGCCCCGCTTTTGATCAGTCCCGTGATCAGGAATCGGTCCGGCTGCATGCGGAAGAGTGCGAAGACGTTTCCCGGCGCCGCCTCCTGCCCCTCATAGAGATGCAGGAAATAAAGAAAGCCGCCGTCAAAAAGCAGGGAATAGAGGAGCTGCAGAATCAGTCCCGCAATGAACCCCATGATCTGCGTCGAAGTCCCGGTCCCGAAAAGGCCTGTGATATATGTCACCGTCAGGAAGCTGAACAGGAGAATGGCGGACACGCAGACCGTGCGGATCCATTTTCCGTTCAGGAGTTCCCTCGCTTCCAGTTTGACAGTGGAGATCTGTATCGAATCTGTTGTTTTCATCATCATTTACTACACCGTTATGGTATCGCCGCCAGGGGGCAGGGAGAACGGAACCGCGGAGGACTCCCCGGCATTCCCGGTATCTTCGGTATCTCCGGCACTTCCTGTATCTCCGGTTTCCCCGCCGCCGGGAGAAGCTTCAGCAGCTTCAGCGGATTCTGCATAAGGAGCGGACTCCGCCCCGGAAGCGGCAGCTCCCGCGGAAGACTGTCCGCTCTCTGTCTCCGACGGCCGGAGAGCGGCGGGCATGAGGCTTCTGTAGAAGGCGTCGAGGATGGCGGATTCGAACTCCTGTACGGAGACGGGATCCGAAAAATCCGTCACACTGGCCTGCTCCATAAGAGCCGGCCACGCGCCGCCGGCCGTCAGCGTTCCGATGACCATGATCAGGCTGAATGCGAAGATCCCGAGGGAGACGGCGCACATGGCCAGTCCCGCCTTTGCCTGCTTTGCCATGACTTTTCCCCTGGAGAGGAGAGCAAACAGGATCCCCAGGCAGGCGAAGAGCATGCCGTATCCGAACAGAATGCTCAGAAGGGAGAGAATGCCGCAGGCCAGGGCGGCCTTGGTCATCCCGTTGACCCGGTACGGTTCCGGTACGGGACCGTAGTCCGGGTGATTGGGGGGACGGAAGCCGTGATCATCCGGACCGTTCCAGTATTCTTCAGGCTTGCCGTCACTGCCGCCCTCGTCCCCGTCCTGACTGATCCGGCGCCAGTAGCTGATGCCGTCTTCGCCCGGACGGAGTTCGTCTTTTGTCTCTCTGTCACTCATGTGATCACCTGTGCTTCATGCATGATTCGCGGTTATTTGTAGAGAATCACGGCTGTCAGCTCCACGATTTCATCCGTGCGGTTGGCAATGCCGTGTCCGGTTCCCGCCGGGCAGATGGTGACATCGCCGGCCGTGACGGTCCTGATTTCGCCGTTGTCATTGTATTCCGCGCATCCCTTCATAATGTAGAAGAGCTCGCTGTCGGTTTCGTGGATGTGCCATCCGATGCTGCAGCCGGGCTTCAGCGTGATTTTCGCGAAAAGCCTGCCCTTGTCGTTCAGTTCGGCCGGACCGGTGATGAAATTGGTGATTTCCACGGTTCCGTCGCCGTCTCTCATGTGTTCTCTGTATTCGACTGCACAGTCTGCCGCATGTCTGATCATATTCCGCACCTTCCTTTTTTATATTTATTCTTATATATTGAATGTCAATATCATAGCAGATACCGGACTGTTTTTCCAGTGACAGGCACCTTTCCATTTTCTTTCCGTTTCCGCATTGCGGACACACAAAATCCGGCTTTATGAATAAGGCCGGATTTCGTGTCGTCATATATGTGCACTTTGGAAGAATACTCCTGGAAATGTCCCCGGGTTTCCGGTGATCAGAACCGGAAATCTCTCCTGTTGGAGGAACGGATATCGCGGATGTTCTGTTCGGCGATTTTGCGGACGGATTCCTTCGGGATGCGGGCGAGTTCGCGCTCGATCATCTCGTAGCCTTCCTTTTTGGTCTCCGGGGAGGCATAGTCCTCGAGGAATTCCGCCAGGGTCATCAGGGCGTTCGGATGGCAGCAGTTCAGGATCTGGCCGCTCTTGCAGAGGGACATGAAGCGGTCGCCCGTGCGCCCGGCCCTGTAGCAGGCGGTACAGAATGAAGGAATGTGATCGCTCTCCATGAGCCAGCGGACGACCTCGTCCAGTGAGCGCTGGTCGGAGACATCGAACTGCTCGGTGTCGTGGGGGCGCTCCTCCTGTGTGTAGCCGCCGACGGACGTGCGGGATGCGCCGCTGACCTGGGAGATGCCGACGCGGAGCAGTCTCTGACGGACTTCTTCGGTTTCTCTCGTCGATACGATCATGCCCGTGTAGGGAACCGCGAGGCGGATGCAGGCCGCGATCTTGGTGAAGGTGTCATCGTCGATGCCGTTGTCGAACATGTCGGGATCGATATCGTCCGCGCGCTTTACGCGGGGAACGCTGATGGTGTGCGGTCCGACGCCGTGGACGGCCTCGAGATGCTCTGCGTGCATGATCAGTCCGGCAAATTCATACTTATACATCTCGAGTCCGAAGAGAACGCCGAGACCGACGTCGTCGATACCGCCTTCCATGGCGCGGTCCATGGCTTCCGTGTGGTAGTCATAGTCGTGCTTGGGACCTGTCGGATGCAGCTCTTCATAGCTCTTTTTGTGATAGGTCTCCTGGAAGAGAATGTAGGTGCCGATGCCGGCTTCCTTGAGCTTCCGGTAGTTCTCGACCGTCGTGGCCGCGATATTGACATTGACCCTGCGGATGTCGCCGTTTTTGTGGTGGACGCTGTAGATCGTCTTGATGCAGTCCAGGATGTACTCGATCGGGTTGTTCTTCGGATCCTCACCGGCTTCGATGGCCAGACGCTTGTGTCCCATGTCCTGCAGCGCGATGACCTCGGCTTTTACTTCTTCCTGCGTCAGCTTTTTGCGCGCGATGTGCTTATTCTTCGCGTGATAAGGACAGTAGACGCATCCGTTGATGCAGTAATTGGAGAGGTAGAGCGGCGCGAAGATCACGATGCGGTTTCCGTAGAAAGCCAGCTTGATTTCTTCGGCGATCTCGTACATTTTCTGGATCTTTTCCGGAATCTCGCAGGCGAGCAGTACGGAAGCCTCGCGGTGCGTGAGTCCGGTGCACTGACATCCGGTGGCCGTTTTCTGCGGACGGGCCTTCTCGAGAATCTGATCGATCAGCTCCACGTTGTTTTTGTTGGCTTCAGCGTAGGCGAGTGTGGCCTTTATTTCTTCATCATTGATAAATTCTTCCGCTTTCAGTGATTTTGGGTTGTAAACTGCCATGGTTTTTCTCCTTGTCTCTTATCTTTTCAAGGCAGCGGCGCTGCCG
>CACXFM010000148.1 GCA_902766955.1 uncultured Lachnospiraceae bacterium | reverse complement strand
GCGGACGGCACTTATACCTTATCCGAAAAGACCACACCTGCGGGCTATAACTCAGTTGCAGATTCAACATTTGAAATCAAAGGAAACGATTACAGCGCAGAAAACCTCAAGCAGTCAGCGACGATCATCAACCAGTCCGGCGCCGTCCTCCCCTCCACCGGCGGCATGGGCACCACGATCTTCTACCTCTTCGGTTCACTCCTGGTCCTCGGAGCAGCAGTGCTCATGGTCACAAGAAGACGCGTCACAATCTAAGAAATCACCTCTTTTCTCATATATATACTCTTTAAAAGAAGAGCCGGCAGCTAATCTGACAAGCTGCCGGCTCTTCTTTGCCAAACCATCTTTTACCGTTCCACGGAAGACACCGCGATATGGCGTGTCTCCGGATCATATCCATAGCTGAACCGGGCGGAATCGATCTGATCCTCACCTCTCCACACATCGATCTGCAGATCGGCACCATCTTCTTCCGAAGGGCCGCTTTCAGCCAGTCCTTTGATCTCCACGTCCCGCCCCCTGTTTCTGATGGAAATCGAAGAGGTCTCCGGCGAGAGACTGTCTCTGTCGACGCCCAGGTTGGCGAGCTGGTCCAGAATCCACTCATCCCGGAAGAGATCCCCGTTCCGGATGTCCATCCTGATCTCCAGGTCATCTCCCTTAAGAAGCATCAGGTATTCATACAGGTCTTTTCTCTCCGTGAGATTGCGGTTTTTCATGGCTGCATACTGATCATAGTCCCCATGCCAGGAGGCATATTCCGCGTCTTCTCTCCGGTCGGGGATCCCGTAATGCTCCGTGAGCCAGTGCCCGAAATAATCCGTTATTTTTCTTGCCCCCGAAGGATTGAGATGAGACGCTTCGTCGTACAGGTCCGTCTGATAGTCAATCACGTCGAGATCCAGAAAATTCAAGTAGTCGACCCCGTATTCTTCCGCCACATCATAGATATAATTGGCCGTCTTCTGCCTGTATTTCTCTGCCGGAAACGGGAGGTAGGTCAGAATGACATCGATGCCCCGCCTCTGACAGTCCTCGATCATCTTCCGCAAATACCGCTCGCCCGTCGTCCCGGGCTTCATTTTCTGGTCCCGCGGGATTCTGTCAAGCTTCCCTCTGGCGACCGCGATTCTGGACTCCGCTCCTTTTTCAAGGGAAGGTGCGGGAACAAAGTCCTCGCGCCCGAGGTCATTCCACCTGGAATGATAGACCGCGAAATCCCACAGAAGTCCGATTTTTGTCCGCGGCTCGCTGCTTTTGCTTTTCACCGCCTTGCCTTCCGCAATCCGCTGCTCCGTCACCGGATCATCCAGAAGATCCCAGACAGCTTTAATCTTTGTCAGGTTCAGCGGGAAGGCATCCAGCGACAGATGCAGAAATGAAAAAACTTCGGAGCTCTTCTGCTGCTTCTCCACCGCGAGGCAGTCAATGACGACCACTTTCGGCGTCGTCTGCTCCAGTGCATTCTCCATGACCCAGTAAGTGGTCGCCACTTCATTGCCATGTCCGCCGAAATTGTAGGAGACGATCCCGTAGTCATGCCACAGCTCCATCGGAAACACCGCGTTCAGCACATGGCTCGTGCCCATAAACAGCACGTCAAAATCAGCCTTCTGCGAAAAGAAATCAGCGTATTTCTGATCACTCGCCTTTCGCTCGGTCAAATTCGTCAGCGCGGACAGAAACACGGCTGTGAGACAGACCGTCACCACACAGCTGACCAGTCGTTTGATCTTCTTCTTCATGCGCTTTTACCACTCAGAACTGAAAATAGATGAAGTTTGCCGCATCATAATTCGGTCCCCAGATGCCAAACAGCAGAATGGCCGAGACGGCCGCCGCCGTAAAGACCCACCTGAACCAGTAATCCTGCCTCATGATGACTTCCCGGATTCTGATCCCCTTCCTTTTGCAGCAGTCCGCAAAGAGAAGGACGAGCACGCACACCAGCATGAGACGGAAATTTCTGTCGTCGAGGCCGCACTGATAGAGAGACCCGTCAAACAGAACCCACGGATTCCGGACGGTGATCATGGATCTGATCATGGCGAAAGCCTCCCGGATGGAAGAAGCCCGGAAAAAGATCCAGGAAAAATCCACCAGAAGAAAGGTTCCCGTCATCGCCGCGAGCCGGTGGCCGATGGAATCCCTGTTTAAATGCAGAATCCGCACAAGAGAGTCCCTGAGCGGCTGCAGGATCTCGCCTGCAATCTGATACAGGCCGTTCAGCCCGCCCCAGGCGACAAAGGAAAGCTGCGCGCCGTGCCAGAGTCCGCTGACAAGGAAGACAATCATCTTGTTCAGGTATTTTCTGGCAGTCCCTCTGCGGCTTCCTCCGAGCGGAATATAGAGATAGTCCTTAAACCAGGAAGTCAGCGAGATATGCCACCGTCTCCAGAATTCCGCCACCGTGAGGGACAGGTAGGGCGCGTCAAAATTCTCCATTAATTCAATGCCCAGGATCCTGGCCGCCCCCATCGCGATCGTCGAATAGCCGGCGAAATCGCAGTAAATCTGCACGGCAAACAGCATGGTCGCCACAATCAGGTAGACCCCGGGCCACGACGAATAGTCACCGTATACGGTATCCACATACACGGCGATCCGGTCCGCCAGAACGAGCTTCAGGAAATAACCCCACAGCATGAGGAGAAATCCCTCCCGCAGGCTCTCAAAGCGGAACTTTCCGGGTACGGCCAGCTGCTTCAGCAGATTCTTGGAGCGCTCGATGGGCCCCGCCACAAGCTGAGGGAAAAAGGACACGAACAGCGCATACCGGAAGAAATTCTTTTCCGCATAAATCTCTCCCCGGTACACATCCATGGTGTAACTCAGAGCCTGAAAGGTATAGAAGGATATGCCGACCGGAAGCAGGATGTCAAACACGGGCACCTGCAGCGTTATATGCGCGGCCCCCAAGACCCGCGCCAGGAGGCCGAGCGCAAAATTCAGATATTTGAAGATAAACAGAATCCCCAGATTGAGAAGGAAGCTGCCCGCCACGATCCATTTTTTCCGGGCCGTCTGATTCCCTGCCCGCTCAATCAGAAGCCCGCTCAGGTAGGTAATCACGGTCGACGTCAGAATCAGAAGGGCATACCGGGCATTCCAGCACATATAAAAATAGTAGCTGGCCGCAAGCAGCCAGTACTGGCGGATCTTCACGGGCAGCACAAAATAAGCAAGGACAACCACCGGGAAGAAAATCAGAAAATCAAGAGAATTAAACAGCATCTCTGACCGCTTTCTTAAAAACAAAGACCTTTGAAATGATATAATTCGCTGCCGTCACAATCACCTGCACCAGAAGTTTCACGACTTTGTCATTCTGACGGAACAGCGAGACACCGATAAACATGATCGCCATGTCCATGCCTAGCGTCGTCAGCCTGGCAATATAAAATGCCGCGATTTCTTTCAGCTTATTTCTGTTCGTACTCTGAAAGACATATTTCCTGTTGGCAATATATGCAAACGTGACTGCCAGAATCCAGGAAATGATATTTGCAATCTGCAGCTGCACCGGATCCCCGGGATTGAGGACGGTTTTGACACACAGATAATAGCTTCCGAGACTGACGACTGTCGTCAGGACTCCCACAATCAGATATCGGATGATTTCATTTCGGTTTTCCCGGTTCAGCATCGCTCACCTCTGTCCGCAATCAGAATTTTACCACAACCGTATCGTCGATAATTTGAATCGATCCGTCATCGGGGTAAGACGGCATTTTCTTCACCTCTTCCAGTTCGTCGAAGCCTTCGACCACGGTCGGAGCATAGCCGGTCCACTGCTGCATAAACTTGAGCCATGAATAAGAGTTAATATAACCTATCACATCAAACCGGTATGTGTTATAAGTTATATCACTCAAAGCACCGTCATCGCCAGGCTTGACGGACGTGTCGGAAATATGTTTAGCGTTGACAAATGCAACAGGATATTCATCCTTATAGCCTTCCGTCTCCTTGATCTGTGTGATCAGGGTTGTCAGGTAACTGATGGCTTCCTGCTGTGCAAAAATGGCCTTCAGATAGCACTTGTTATCTACCCGGCAGTACATCACAAGCAGTGCCGATGCGATGACGGCCGCAACCGCCGTAATGACGCGCTGTGGGAGCCTTTTCTCGAAATGCACGTTTTCGACTGCCCAGATGAGGAACACAAACGGGAGGACCTGCGCATATACCATCAGCGAATGGACTTCTTTTCTTCCGGCCATCACATCTATGAAATTCACAGCAAGCGGAATAACGGCAAGCAGAAGAACCAGCAGAAGCGCATGGATCCTGCTTCGCCTCAGAACTCTGACAAACAAAATGATGCAGAGAACGATCGAGAGAACCAGACACACTTTGTACAGCAGCGAAATCCTACCCGGATACATGAAATACTTGCTGCCGATCTTTTCCGGGAAAAAGAACTCTTCATATGCGTCCTTTGCCCTGCTCAGATATTCCCGCAGGGAGCTTTTCCCCATGTTGTTGACCCCTTTGTAATCGGACAGAACGGCATGATGAGCCGCCAGGTACATCTTGTTGGCGGCAAAATAAAACACCATCGCCAGAAGACCGCCCGCTCCCGCCGTCACCGTCTTTCTGAGCATGCTGCGGACATCATCACTTTTCACAACCGTATCAATCATGAAAAAAAGCACCGCTGTAATCGTCAACGGATAAAAAGCCTGATAAATGCCGGTCGAAGCCCCCATCAAAACAATGCCTGCCATCCACACATACCATTTTTCAGACCGACAGACAAAACATGCACCAAGAAGCCCGAAGAACAGCGCAATCATATAAAAATGGATCGTAAAAACAAATGCGAACAGGCATGTAATGACGGGAAATGAAACCATGATTCCTGAAATAAAGATACAGAAAAACATACTTCTGATATCCAGAAGACGGATCAGGAGACATACCGAAAGCCCGATCAGGAAAATCGCCAGAAAGCCGTTAAAGGCTGGCAGGCTGTAATGGCCGTCTCCATAAAATTTCTCTTCGAGACGTTTGAGAATATGGAGCATCCACCGCCCTGAAGTATAGGTAGCTCCGACTCCATAATACATTACATCGTCATGAACCGACAGTTTGTTGAAGAGTCCCATTCCCTGAGAAATAATGCCGAATATAAAAGTGCTGATCATAGCACTTTTATAACGGATATCTAGACGTTTCAGCCATTCTGCAAAGTCAGATGTCATATTACAACCCCTCTATGTTTCTTAATCACAGCGGTACTATCGTAGCACAAAGGAGTGGTGATTGCAAAGTTCGGATCGGGGTTTCCGTAAAATATGCGCTGCACGCGGAAGCAAGAGGAGGCCTCCGCTTTCGCGCAAGGCCCCCTTCTTTCTTTATTTCTTTCCGCTTTGCGTGAGCGCCTGTTCGAGGCGCTTCTTCAAGCCGGTTATCTTCCGTCCTTTTCTGAAAATCAATATTTAGACCAACTATCATAAGAATATATGCTGTTATAATTCCTCGTATATATGATAGCAATCAGCTTATTCGCTTTGTTGAAATAAAAACGGATTGCATATGACGTATTTTTCGGATAGGTATACACAAGGACAGTTTTTGCATATTTCAATGTTAACGTCCCGTTATAATACTCTCCCTTCTTTGCATACGATTCGTTTTGGATTCGATAAATCTTATCAGAAGCAGGAGAAAACGTCTCCTTCTTATAGTTGCTGCCATAAACCCGGATCACATCGGAAATCGTTCTGCCAAGCGTGATTCCTCTTAAAGTGCGCACAACCTGTGCATCTGTCAGACGGTACTGCTTTTTATAAAATGCATAAAAATCATAATATGCTGTAGACGAGCCAGACTGAAGATAATGATAGGTATTCAAATAATCCGATCCAAGGTTTATTCCGCAAAAACGGCTGTTGACAGCGAAATCGCTTAATCTCAGAAAATTTTGATAAACAGTCACTAGACATGTGGCTTTTTTCCCGTTGGCAGTTGCCGCAATGACGGCTCTGCCCATGCTGACCGGCGTTACCTTCCCGCTTGCACTGACCTTGGCAACTCTCTTATTGCTGGACGCCCATGTGACCTTTTTGCTTTTTCCGGTCACCGATGCTTTCAGCGTAAAGGTCTGTCCCATGCTTACCGTGGCCTTCGTCTTGTTGAGCTTAATTTGGGCCGTCGCCGCAGATACCGTAACTGACGAATACAATAAAACAACAAGGAACGTGAGCATAAGAATATACAGTCTTTGTTTCTTCATATTTCTCCTCCTAAATAATAAAGAATTTCCAGTCAGAAATATTATATCATACAGAATTGACAGCTGCCATGTATACATAACAGCCCATGAAATTTCTGCAAATATCGGATCAAGGGTTTCCAAACAGAGCTCCCGTGTTATACACTAATTCGCATAAGACTCCTTTTTATTTGAAGGCGTCATTCTCAAAAAATTCGGGGAGTAACGCGATGAAGAGATACGGCTCGCTTGCGCAGGCAAGGAAGTCTCTGGCCAGACAGCTGATTATATTGGTTATCTCTG
>CACXFM010000147.1 GCA_902766955.1 uncultured Lachnospiraceae bacterium | reverse complement strand
ATCGCCAGATTTCTCATCATTCCACGAATCATAGCGTTTTCTCCTCCTATCTGTCTTCAACACCCCCTGGCAGGCGTCATACATCGCTTTCCCGTCAGAAGAAATGTCTGACAACCAGTATAGCACGATTCCCCGGCAAATCACAGACAGAATCCCCGCATCATCCTGAAGGGAAGCGTTGATTTTCCATTGATTATTCTGACATTTTATATTATATTGAAGTAAATACTATCTTTTTGTTTTTGTCAGTTTTCCGTGGATTCGGCAGAGAGCTTTCGTATAAACAGACATCAGGACAAAAACAATACATTTTCGGAGGAAATAAATGATGAAGAAGAGAATGATGAACTTTGCAGTCGGCACTCTGGCGGGTCTCATGATGTTTGGCGCATCTGTCAGCGTCTTCGCAGCGGGCGTCACCGTTGACGATGCCAAAAAGACAGCTCTTGAATCCGTAGGCCTTACGGAAGACAAGGTAATCTTCAAGCAGACAGTAGAGGATAACGACGACGGACGTCAGATTTATGAAATCGACTTCTTCGTTCCGGGTCAGGTCAAGTACGACTTCGATATCGATCAGAATACCGGCGCCATCCTCGAGCAGGACGTCGAGCTGTGGGAAGCAGACGATGATGCGGAATATGCGTCACTGATCCAGGCCGCCAAGGGTGGGCTCTCCGACAGCACGGCCGCTGCCGTAAACGGCGAGATCACCGATCTGCAGGCGAAAACCATCGCAATGAAGGACTGCGGATACAATGCGGATCAGATCACGTTCACGAAATGTGAGAGAGATATGGACGACGGCGTCGTGAAGTTCGACGTGGAACTCCGGATTTCCGACGGAACGGAAGTTGATTATGAGATCAATGCTGCGGACGGGAAGATTCTGGAGAAGGATGTAGACAGATTCGACGACTAAATAAGAATATATATGCGGAAACCGCTCCCTTATATTCAGGGTTCGGACGGCAAGAATATCTAACCCGGAACGAACCGGCCTAAAACCTCAGAAAAAATCTTCAACTCGCATCAAGGTTATTGAAAAGATCTCGCATGTGAGCTCAGACAGTGAAGATTTTTTCTGAAACGGCCGATCCGTTCCGGGAAGATATTCTAAGCCGTCCTCAATTCATATAAGGGAGCGGTTTCCCGCATTATATACGTTATTTATGCAACCCCAAAAAAATATTGGTTTGAAAGTCTTCTTATAAGATGAATCCGGCCGTCAGGCCGGATTTCAATTATGTAGCTGGGATTGCGGCAGCCATTTTTTATTCTTCAGATCGTATTTTGATTAAAAGCAACTTGCCCTCTCTGACGGATACTTCCGCTGTCCGGCCGGGCACTACTTCATTGCTGATTCCGTACTGGTATCCGCTCCGGATTTCCCCGTCTTCCAGCGGATATTTCGCATTCCGGATGCAGATTCCCCTGGCGAGGCCGGTGATGTTGAGCACCGAGAAATATGCATATTCTCCGCCGATGTAAGCGGTCCGCCCCGATATCATCTCCATCTCGGAGTAGTCGTCTATGATTGTCCCTTTTTTCCCCTGTGAGTCGAGATTATCGAGGATATAGATGTTTCCCAGTGTGTGGTCCATTCTCGCGCCGGTCATGCCGATCAGCAGGAACTCCTCATATCCTCTTTTCAGTGCCTCTTTCACGGCGAATACGGTATCGGTGTCGTCTTTTTCGCAGGGCAGCACGATTGTCTCCACGGGCAGGTGCGGGTTGGCGTGAGAGTCAAAATCTCCCACAATCAGCCCGGGCTGCACCTGCAGTTTCTCCAGATGCTTCAGTCCGCTGTCGCAGAAAATAACGAAATCGTCCGCCTTCAGTTTTCCTCTGATATAGTCATAATCCCCGATGCCGGCTCCGCCGACGATCACGCATCTTTCCATAACCCACCTTTTACCAGATCAAAATTCTGTCTTCCGGGGCGAGATACATCCCGTCTCCTTCCCGGACGCCGAAAGCCTCATAGAATTCATCAAACTGCTGTACCGTGACATTGGCTCTCAGGTAATGCAGCGGATGGGAATCCTGCATGGCCAGCGCCTCGGCCGTCTCGGGAGAATCAATCCTGGCCCAGAGTCTCACATAGGCCCGGAAGAACTTCTCATAGTCAAAACCTTCCGTCTTCTCCGCGATTTTCAGCATGCATTTAAGACCCGTGAGATCCGCGATCGCCTCCGTCTGTACCATCTGTCCCTGATACGGCGTGCCGTCATCGAAGGCGACAACCTGGTCAAAATATGAGACCAGTTTCTGCGCCCTCTCCTGAAATGCCGCCTTATCTTCCTCTGTCCACCAGTCCGCGACATTACCATCGCCGTCGAACTGGGATCCGCTCGTATCAAACGCATGGGAAATCTCATGGCCGATGACGGACCCGAGTGCCCCGTACTTCTCCTCCAGGCTCATATCGCTGCGGTAGGTCGCATCGCAGAAGAAGCCCGGTATAATATTGATGGAATTCTCCTGCGGGTTGTAGAATGCGTTCGTCTCCAGAATATTCACCGTCCAGAGTTCCTCATCGACCCTGCCGCCGAGATGGCCGAGCATCTCCTTTTCCTGCGCCTCGGAGATGGCAATGACGGCATCCAGATAAGTGCCTCCGTCCGCCTTCGGTGTGACTACATACATGGAATCATCCTGCCAGCGGTCGGGATAGACTGCATGGATGGTCATTTTGTCCAGCTTTTCGATTGCCTTCGCCTTTGTTTCTTCCGACAGCCACTCATTCCCGCTCAGCATCTCCCGGTACACGCCGATGATCTCTTCGCACAGTGTCCGGATCTCGCTGCGGATATCCTCATTCAGATACTTTTCCACGTAGAGACGGGCAAATTTATCAGGGAATGTTCCGAGGCACGCCTCATAGGCTGTCTCCTCATCCGGCGGGTTCTCTTCCACTCCATACAGGCTGTTGATAATGCGGTTAAAAGTCCTGAAGGCGTCCTCATCCGTCACCTGGAACATCCCCATCAGGATATGTTCCAGAATCAGGTTCTTCAGCCCGGCGAGATTTTCCTCCGTATAAAGCCCGTTCAGGCCGGACAGCCAGTCCGGCTCCATCAGATTATAGAGTTCCGATGCGGACCAGCCGTATTTCTCCATATATTCCGCCAGCGGATACGCCGGGGACATCTCTCTGATTTCTTCGAATGTGACCGGATTGATGCTTTTCTGCAGCCAGGCCGGATCCGCCTGCTCGAGACTCGTCGCCCGGAACTCCGCAAGCTTCTTCTCAAGTTCATAGGCGGACTCCATAATTTCATCTGCGGAATCCGCAAGCCCGGTCCGGCCGAACATATAGCGCAGGAGTTCTTCATTCGCCTTTTTGATCCGCTCTCCGTTCGGCGTCAGCTCTTCGTACTCCGCCGGATCCCCGAGAAGCAGGGAGGTCGACGGAATCTTCACCTCGTAGAGAGTGGAATCCTTCGCATTGGTTCCCACCGTCACGGGAGCCGGCACATAGCCCAGTCGGTGATTCTCCTCGGACAGCAGAAATTCCGACAGCTCATCGATTGTCTGAACAGCCGTCAGTTTTTCGATCAGCGGCAGAAAGGGATCGATCCCGGCCGCATTGCGCGCATCCCAGTCCAGCCAGAGCTCATAAAACGCCTGGATCGTCTCCGCGTCACTTCCCTTAAGCGTCTTGTCCGAAAGCAGGCCGAGACAGCGCTCCTTCACGGTATCCATGGCATCGATCAGCGGCATCTCGGACGAAAAGCCGGGCCGGAACTTCGCCTGCAGGATCCAGTCCCGGTTCGTATTCAGGTACAGATCATCCTTTGCATCCGCAAAAGTCTCCTCCGTGACCATTCCCGCAACGCAGGAATTCAGCCATGGCTTCATGACGGAGGGATCCATGGGAAGCTCTCCCGCAGGGATTTCCGCCCCGGACACAGTCCCGGGCATGCTCTCCGCACCCGACGCAGTCCCGGGCATGCTCTCCGCACCCGACGAACCACTTACAGGTCCCGCCATAAACAGAACCGCTGCCATCAAAAATGCCGCCGCACGTTTCACCACAGACCTCTTCCTCCTCTTATTAAAATCCCTGTCGGGACAGTATCTTATGAAACCGCTCTTATTATAACAGGGATTGCCGCTCTTGGATACGGTCAGGGAAAGCCGCACCCGATGCAGGTGCGGCTTCCCCCGTTTTCTCACTCCGCAAAGTGCTCTTTGTATACCTTCCGATACTTCGCGGGCGATAATCCAGCCGCCTTGCGGAACAGCCGGCTGAAATACATGGGATTCTCGTATCCGACGATCCTCGAAATCTCGCTGATGGTCCCGTCCGTGGTCTCGAGGAGTACCTGCGCATTGCGGATCCGCATTTCCAGTATGTACTGCTTGGGCGACATGCCCGCTGCCTCGTGAAAGCTCTTTCCGAACCAGCTGGTACTCATGTTCCGCGAAGCAGCATACTGTTCAATGCTGATTTCTTCATTGTAGTGGGCTCTGAAATACTCCTTTGCATAATCCATCTCATTCCGGACAAAGCCGGAGATGTGCAGTTCTTCCTCGTGCATTCTCCGGTGCATCCTGATCAGGAGCTCCCGGAACAGGAAGGTGAGATTCTCCTCGTATCCCCACGCGCAGTCCGTGAGCTCATCCCGCATCCGCCGGAACAGCTCTTCATATTCATGGGAAATCCCGGTGTGCAGAATATATGCGTCGAGCGGAATCCCGTAGTGCCTGAGGATACTTTTGACATAGCGCCCGGTGAAGTGCACAAACCAGTAGCGGGAGCTGTCTTTTCCGAGAAAGTAATAATGCTGCTCCTGTTTCGGCTGATAGAGCACCATATTTCCGGCCGGAACAGTCACTTCCTTTCCGTCCAGTATGAAATGCCCCTCTCCCGCCGTGACGTAGACCAGCTGCCAGTCAATCCGCCCCTTCGGCCGCCAGGTCGGAAGTCTGGGCCAGGTGAACAGCTGGTAAATCCCCGCGCTCGTGATCCGGAGCGCTCTCGTTTTGTCCAGATAGGGAAGTCTCGAGTTGAACAGATAACCTGAGTTTACATACATGATGTCCTATACCTGCCTCTCTTGTCTTGTCGTCAGCTTGCCGTTTTTTCAAGTTTACACAAAAAAGGACAGACTCCGCCACCGACCAGTGGTTTCGTGCAGAAAACAAACGGTTTCGTTCATATGATTCTCTCTTCCGGAACACTAGAATGAAAAGCAGTATACTCTGTTTTCAACGGTTTCTGACACAGAATAAAAGAAAGGAGAGTTTCAGTTATGCTGCTTCCAGGTCACCATGAAAATCTGAAGGTTCTGCACGAACACACCATGCCGGTCCACAGCTATTTCATTCCGGCCTCCCGGAAGCGCGGCATCCAGTCCGTGCTGCAGCTGCGGGAACTGTCGGACCGGATCCAGATGCTGAGCGGGTCAGAATGGAATTTCCGCTATTATCCGGATGTCCATGGCCTGCACGACGATTTTTACAGACAGGACTATATTCCCGACCACACATGGACTATGGAGACGGTCCCATTCTGCTGGCAGATGCGGGGCTATGACGAACATCAGTATACCAATATCCGCTATCCTTTTCCGTTCGACCCGCCCTATGTTCCGCAGCAGAACCCCTGCGGGGCATATATCAGGCGCTTCACATGGCATCCGGACAGGGAAGCCCCCCGCGTCAGCCTGCACTTTGAAGGGGTGGATTCCTGTTTCTATGTGTGGCTGAACGGGACTTATCTAGGCTACAGCCAGGTCACCCACCACACATCCGAATTCGACGTGACCGGTCTCCTCCGCGGCGGAGAGAACGTACTGGCAGTTCTGGTTCTCAAATGGTGCGACGGCTCCTATCTCGAGGACCAGGACAAGTTCCGCATGTCCGGCATCATCCGGGACGTCTATCTGATCATGCGCCCGGAGAAGCATATCTTTGACTATGTCATCACCACGGAGCTGGCCGAAGATCTCCGCTCGGCTGATCTGAAGGTGCACTTCACGTTTGAAGGCGGGCCCCTGCCGGTCAGGATGCGCCTGCTCCCTGACGCAGACCATTCTGAGAAGGACGGCAGCGCGGCCCCTGATGAACCGCTCTTCGACGCGGTCACGGACGGAACGGATGAATTCTGCACACGCATTCAGAATCCGCTGCTCTGGACTGCGGAGACGCCTGATCTGTACACACTGATCATGGAGACGGAGCACGAGCGGATCACGGAGCGCATAGGCTTCCGGAAAGTCTGCGTCCGGGATGGATGCGTTCTGCTGAACGGCGCTCCTGTCAAGTTCCGGGGCGTCAACCGCCACGAATCCGACCCCGTCACGGGATCCGTCGTCACGAAGGCCGGGATTCTCACGGATCTCGCCCTGATCAAAGAGCACAATTTCAATGCCGTCCGCACGGCCCATTATCCGAATGTCCCTTACTTCTACCAGATCTGCGACGAGCTCGGCCTCTATGTGGTCGATGAAGCCGACAATGAAAGCCACGGCACGGCCGCGCTGTATTTCCGGGAAGAGGATTACGCAGAGCGCATGCGCCTCGCCCACGTGAGAATCGCGGACAATCCCGCCTTTACCGAAGCGACCCTGGACCGGGTCCAGTCGATGGTGCTCCGGAACCGCAACAGGCCCTGTATCCTCATCTGGTCCATGGGAAATGAGTGCGGATACGGCTGCACGTTCGAAGAGGCTCTCCGGTGGACGAAGAAAACCGATCCGACCAGGCTCACACATTACGAGAGCGCCTTTTATCTGCCGCGGGACCGCGCATACGACACCTCTGACATTGACATCACCGGCAGAATGTATCCGGCCTTTGAAGAGATCGAGGACTACTTTAAAGGCAGTCCGGACAAGCCGCTGCTTCTGGTGGAATACAGCCATTCCATGGGAAACAGTCCGGGCGACATTCTCGAATACCGGGATCTGACCGAAACATATCCGGGCCTTTGCGGCGGCTTCGTCTGGGAATTCTGCGACCACGCCGTCTACAAGGGGATCTCGACCGGCGGCAAGGCCATGTACTGGTACGGCGGCGATCACGGAGAGCTGCAGCACGACGGAAACTTCTGTCTGGACGGCCTCGTGTATCCCGACCGCAGGCCTCATACCGGGCTGCTGGAATATAAAAACGTGCACCGGCCGCTGCGGGGCTCCTACCGGCAGGATAAAGGGCTCCTCACAATCCGCAGTTTCCTGGATTTTATCAGCCCGGCCCCGTATGTCGAAGGCCGCTTCCGTCTCACCTGTGACGGAGAAGAAGTGGAAAAGGGCATTTTCCGCCTTCCCGATATTGCCCCTCATGAAGAGGCATCCGTCCCGCTTGCGCTGTCTGTGCCGGACCGGGGCCGCTGTTTCCTGAACGTCAGGTACGTTCTGCGAAAAGACAGGCCCGGTCTCCGGGCGGGCCACGTCCTCGGTTTCGACGAGTTTGCGCTTGAAAATGCGGACGGCCGAAACCGCAGAGCTGCCGCGTACTTTCAAAGGGCCATCGGAGTGCACCTGCCCGCGGTCAGGGCGGAACAGGAGGGCACGGCCCTCACGGTCAGGGGCGGGAACTTCACCTGCCGGATTGATCTCCTCTCCGGACTCATCACGTCTCTTAGCAGAAACGGAAAGGAGTTCTTTAAGGCCCCGGCCGATTTCAATCTCTGGAGAGCGCCGACCGACAATGACAGACCGCTCTGTGAACTCCGGAAATGGGAACGGCTTGACTGCACAGTGACCCGCGCGTATGACCCGGTATGGGAGTCAGACGGCGGCTCCGTCGTGATCCGGCTCCGGCAGTCCGTCGCAGCGGTGTCCGTCCAGCCGCTTCTCCGCATCGAAACGGTATACCGGATTCATCCGGACGGGACGGTCCGCATGGAATTCCGGGCGGACAAAGACAGGGAAATCGTGTCCCTCCCGAGAATCGGCCTCCGCCTCTTTCTCGATCCCGCGCTGGATCTGGCCGAATATTATGGCATCGGTCCCCGCGAGAGCTATCCGGACAAATGCCGGAGCGGACGGCACGGTCTGTTCTGCTCCCCGGTGAGGAATCTGCATGAAGACTATATCCGTCCCCAGGAAAACGGCAGCCATTTGGGCTGTGACTATGTGCGTCTCACGGGAAAGGGCCTGGCCCTGACGGCGGCAGCCGCGGACAATCAGACATTTTCCTTTAACGCCTCCTGCTACACGCAGGAAGAACTCGAGAAAAAGACACATAACTACGAACTGCATCCGTACCCCGGCACCGTGCTCTGCCTTGACCACAGGATGGAAGGAATCGGTTCGAAGAGCTGCGGCCCCGATCTCTCCGCAAAGTACCGCGTCGACGCGGACAGCTTCCGATTTGCGTTCCGGATCAGAGCGGATGTCTGATTTTTCAAAGGAGGTTTATGATGAACGAAAAGACTTATCTGAAGTGGTATAACAAAGTGGGTTACGGTTCCGGAGATATCGCGGGCAACGTCGTCTATGCCCTTCTCTCTGCATTTGTCATGATCTTCCTCACCGACACGGTCGGCATGAATGCAGGAATCGTCGGCACATTGATCGCCGTCTCCAAGCTGTTTGACGGCGTCAGCGACATTTTCTTCGGCTCACTGATTGACAAGACCCACTCAAAGATGGGAAAGGCGCGCCCCTGGATGTTTTACGGCTACTTCGGCTGCGCCGTCTGTCTCGTGGCGATCTTCTGCATCCCGGCGGATCTCGGCGCCACCGCCCAGTACGCCTGGTTCTTTATCGCCTATACGCTTTTAAATGCCGGCTTCTACACGGCCAACAATATCGCCTACTCCGCTCTCACGGCGCTCGTCACGAAGAATAACCACGAGCGCGTGCAGATGGGATCGATCCGCTTTATGTTTGCGTTCGGCACCAGCATGCTGATCCAGACCATCACGGTCGGGCTCGTCGCACGGTTCGGAGGCGGAGCCGCAGCGTGGCGCACGGTCGCCATTATTTATGCGATTGTCGGTCTCGCCACCAACACGCTCTCCGTGTTCTCCGTGAAAGAACTGCCTCCTGAGGAACTGGAGGACGACGAAATCTCCGCCGGGCAGGAGGAAGAGAAATACAGCCTGATCGATGCCTTCCGGCTTCTGGTCCGGAACAAGTATTATCTGATGATCTGCGCTTCTTATATTCTCATGCAGATCTATTCGGCAACCCTCAACATGGGCATTTACTATATGACCTATGTCCTGAAAAACGCAAACCTTCTGGGTGTGTTCTCCTGGGCCATCAACATCCCCATGATCGTCGGGCTTCTGTTTACCCCCACGCTCGTCGCGAAATGGGGCGGCATGTACAGACTTAACCTGACCGGCTACACGGTCGGCACGCTCGGAAGGCTTGGCGTTGTCATCGCCGGCTATCTGGGCAGCGTCCCCCTGATGCTTGTCTGCACGGCCGCGGCGGCCATCGGCATGAGCCCGCTGCAGGGCGACATGAACGCGCTGATTGCGACGTGCTCGGAATATACATATCTGACAAGCGGCAAGCGCGTGGACGGAACCATGTATTCCTGCACGTCTCTGGGCACCAAACTCGGCGGCGGCATCGGCACGGCGCTGGCCGGCTGGCTTCTGGCCTTCAGCGGATACGTCGGCGGCGCGCCGGAGCAGAGTGCGTCCTGTATGAACATGCTCCACATCATGTATCTCTGGATGCCCATGATCTTCAACCTTCTGATCACGCTGATTCTCACGAGGCTCAATGTCGAGAAGGCCAATGAGGAGCTCAGGGCGCAGCACCACCGGAGCGGTCAGTCGGCAGCACAGTAATGATATAACCGTTCAGATTGTCACCTGAGATTGTATAATTGCCTTCCGGTTCCGTGATTTCGGTCTCCTCCGTATAGAAGACGGAATACGTCTGTTCCCCGTATTCCATCTGCAGCGGGCCGGAAGGTGATGTTTCCTCCCGCAGAAGGGCAAGATATTCTTCCAGACAGAGATTTTCGGCATACATATAAGCAGAATGAGGATATCCGACATACCGGAAATGCCATGCCTCATTGCTGATTCCCGTGATCTCTGTCTTGTCCTCTGCGTAACGCCTCACAAATCCGTACCGGTAACTCTGCTCTCTCATCCAGACTGCATTTTCGCTCTCCGAAAAAGTCCCTTCCGCCCCGTCATCATAGATGATTCCGAGATCCACGGAAAGTCCGGTGTGATGCTCGCTGCACCCGGGGGCGGCCACATACTTCTCTGCATAATCTTCTCCGTAAAGCTCCGCATATTCGTCCCGAACATTCTGCTGATATTCTTCCGAGCGCCAGGCACTGGAGACAGATGTATAGGAAGTTCCAATGGCTGCATCGCAGTCCCGGATCATCGCGTCCAGATACGGCACGACCGCCGCACTCAGACGAAAGTCATCCCGGCTCAGCGGATAGTCAAAAGACTGCGCCTCCGAAAGCAGTACCAGGTTCAGGTCTTTGTTGGCATCAAAATGATAGGGATGCTCCGCATTGACCAGGATCAGGTCACCTGTATATTTCTGTTCCTCTGTCAGGCTGAGGAGGGGGCGGTCTGCCGCCGGAACAGACTTGCCGTGAAGCGCGAGTAAAGCCGCCGCGAATATCCCAAACACATATCCTGCACGTTTCATCAAATCTTCTCTCTTTCCATGATATTCCCCTAATCATACCATTCCGGCCCGAGGAAAGCGAGAGCGGCCGCTGTCATCATCTCATTCCGATGACATAGCCGTTGCTGACGACAAAAACACCGGCGGCTCCGCTGACCAGCATGTAGCCGGGTCTGTATGAATACTTGACTCTCTTTCCGTCGTTCAGTTCAAGCCGGATGCCCGTGGCATTGATGCTCAGAATCCGTCCGGCGATCTCGAGCTCGGACTTGCGGCCGAGAACTTTTGATACCATCTTCTTTAACATTGTCTGGCCCTCCCGTCATCATCTTTCTTTCTGGATGTCTTTATTATAAAATATGCTGAGAGGGCAGCTGTCAGGGGGGCTGAAAAGGTGACAGGTACCCTGTAGATTTTATAAAATATGCTGTGCGGGCAGCTGTCAGGAGGCAGGTCTTAAGCCGCTTTCCGCTGCCTGAAAGGAGAAGATTTATGCATGCTGCCATCATCGGCGGAGGCTTCGCCGGAGCCGCCCACGCGTCGGCCCTGAAATCCCTCGGAATCCGTCTGCGCGCCGTCGTCACATCCCGGGAGGAAACAGCCCGCGCATTCGCGGAAGAGCACGGCGTCCCGGTGTGGGGCACGGATCCTTCGTATGCATTTGCAGACGAGATCGACACGGTTCACATCTGTACGCCGCCGGGGACGCACGCCGGATATGTGAAGGCAGCGCTCCTGGCCGGAAAGAACGTCTTCTGCGAGAAGCCCTTGAGCTTTGACGTGCGGGAAGCCCGGGAACTGGCGGAGCTCGCGGAACAAAACGGAAGAACCTGCACCGTGACCTATAATGTCCGCTATCATCAGGCCGTGCAGAGAGCCCGGGAGCTGATCCGCGGCGGCCGCTTCGGCAGGCCCCTGCTCATCCACGGAAGCTATCTCCAGGAGTTCCATGTGCTCCCGGTGAAATATGACTGGCGGTATGACCCGGAGCAGTCGGGCGACATGCGGGCCGTGACGGAAATCGGAAGCCACTGGATCGATACGGCCCAGTACATCTCCGGCAGAAAGGTCACCTCTGTCTCCGCCTCCTTCGCCGCTTTCTGGCCGGAACGGAACCTCGTGAACGGCATCATGGAGAAAGCCGCCCCCGGAGACGGGGCGCAGAAAATACATGTGGACAGCGAGGACGCCGCCTGCATTACCTTCCGGTATGAAGACGGCGCCATGGGCAGTGTCATGCTGTCGGAAATATCGCCCGGCAGGGGCAACAGACTGGCTATCGAAATCACCTGCGAAGACGGAAACCTGTGGTGGAACGAGGAAGAAAACAATGTTCTCCACACGGCGGTGAGGGGAGAAGGCATCCGCTCGGAAATCTTTGCATTCGGAAACGGATTCAACGATACCTTTGTATCATTAATGAAGAATTTTTATGAGGGACGCGATTATCCGACCTTCCGGGAAGGCGCGCAGATCGTCGAGGTGTGCGAAGCCATCCGGACAAGCGCGGAAAACGGGTCCGCATGGACGGAGGTCTGAGAGATATGAGACAGACACATGAAATGACAGCGGAACAAGTCATCGAAGCGCTGGGGCTTGTCCCGCTGGATATAGAGGGCGGGCTCGTCCTGGAAACATACAGAAGCGAAGCCCGAACAGAGAGCGGTGAAGCTGCCGGAAGCGCCATTTACTATATGCTCCGGGACGACACCTTCTCGCATTTACACCGGCTCACGGGCGATGAGATCTATCACTTCTATCTGGGCGATCCGGTCGAACTCGTGGAGCTCACCGCTCAGGGAGAAGTGCGGAAGACGGTGCTGGGAAGCGATATTCTGAACGGACAATGTCCCCAGCACCTGGTTCCCGCCGGGAACTGGCAGGGATCACACCTGAAAGAGGGCGGCCGCTTCGCGCTGCTCGGCACGACCATGTGCCCCGCTTACCGGCAGGACGGCTACGAACACGGCAAAGCGGAGAAGCTGCTCCGGGAATACCCGGAAGCCGCGGAGGAAATCCGCCTGCTTACCGGACCGGAAAGGTGACAGGCACCCTTTAGTTTTTTCTATCCATTTGATAACCTTCACCCGTGTTTGTCCATGTCTGTTGACGCAGTCTCTCAAGGCTTTTATAATCCGCCTATCGAAATCCGCTGATAGTGCCTGTGTCAGTGAGGAGGGACTATGTCAAGAAGGCCGCGCGAATGGTATCCGGGTGCATTTCTACATCTTATGAGCCGGGGGAACCGCAAAGAAGCGATTTTCAGAAACGCTCAGGATTACATCTCTTTTCTTTGTATGTTGGAAACAACACAGACGAAATATCCGTTTGACCTGCATGCATTCTGCCTGATGACAAATCATTTTCATCTGCTTGTAGGCACACGGGAAGAACACGTATCAAAAATCATGCAGTTTCTGCTCAAACGGTTTACCGATTTTTTTAATTACAAATATGACCTTGTCGGGCATCTGTTTCAGGGGCGGTATACATCGAGTATCATCAAAGATGACCGGTATTTTATGGAGGTCAGCAGATATATCCATATGAATCCTGTCAAAGCCGGGCTTGTTCATTATGCGGAAGATTACACATACAGCAGTTATCCGGCGTATATCAACGGACGGAACCTGAGGATTCTGAAAAAAGATCGGGTGCTGTCCTATTTCGGCGGAGATAACAGTCAGGGTATTGATGCATATCGCGATTTTGTGGAAAAGTCCCCCGCACACGAAGAGCACGAAGAGCAGATCCGGAAGGAGATGCGGGAGAACGAACTTTGGATCCCTGTCGCGATATCAATGGAAAAATGATGGAAAGGTGACAGGCACCCTTGGAAAAAATGGAAAGGTGACAGGCACCCTTTACTTGATATAATATAGTTTGGGATGGAAATGCTGCAATTTCATATTACCGATCTATTGACATATGAAAGGAACGACCTGATGAAAAAAATCACAAACAAATTACTGTGGATCTTTGCTGTCGGACAGTTCGGCTGGTCTCTTCTGTCCGGCATCGTGGCAAACTGGATGGTCTACTATTACACCGGAAGCCCGGATGCACAGAATCCCAACACTGGTATCTTCGCCTCCGGCATTACCCAGAATCCGATCGTGTTCAGGCTGACACTCTTCGGACTCGTGCTGGCTGTCGGACGAATCTTCGACGCCGTCACGGACCCGCTGATCGCCGGATGGTCCGACGGCAGCAATTACAAAGGCGGCCGGCGGATTCCGTTTATGAGGGCCATCGCCGTCCCGTTTTCTCTCGTCACCGTCCTGCTCTTCGTGCTTCCCCAGAGCGGCAACATCGTGGTCAACGACATCCTGCTCTTCGTGCTCCTTCTGGTCTTCTATCTCTTTATGACCATTTTCTGTACGCCCTATAATGCACTGATCGCCGAGCTTGGCGACACGCAGGAACACCGGATCAACGTCTCGACGTATATCTCCTTCACCTTCATCGTCGGCCAGAGTCTGTCCTTTATGCTGCCCAATGTAGCCGGTATGCTGGAGGGTGCTGTCGGGAGGGAGAACTCCATCCGCTTCGCGGTCGCCATCATGGCCGCTCTGGCCTGCGCCGCCATGCTGATCCCCTCCTTCTATATTAAAGAGAGGGATTACATCGACAGCAAGCCGAGTAAAACAAAGCCGTTTCTGTCGCTGCTCCAGACCTTCCGGAACGCACAGTTCCGCCGCTTCGTCTACAGCGACGTCATCTATTTCTTTGCGCTGACCCTCTTCCAGACAGGACTCGCCTTTTACGAGACAAAGCTCATGGAAATCGAGGACAGCTGGACCTTCGTCCTGACCGCGACCATGACGGCCATCAGTGTTCTCCTGTATCCGGTCGTCAACAGACT
>CACXFM010000146.1 GCA_902766955.1 uncultured Lachnospiraceae bacterium | reverse complement strand
TCTTTCAGAAATTCTGACGGATGACGTAGTTCTCCCTGTATTTTCTGGGAGGAATGCCCACGTGTTTCGTGAACTGGGCGTTAAAATAATTCTGCGTCTCGAAGCCGACCAGGCCGGCAATTTCGGAGATGGTTTTATCAGTTGAAATCAGGAGCGTCTGCGCTTCCCCCAGCCTTCTGCGGAGAAGGTACTGGATGGGAGAGTAGCCGCTCATTTTTTTGAATACGTGCGAGACATAGTAGGGACTGATGCCGAGCCGCTCGCCGATTTCCTGCAGGGACAGAGGCTCGCTGTAGTGTTCGTCGATAAACTGTTTGATCCGGTTTCCCAGGATGTCATCTTCGAGAGCGTCGGAGGCAACGCTGATGCCGACCGCATCCGTGACGGCCAGGGCTTTGAGCAGGAAGGCCTGCATGAGGCTTCTGCAGAAGTTCTCCGTCCCATTCTCGTCGCGGGACAGACTGTGAAACATCATCCCGCAGAGGCTGTGCATGACGTCGAACTCCTCACCAGTGTGGAAGATGTAGCCCGCGTCGTCACTGATCAGTGCATTCTCCCGCAGATCCGGCATATGCAGATCGCCGACGGCGATGCAGTAGTAGCCGATCTCGGTATCAGGACCGGTCAGGTCGTCGTGGACGATGCCGGAGTTGTAGATGACCAGATCTCCGGGGGCGACGGGGTACTTGCGGTTGTGGATCAGGAATTCGCTGGTCCCCGTGGTGATCAGCAGAAGCTCCACGTGGTGCCCGTGGGAATGCAGAATCCTCGGGTGAGAATTGGTGCTGGGGCGCACGTGGCTGATATAGAGGAGCGTAGGATTATTGCTGTCCGTAAAAATGGCGTTTGTCCGGCGCTTGACAAAGCACTGGACATGCAGATCGTAGTGAGAGGGCATGGCGGCCTCCTTATGTCCGGATATACAAAAATCGGTTGCGGACTGTTCCGCGATGTCATCATCATAGCACAAAATGAGGCCGGATTATGGCTTTTTTTTACGAAACAGGGGGAGGCGGTTTTCAGATTCTGTAAAAAAATGAAAAAAGATCAGTCGGAAAAGATCCGGCAGGCGGGGAGACAATTCCCCGCATTTTTAATATCCTGCCGGAAAACAGGGCCGTGCGGGAGGCCTTTGGCAGGTGCAATTTCATTATCTTGCGAAAGCGTGAAAAAACAGGATTCTGAAAGAATGACGGCGGGCCTTAAGGTACACTCTTACCAGAACATGAAATCCGTAAAAGCGCTGTACGTAAGAGGCGCGACGGAAGGTATTTTATAAAGAATGAGAAACGCGGAGGTTATCATGAAGAAGATCAGAATGACAGTCGGACAGGCCATCGTGAAGTTCCTGAATCAGCAGTATGTGGAGTTTGACGGCGTGGAAGAGCCCTTTGTGGACGGTTTCTTCACGATTTTCGGACACGGCATGGTCGTGGGACTCGGCCAGGCGCTGGCGGAAGACCCGGGACATCTGAAAGTTTATCAGGGCCGCAACGAACAGGGCATGGCCCACGCGGCCATCAGCTACGCAAAACAGTACAACAGACGCAGAGTCGTCGCCTGCACGTCCTCCATCGGACCCGGCGCCTGCAACATGGTGACGGCGGCGCTCACGGCGACCATCAACAATCTGCCGCTTCTGCTTTTCCCGTCCGATTCCTTCGCGACGAGACAGCCGGATCCCGTTCTGCAGCAGCTGGAGGTTCCGGAGAGCCTGACCACGACGGCTTCGGACTGCTTCAAGCCGGTGGCCAGATACTGGGACCGCATTGCCAGACCGGAACAGCTGATGACCGCCATGGTCAACGCCATGCGCGTGCTGACTGATCCGGCCAACTGCGGGACTGCAGTGATCTCCATGCCCCAGGACGTCGAGGGCGAGAGCTACGATTATCCCGAGTATTTCTTCCAGAAGAGAGTGCATCATATTCCGCGCCATGTGGCGGATGCCTATGAAATCGACCGGGCTGTCAGAATGATCTGCGAGGCGAAGAAGCCGCTTCTCATCGCGGGCGGCGGTGTGCGCTATTCGGAAGCCGGCGAAGAAGTGATGGATTTCTGCAGGAAGTTCAACATTCCGGTGTCCCAGACACAGGCAGGCCATTCCGCACTGCCGGATTCCTTCCCGCTCAATGTCGGCGGCATCGGCGTGACCGGAACCTACGCGGCCAACGTCCTTGTCAAGGACTGTGACCTGGTCATCGGCGTCGGCACCAGATTCAACGATTTCGTGACGGGCTCCAAGTGGGTGCTCTTCCAGAATCCGGATATCAAAGTGCTGGCGGTCAATACATCGAAGTTCCACAGCGACAAGCTGGATGCGGCAGCCTGCGTGGGCGACGCCAGGGCGACTCTTGCGGCGATCGGGGAAAAGCTCTCGGAAGCCGGCTATAGAAGCGGCTATACGGATGAGATTGAGAAGATCAACACGGAGTGGGCCGCTGAGAGACAGAGAGTTCTCGACGAGCGCTATGACGGCCAGGGCTTCGGCGAAGGCAAATTTGTCCCCTGTGTCCCCAGCTGGACGGAAAAGATCATGGAAGACTACGTCCGCGACATCGGCGGCTTGATCACCGAGTCGAACGGCGTCGGCATCATCCGCGAAGAGATCGAAGACGACGCGATCGTCGTGGCAGCGGCCGGCTCCCTGCCGGCGGACCTGGAGAGACTGTGGGTCACCGACGCAAAGGATTCCTACAACATGGAATACGGCGCTTCCTGCATGGGCTATGAGATTGCCGGTGCACTCGGATCCAAGCTGGCGGCCCCGGACAAGCCCGTCTATTCACTGGTCGGCGACGGCTCCTTCCTGATGCTGAACAGCGAACTTGCTACCGCGGTGCAGGAAAATGCCAAGATCACGGTCATCGTCTTTGACAACGCCGCCTTCGGCTGCATCAACAATCTGCAGATGGGCAACGGCGTGGAATCTCTGGCGACCGAAATGCGCCACCGCAATGAAGAGACCGGCAAACTGGACGGCACTTACTGCTACACGGACTTCGCAAAGATCGGCGAGGGCTACGGTCTCAAGGGATTCACTGCCAAGACGCCGGAGGAACTCCGCGAGGCGATCCGGGCGGCGAAGAAGGAGACGGGCAGCGTACTCATCGATGCCAAGGTTCTGCCGAAAACCATGGCGGAAGGCTACAATTCCTGGTGGCATCTGGGCGTTGCGACGACAGCCGCATCCGAAGAAGTGCTGGAAGCGAGAAAGAGGATCGACGAGCACCTGGCACAGGCCAGAGTCTATTAAAGAGGCGAAGAAGATGAAAGCGTTTCAGATTGTGACCGGTATCAGAGAGTTTTCCGGATTTGCGGAATGTGCCGAAAGCTACGCGCTCACGGCAGAAGACCTGATCCTGACAAATGAATATATTTACAGGCCGGCGATCTCTTCACTGAATCTGCCCTGCCGTGTGCTCTTTCAGGAGACGTACGGCGGGGGAGAACCCACGGACGAGATGGTGGATGCGATTCTCGCGGATCTGGAGGGACTCAAATACAACCGGATCGTCGCCGTGGGCGGCGGCACGATTATCGACATCGCCAAGGTGATGGCCGTCGCGGAAGAGGGCGAAAGAATGGACGATCTCTATGATCACATGGAAGCGCTCCGGAAGGTTCACGGCCTGATCATCGTCCCGACGACCTGCGGGACCGGAAGCGAGATGACCAATATCTCTGTGATCAGCAGGGTGAAGAAGTGCGTGAAGCAGGGACTTGTTTCTCCCGCCATGTATGCGGACGACACGGCCCTGATCCGGGACATGCTGATGACGCTTCCCTATGGAGTGTTTGCCACTTCGTCCATCGATGCGATGATTCATGCGGTCGAGTCTTATCTCTCACCGAATGCGTGCGAGATCAGCAGGATGTTTTCGGAAAAAGCGCTCGTGATTATCCTCACGTGCTGGAAGAAGGCCGTGGAAGCGGGCGGCGGAGACGCATGGAAGCAGTACGCGGCGGAATTCCTGCGGGCTTCCGATTATGCAGGCATTGCCTTCGGCTATGCCGGATGTGCGGCGGTCCATGCACTGAGCTATCCCGTCGGCAGTGTGCATCATGTTCCCCACGGCCAGTCCAACCAGCTGCTGTTCGCGGACGTGATGAGAAAGTATCAGGAGAAGAAACCCGTGGGCAGGCTGAACCGCCTGGAAGAGCTGATCTCCGGCGTGCTCGGCACGGAGCCGGTCTTCGCCCTCAACAAGCTGTATCAACTGATGGACACGGTATACGCCAAGGACCGGCTGTCGGAGCACGGCGTCACGTGCGAAGAACTGCCCGTATTTGCCGAAAATGTCCTGCAGACGCAGCAGAGGCTTCTGAAGAACAACTACACGGAACTGACTTACGAAGATATTCTGGATATTTACCGGAAAGCCTATTAAGATGGAAAAGGAGCGGCTATGAAAATCGCACTGGTTATGGAATGGAGCACCTGTGAGCGGAACGCGCTCGTCTTCGATGTTCTGAAGAAGGTGGCAGAAGCCAATGGCCACACGGTGGTCAATTACGGACAGTTCAATATGGAGGACGCGAGACAGACTTACAATCAGAACGCAATTCTGATTGCCGCCCTGCTCGGGTCCGGGGCAGCGGATCTCGTGATCACGGGCTGCGGCACGGGCGAGGGCGCCATGCTGGCCGCAAACAGCATGCCGGGCGTCTGCTGCGGACTGATCTCGGATCCGTCGGATGCCTATCTGTTTACCCAGGTGAATGCAGGCAACTGCCTGTCCCTTCCCTTTGCCAAGGGCTGGGGCTGGGGCGCCGAGGTGAATCTGGAATATATGTTCGAGAAACTGTTCGTGCAGGAGCCGGGCGGCGGGTATCCCGCTCATGCGGCCGCTTCCGAGCAGAGAAACGCAAAGCTTCTCAATAAACTGAAGGCGGCGTCACACAGAAGCCTTCCCGAGATCCTCGCCTGTGAGGATCCCGATGTCAAAGAGATGATCCGGGCCGCATTTGCCGGAAAGCGCATGGAGCTCTTCCGCGAAAACTGCGCCTCGGAAGAAGTCTTAAAGGCAGTCGAAGCCGCTCTTGCATAAGGGCCGGCCGGCATTTGAAAAAGGAGACATAAAGAGATGATGAATGCAGACAAAGTAAGGATCGGCATCGCCCCGATCGCATGGACGGAAGACGACATGCCCGAAATGGGAGCCGGCAACAGCTTCCTTCAGACCATCAGTGAAATCGCCCTGACAGGCTACGTCGGAACGGAGATCGGCTGCCAGTATCCCCACAACCCGGACATTCTGAACAGGGAATTTAAGAGAAGGGGCCTTTCGGCCGTGACAGCATGGATCAGCACGTATCTCAACGAGGAACCGCTGTGGAAGAACGAGAGAGCGTTCCGGGACCACATGCATTTCCTGAAGGCGATCGGCGCGACGCTGATCAATACGTCGGACCAGAGCTTCTCGATTCAGCACCAGTGGGACACGCCGCTCTCCGAGAAAAAGGTCCTCAATGACGACGAGTGGGAAGTGCTCACCAAAGGGCTCAATCATCTGGGCAAAATAGCCTATGACAACGGAATGAAACTGGTGTATCATCATCATATGACAACAACGGTCCAGACGACGGAAGAGATCGACCGGATGCTGGCCATGACGGATCCGAAATATGTGAGCATGATTTATGACACGGGCCATCTGACCTTCTCCGGAGAAGATCCCGTGGAGATCCTCAAAAAGCATCACGACCGCATCGGTCATGTCCACCTGAAGAACGTCAGGAAGGCGGCCATGGAGAAGTGCTATGCGGAGAAGAAGAGCTTCCTCCGCTCGATCCCGGAAGGCGTGTTTACGGTTCCCGGCGATCCGGAAGGCTGCGTGGACTTCCCGGAGGTTTTCAGGCTGCTTGAAGAATATCAGTATGAAGGCTGGCTGATCGTGGAGGCCGAGCAGGATCCGGATATCGCAAATCCGCTGGATTATGCGAAGATGGCAAGGGCATATGTCAGAAAGTACACGGGGCTTTAATGAACAGGAGGAAATCATCATGAAGAAAATCAAATTCGGCATCATCGGCGTCGGAAGACTTGGCTATGAGCATGCGTGCAATCTGGCGAGCCGCATTCCGGGTGCGGAGCTGGTCGCGATCTGCGACGGCAACGAAAAGAGGGCGAAGGAAGTCGCGGAAGAGCTGGGCGTAAGCGCCGTTTATTCCGATCCCAAGGCTATGTGCGAAAATCCGGAAGTGGAAACGGTGGCCATCGTCACCAATACGGCTTCCCATGTAGAGATGATCAAAATCGCCATGGAAGCGGGCAAGCATGTCTTCTGCGAGAAGCCGCTTGCCGATACCGTCGAGAAGTGCAAAGAAGCGGAAGCCATCATCGAGGCCCATCCGGACCAGATCTTCATGCTCGGCTTTATGAGACGCTTCGATTATTCCTATGAAGTCGCCAAGAAGAAGATCGAAAACGGTGATATCGGTGACCTGATCCTCGTCCGCTGCTATTCCCAGGATCCGCGCGCGATCATCGAGGGCACACTGGAGTACGCGCCCCGTTCAGGCGGCCAGTTCATCGATATGTCCATCCATGACATCGACCTGATCAGATGGCTGACGGGATCCGAGCCGGACAAGCTCTGGGCGATTGGCGGCTGCTACGAGTTCCCGCAGTACAAAGACTGGGATGACGGCGACAATGTGTCCTGCCTGATCCAGATGAAGAACAACATCATGGCCTTCTTCTTTGCAGGCCGCACTGCTGCTCACGGCTCCGCGGTCGAGACGGAGATCGTCGGCACGAAGGGCATGCTCCGCATCGGCGCCACACCGACGGATTCTCTCGTGGAAGTGTTCAGCGAGAACGGCGTCTGCAGAGAGTGCTATCAGGACTTCATCACCAGATGGCATTACGCATACATCCATGAGATGGAGGTGTACTGCGAAGCGGTCCGCGAAGGAAAGCAGCCGACGCCGAATGTCTACGACGGCACGAAATCCACCGCCATCGCGTTCAACTGCAAGGAGAGCTTCCTGAAGAACGATCTCCTGAAGATGGACTGATTCTTCCCGCGTTGATTGTTCCCGTATATTGAAAAGCAGGTGCGGAGGCACCTGCTTTTTGCTATAATGGCAAAAGCATCAGAGCTTTGCATGAAGAGAGAAACCGGAAGAAATCTGAAAAAGGGAGGTCTCTTAACACGATGCAGTTCAGGAAAGACAAAACGGGTGAGCCGCTTTCTGTTCTGGGATACGGCTGCATGCGGTTTTCAAGGAAGCGCGGGAGTCTGGACTATGAAAAAGCAGAAAAAGAGCTTTTGCTTGCATATAAAAAAGGTGTCAATTATTATGACACGGCTTATCTGTATCCCGGGAGCGAGGAGCTTCTGGGAAAGTTCCTGGAGAATAATAATCTGCGGGACAAGGTGAATATCGCGACGAAGCTGCCCCAGTATCTCGTCAGAAATGCCGGCCAGATCGACAAATTTTTTGACGAAGAACTGAGAAGGCTCCGCACGGATCATGTCGATTACTACCTGATGCACCTGATGACGGATATCTCGGAGTGGGAGCGGCTGAAAGGATTTGGCATCGCAGAGTGGATCGAGTCGAAAAAACAGAGCGGGGCCATCCGCAATATCGGCTTTTCTTTCCACGGCAACACGGATATGTTTCTGAAGATCCTGAACGCATACGACTGGGATTTCTGCCAGATCCAGTACAATTATATGGATGAGAATACCCAGGCGGGAAGAGCCGGCCTGGAGGCGGCGGAGAAGAAGGGCATCCCCGTGATTATCATGGAGCCCTTAAGAGGCGGAAAACTTGTGGGACTCCTGCCGGAGAAAGCAAAGCAGCTGATCGCTTCGGATCCTCACGGCTGGTCGCCGGCGGAGTGGGGCCTCCGGTGGCTCTGGGACCAGCCGGGCGTCACCTGTGTCCTTTCCGGAATGAATTCGAGGGAGATGGTCGCGGAAAACTGCAGGATCGCGGACAGTGTCCGGGCGGGGGAATTCGGCGAGGCGGAATTTGCCCTGCTTGAGGAAGTAAAGAAGGAAATCAACGCAAAGATCAGGATCGGCTGCACGGGATGCGGCTATTGTATGCCATGTCCGAAAGGCGTGGATATTCCGGGCACCTTCAGCTGCTGGAACCGCATGTACTCCGAAAACCGTGTGGCGGGGATCAGGGAGTATGCGATGACCATCGGCTTCCGGAAAAAAACGGCCTATGCATCACAGTGCGTCGGGTGCGGGAAGTGCGAGGCCCACTGTCCGCAGAAGCTGCCGATCAGGGAGGCGCTGAAGAAGGCGGACAGGGCGCTGTGTCCGCCGCCCGTAAAGGCCGGAATCGAAGTGGCTAAGAAATTTATGAGGAAGGGCTGAGAAGACAGCCGGAAGGGATCCCGGACAGGGGGATCCCCATAGAAGAAGGGTCTGCCGCAGTGATGCTATTGCGGCAGGCCCTCTGTTGTTTCTTACTGCCCGAAGGGGACAACATCCGCGACGGCCTCTTTCGTCGTGATTTCACGGTCGCCGTTGTCGATGTCGATGAGACGGTAGCGGTCATTGCCCATGCCGAGCTCCTTCATGTAGCTCAGCTGGCGGTAGCCGTGGCGGGTCTCGATGCGCTCGAGCAGATCATGGTGATCATCTTCGTTCAGCGCCCAGACGAGATCGACGGAAGCCTGGTCCGCCGAGAGGATATCCGTCGAGGCCAGAATGCCGATGTTGGGCGTGACGACCGGCGCGGCCGCGACGCCTTCGCAGTCGCAGGAGACGGACATGTTGCGGAGCACGTTGACATACGTGATGTGTTCGCCGAAGTAATCGATGGTGGCCTTTGTGCTCTCGCTGATCCTCTCCATCAGTTCTTCTTCCGCGATGCCCCACATGTCGTCGCCGCGCTGATGGATCATCTTCTTGCCGATCCGTCCGTCCGCGCAGCCGATGCCGATATTTTTGTTGCTGCCGCCGAAGCCGCCCATCATGTGGCCCTTGAAGTGGGTCAGGACGACCAGGGAATCATAGTCAGGCAGCGTCTTGCCGACGCTCATCTCGGTGAACCATTTGCCGCCCTTTACCGGGAGCATGACGGTGCCGTGCTCGTCCGTGATGTCGACGGTGGTGAAATCAGACCAGCCGTTGATTTTCAGTGTTTTTCTGTGGGCTTCCGTCGTGTAGCGGTCGCCCTCGTAGAACGTGTTGGTCTCGACGATGGTTGCATCCGGGAGGACGTCTTTCATGAATTTGCGGACCCATGCGCTCGGGATAATATTGGGGCCGTGAGGCTCGCCCGTGTGGAGTTTGATGGCGGTTTTCCCCGTGATGCCCGCATTGACCCGCTCATAGACTTTGCGGATGCCGTCGGCCGAGAGATCCCGCGTGAAATAGACGACGCTTTCCCCGCCCGTTCTCTCCTCATAGGGGACATATCTGTTTCCGCCGCTGCCCGGTTTTACTTCTGACATATTGGAAAACCTCCTTCTGTAATATTCTTTTTCCTGTCATGCCTGATTCTTAAGAGTCCGTCTGTATACGCACGTTTATGATGGTGAAATTGTACCATACCATGATGCCGGGGTCAAAAGGCTGTGACCGGTCATGCCTGCATATTAAGAAGAAAACGCAAAGGACTTGCAAAAAAAACGGGAAAGTCTTAGAATCGCAGGTAATTCGCCTGCGGCTGACCGCCGTGAGGCTTTTTCGGGATAATCCGACTGATCAGAAAAAGGGAGGGCCGGACGATGCGTATGTGGGGAAAACTCTGGAAGGACGGGCATATGCTGCGGGATACGGTCGCCGAAATATGGGACGGCGACACGAGAACACATCAGGTATTCCGGTGCCTGGAGAGGATCTGTCTGGACTTCGACCTCGAGGTGCCCCAGTGGCTGGAGGTGAATATTTCCGACTTTAAGAGGACGTCGAAGGCCAGATTTACCCGGGACAGTTTTATTGAGCAGATTGAATTTGACTTTCTGGAAATACAGGTGATAGAGGAGTGACGCGGTATGCATGAGAAGATGACAAGGGGCGACATTGAAAAACTGCAGGCGGAGATCGACGAGCGGAGACTGAAGCTGCAGCCGGAGCTGATTGCGGCGGTGCAGGAAGCCAGGGCGCAGGGGGATCTGTCGGAGAATTTCGAGTATTATGCCGCAAAGAGAGAAAAGCGCCAGAACGAGAGCCGGATCCGCTATCTGGAGAACATGATCAAGACGGCGGTGATCATCGAGGACCACTCGAAGGCGGACGAGGTCGGCCTGAACAAGAGGGTGGAAGTCTATTTCCCGGACGATGACGAGACGGAGGTGTTCCGGATCGTGACCTCCATCCGCGGGAATTCCATGAAGAACCTGGTGTCGATCGATTCTCCCATCGGCCGTGCGCTCCTGCATAAAAAGGCGGGCGATACCGCGACGGTGCGCATGGAAAACGGCGCCTCCTATCAGGTAGTGATCCGCAGCATCGGAGAGGACGAAGGCGAAGAAGGAGACGCGATCCGGGGCTTCTGACACGATTTCCGGCTCTTTCGTCAAAATGGCAACAAAAGCTTTTGATTTTTGTAAAAGTGACACATGGCGGAAGTAGCATTGTCAGACTATACTTGTTTCAGAAACAAGAACGCCGGAAGCGAAAGTCCGGTCACATCTTCAGGAGGAACGCATAATGGCATCTCTTTCTCTTAAGCATATCGACAAAACTTATCCGAACGGATACAAGGCAGTCAAGGATTTCAACCTTGAAATCGCTGACAAGGAATTCATTATCTACGTCGGACCGTCCGGCTGCGGCAAGTCCACAACCCTTCGTATGGTTGCCGGCCTTGAAGACATCACAGGCGGCGAGTTCAAGATCGACGGCAAGCTGATGAACGACGTCGAGCCGAAGGACCGCGACATCGCGATGGTTTTCCAGAACTACGCTCTGTATCCGCATATGACGGTTTATGATAAT